>NZ_CP108067.1:7275000-7575000 GCF_036178145.1 Streptomyces sp. NBC_00273 | reverse complement strand
CGATCGGCCCCTGCGCCGCCCAGCAGGACAGCAGCCCCAGCGAGGGCGAGGCCGGCTCGTGGATGTGGATCACGTCGAAGGTGCCGTCGTGGAGCCAGCGCCGGACCCGGGCCGCCGACAGGAAGCCGAAGTTCAGCCGGGCCACCGAGCCGTTGTACGGGACCGGCACCGCCCGTCCGGCCGAGACCACGTAAGGCGGCAGCGGGGTCTCGTCGTCCGCCGGGGCGAGCACCGACACCTCGTGGCCGAGGCGGATCAGGTGCTCCGCCAGGTCCCGGATGTGGAACTGGACGCCGCCCGGCACGTCCCACGAGTACGGGCACACGATGCCGATCTTCACTACGGGCGCTCCTCCAGGTCGTCCAGCCACAGCCGCTGCAGCATGTGCCAGTCCTCCGGGTGCTCGGCGATGCCCCACGCGAAGGCGTCCGCCAGCGCCTGGGTCATGCGGGTGGTCTTCTCGGTCCGGGTCCCGGTCTTCGGCACCTCCACCTCGGGGTGGATCCGGCCGTAGAGCTTCGGCGTGTCGCCGTAGTGCAGGGTCGCCGGCAGCAGCACCGCACCGGTCTGCTGGGCCAGCAGCGCCGGTCCGGCCGGCATGCGCGCCGTGGCGCCGAAGAAGTCCACCTCGACCCCGGAGGCCGACAGGTCCCGGTCCGCGACCAAGCAGACCAGGCCGCCGGAGCGCAGTCGCCGGGCGAGGGTGCCGAAGGCGGCGCCGCCGCTGTGCGGCAGGACCTCCATGCCCAGGCTCTCCCGGTAGGCCACGAAGCGGTCGTAGAGGGTCTCGGGCTTCAGCCGCTCGGCGACCGTGGTGAAGGGCGCCCCCATGTGACCGATGGCCCAGGCCCCGGCGAGGTCCCAGTTGGCGAGGTGCGGCAGGGCCACGATCACGCCGCGCCCGGAGTCGAGGGCCTCGCGCAGCAGGTGCTCGTCCCGGAACTCGACGTCGGTGCTGAAGCGCTTCGGGTCCATGGTCGGCAGCCGGAAGGACTCCATCCAGTACCGCATGTACGAGCGCATGCCCGCCTGCGACAGCTCGCGCAGCCGCTCCGGGCCGGCGTCGGGCACCACCCGGGCCAGGTTCGACTCCAGCCGCAGCACGCTCTTGCCGCGCCGCTTCCACGCGAAGTCGGCGATGCGCCGGCCCAGGGCCACGGCGGCCGGTTCGGGCAGCTTCTTGACCCCGGCCCAGCCGAGTCCGTACAGCGAGTCGACCAGCTTGTCCTGTATGGCGCCCATCAGGCCGCGCCGCCCTCGGCGGCCGAGGCCGCCGCGTCGGCCTCGGCCGACTCGCGGCGTACGGTGACCACCCGCTGGATCAGGGTGACGAGCGAGCCCACCGCCACGATCCACAGCGCGATCGGCAGCAGCACACCGATCCAGGACGGCACACCGAAGGTCTGCAGCCCGGACAGGCCCGCCGCGACCAGCGAGATCACCAGTCGCTCGGCCCGCTCGATGAGCCCGTTGACGGCCACCGGCAGCCCGATCGACTCGCCGCGCGCCTTGGTGTACGAGACCACCTGGCCGCTGGCCAGACAGAAGATCGCCACCGCACACAGTGCGTTGTCGTTCCCGTTGCCCGCGTACCAGAGCGCGAGGCCGCCGAAGATCGCCGCGTCCGCCACCCGGTCGAGGGTGGAGTCGAGGAAGGCTCCCCACCGGCTGGAGATGCCGGCCTGGCGGGCCATGTTCCCGTCCACCAGGTCGGAGAAGACGAAGAGGGTGATGGTGATGGTGCCCCAGAAGAACTCGCCGCGGGGGAAGAACCACAGCGCTCCGGCCACCACTCCGGCCGTGCCGATCAGGGTGACCGCGTCCGGGCTCACCCCCCGCCGGAGCAGAAATGCGGCGAATGGCGTGAGAACACGCGTGAAGAATGCACGCGCGTACTTGTTCAGCATGGCCTTCCCAGAGGGTCGCTGGGCCGCACGGCCACCACGGCCACCGGCTGGCCCATCGTAGCCAGCACGCCACCGCGCGAACGCCGCGCACCCACCGGTTCGTGTCACGTAAGACGTACTTCACGCCGTGGACCGCCCCCGGTGGGCCCCGGGGGCGTCCCCGGTACGACGTATGGACGGGATGTGACAGCAGTGCAAAGCTCGAAGAATCCCGCGTTCCTCCTCCGCGGAGGCGACCGGGACACCCGATCCGGACACCGATCCCACACCACCCGACCCTCCTCACCGTCACCACCGGGAGGTACGAGCATCATGGGAGCCACATCACACCAAGCCGGAGCCGCCGGCAGGGCACTGACGGCCGACCGCCCCTCTTCCATTCGGAACGTCGTGCTGGTCGGCCACAGCGGATCCGGCAAGACCACGCTGGTCGAAGCCCTCGCCCTGACCGCAGGAGCGGTCAATCGGGCCGGCCGGGTCGAGGACGGCGCCACCGTCTCCGACTACGACGAGATCGAGCACCGCCGGCAGCGCTCCGTCCAGCTGTCCCTCGTCCCCGTCGAATGGGGCGGAATCAAGATCAATATCCTGGACACCCCCGGATACGCCGACTTCGTCGGGGAACTCAGGGCCGGTCTGCGCGCAGCGGACGCGGCCCTTTTCGTCGTCTCGGCCTCGGACGGGATCGACGGCGCCACCCGCATGGTCTGGGACGAGTGCGAGGCCGTCGGCATGCCCCGCGCCATCGTCGTGACCCACCTGGAGGCCGCCCGCTCCGACTACGCGCAGATGGCCACCGTCTGCGGCGAGATCTTCGGCGCCGACGACCCCGACGCGGTGATCCCCCTCTACCTCCCCCTGCACGGCCCGCCCGGCCCCGACGGGCACTCCCCCGTCACAGGCCTGCTCGGCCTGCTCTCCCGGCGCGTCTACGAGTACGCCTCCGGCGAGCGCGTGGAGCGCGACCCGGACCCGGCCGAGCTCGCCCTCATCACCGACGCCCGCGCCCGGCTCATCGAAGGGATCATCGCCGAGAGCGAGGACGAGAGCCTCATGGACCGCTACCTGGGCGGCGAGGAGATCGACTTCAAGACCCTCGTCGACGACCTGGAGCGGGCGGTCGCGCGCGGCACCTTCCACCCCGTCCTGATGGCCGCCCCCGCCACCGACGGCGCCCGCCAGGGCCTGGGCACCGTGGAGCTCCTGGAACTGGTCACCGGCGGCTTCCCCACCCCCCTGGAGCGCGCCGCCGTCACCGTCACCCGTCCCGACGGCTCCGCCCGCCCGGACGTCACCTGCGATCCCGACGGCTCCCTCGTCGCCGAGGTCGTCAAGACCTCCTCCGACCCCTACGTCGGCCGGGTCTCCCTCGTACGCGTCTTCTCCGGCACCCTGAAGGCCGAGGAGACCGTCCACGTCAGCGGGCACGGCCTCACCGACCGCGGGCACGAGGACCACGACGTCGACGAGCGGGTCGGCACCCTCTCCTCCCCCTTCGGCAAACAGCAGCGCGTCCTCACCCGGTGCATCGCCGGCGACCTGGCCTGCGTGGCCAAACTGACCCGAGCGGAGACCGGCGACACCCTCTCCGCCAAGGACGACCCGCTCCTTATGGCGCCGTGGACCATGCCCGACCCCCTGCTGCCCCTCGCCATCGAGGCGCACAGCAAGGCCGACGAGGACAAGCTGTCCCAGGGCCTGGCCCGGCTCGTCGCCGAGGACCCGACCATGCGGCTGGAGCAGAACCCGCACACCCACCAGGTCGTCCTGTGGTGCCTCGGCGAGGCCCACCAGGACGTCGCCCTGGAGCGGCTGCGCACCCGCTACGGCGTCCAGGTCGACCCCGTCCCGCACAAGGTGAGCCTGCGCGAGACCTTCGGCGCCAAGGCCGCCGGGCGCGGCCGGCACGTCAAACAGTCCGGCGGCCACGGCCAGTTCGCCATCTGCGAGATCGAGGTGGAGCCGCTCCCGCCCGGCAGCGGCGTCGAGTTCGTCGACAAGGTCGTCGGCGGCTCCGTGCCCCGCCAGTTCATCCCGTCGGTGGAGAAGGGCGTACGGACCCAGGCGGCCCGCGGGGTCGCCGCCGGCTACCCGCTGGTCGACGTGCGCATCACCCTCCTCGACGGCAAGGCGCACTCGGTGGACTCCTCCGACGCCGCCTTCCAGACGGCCGGCGCCCTCGCCCTGCGGGAGGCCGCAGCCGAGGCCCGGATCGAGCTCCTCGAACCGGTCGCCGAGCTCGCCGTCATCGTCCCCGACGAGTACGTCGGCCCGGTCATGAGCGACCTGGCGGGCCGCCGCGGCCGCGTCGTGGGCACCGACCAGGCAGCACCGGGGCGCACCCGGGTCCGCGCCGAGATCCCGGAGATCGAGATCGGCCGGTACGCCGTCGAGCTGCGCTCCGTCTCGCACGGCACGGGCCGCTTCGCCCGCGCGTACGCACGCCACGAACCGATGCCGCCGCAGATCGCGGAAAAGGTGCGCGAACAGGCCGAGAAGGGAAGTTGATTGGTGTAGCACAGGGTCGGCCGCCCACCCAACCAGCTTGCGGTGGGCGGCATTTCCCTGTCCCATGACCATGGGGCGAGATCCGCCGATAGGCTCTTCGGCGCACCAAAAGAGCAGGAACGCACAGCGATGGGGGCAGCGGTGGCGGACGACGGATTCGACTTCAGGCCCGGAGCGCAGGTTCCGCTGCAGGGGGGCGGCGGGCAGACGGCGGCGACCAACGCCCTCGCCTCGGCCGCGTACCGGGACGGCGGCAAGGACAGCAAGCTCGAGAAGATACTCACCGCCAACAACGAGAACCACCCGGCGACGATCAAACCGCCGAAGATCTCCCTCTTCGAACCCAGCCTCGGCGAGGCCTTCTGCCGGGCCGTGGAGGCCCGCGCCCTCGGTCCGGGCCGCAAGCCCCTCATCCAGTCCTTCGGTGCCGATCCGCAGACGGTGGTGGAGCACTGCCTGGCCGCCTCGCACATCCGCAAGGAGCGCGACCGCAAGCTCCGGCTGATCATGCTGGTCTGCGGTGTGCTGTTCCTGCCCGGCCTGCTGCTGTGGCTGGGGCTCTTCCAGCTCCGCAAGACCCTGGCCGCCAAGGAGGGCAAGCACAGCTCCTGGATCGGCACCGTGGTCCTGGTCGGCATCGGCGCCGTGGCGGCCCTCCTGATGTTCAAGCTGCCGCTGACCGGCTTCCTCGGCCTGTACGCCCGCGGCATGATCATCGCCCCGGCCCTGGGCTGGCTGCTCGCCCGCCGCACCTGCGAGGCCACCGCCCGGGACCTGCGCGCCCGCTGGGACGGACTGCTGTCGGGCGGCGGGGTCGGCGCGAAGATCCCCGAGGCCGTGCCCGGCAACCCCGACGAGAAGGCGCGCGAGGACCTGCGCCACCAGCTCGCCAAGCTCACCGCGGAGGACCACAGCAACCAGGTCTTCTACGCGGGTCCCAAGGGGATCCTGGGCATGGGCACCCGCTGGGGCAGCTGGCAGATGGCCGAGGAGCTGGCCCCCAAGAGCGAGGGCTTGGAGATCCACCCCTTCCGCAGCTGGGACGTCATACGCGGGATCGACGCCCAGCTCCGCAAGCTGGAGCGGGGCCCCCTGCACACCGGTGGTTTCCCGCCCGCCGCGATCCAGCACTGGATCGTCACGCCGATCGGCGAGGGCGCCGCCGAGGTGGCCCGCCCCACCGGCGAGAACGTGGACGCCTTCCTCATCAAGCCGCACGAGATCACCCGGATCTGCAACGAGCAGCAGTTCAGCGCCGGCAACCGGCACTACCTGGGCATCCAGTACCCGCTCTGGGACGGCCAGCTGGTCATCAACATGCTGGTCACGGTCACCGTGCTCTACAAGACGCTGCGCGTGGACGTCACCGCGCACGCCCTGGGCCCCGTACACGGACTGTTCACCAGCAAGTCCGCGGCTCCGACCGTGGAGGTGCCCAAGAGCATCCGCTTCTGGGAGACCGTGGAGCGCCCGCTGCCGCTGGTGGACGCGCAGGAGGTGGTGCGCCTCGCCGTGCGGGCCCCGCTGACCTGGTACCCGCCGCTCCTCGAATTCTTCGGCGGCAAGCTGGTCCTGCCCGAGCCCTTCGGCCTGCGCCACGTCTGGGCGAGCTCGATGTGGCGGCACCGGTTCATGGCGGACGACGCCCTGCGCACGGTGGCACCGGTCCTGCGGTCGATCCACGCGGCGACCTTCAAGGTGCTGGAGGAGAACGGCGTCGACACCGACCGCTTCACCAACCGCTCCTCGATCATGAGCGGGCTCGTCCAGGAGCCGGCGCCGCGCAAGGCCGACGTCTACGACGCGTAGGTAGGCTGGAGGAACTGCCGAGGAGGGACCATGACCGAGCGCAAGCCACCGGGTGTCAGCTTCGAGTCCTTCGTGGACCGGCAGATCCGACAGGCCACCGAACGGGGCGACTTCGAGAGCCTGCCCGGCTACGGCAAGCCGCTGGCCTCGCTGGACGCGCCCTACGACGAGCAGTGGTGGATCAAGGACAAGCTGCACCGCGAGGGCTTCGCCGTCCTGCCACCGGCGCTCGCGCTGCGCAAGGAGGCCGAGGACGCCGCGGAGAAGGTCCGGGCGGCCCGCTCCGAACGCCAGGTGCGGGACGTCCTCACGGAGATCAACGAGAAGATCGCCGCGGCCCTGCGCAGGCCCCCTCCGGGCCCGCCCCTGGGCCTGACGGAGTTCGACGTCGAGGCCGAAGTGGAGACCTGGCGGCGGAGCCGCCCGGACCGGGCCTGATCGAGCCTGACCGGGCCTGATCAGGAAGGGACCCCTAGTCGACGGGCCAGGCGTCGGCGAGCATCTGGCGGGTGTCCGCCAGGAGTTGGGGCAGCACCTTGGTGTGGCCCACGACCGGCATGAAGTTCGTGTCCCCGCCCCAGCGGGGCACGATGTGCTGGTGCAGGTGCGCGGCGATGCCGGCGCCGGCAGCCGCGCCCTGGTTCATGCCGATGTTGAACCCGTGCGCGCCCGAGGCCTTACGCAGCGCGACCATCGCCCGCTTGGTGAGGTCGGCGAGCTCGGCCGTCTCCGGCCCGTCCAGCTCGGTGTAGTCGGCGACGTGCCGGTACGGGACCACCATCAGGTGGCCGCCGTTGTACGGGTAGAGGTTCAGCACCGCGTACACGTGCCGGCCCCGCGCGACGACCAGGCCGTCCTGGTCGGACATGTCCGGAATCCCGCAGAAGGGACAGCCGTCCCCGGCCTCCGGGCCGGTCGGCTTGTTCTCCCCTTGGATGTAGGCCATCCGGTGGGGCGTCCACAGTCGCTGGAACGCGTCCTGCGTGCCCACACCGATCTGCTGCTCCGGCTGAGTCGTCATGGCGGCAAGCATATGACCTCGGCCTGGCGTACGAAGAAGGCCCCCGGAAAGTGATCACTTCCCGGGGGCCTTCGGGTGCTTCGGGTACTTCGGGTGCCGGATCGGACGATCAGACCTGGACCCGGTCCGCGACGACCTTGGCCAGCTTGGCCAGTGCCTCGTCCTTGGCGATGCCGTTCTCCTGCGAACCGTCGCGGTAGCGGAAGGAGACGGTGCCCGCGGCCATGTCCTCGTCACCGACGATGATCATGAACGGGACCTTGAGCTTCTGGTGGTTGCGGATCTTCTTCTGCATGCGGTCGGAGGAGGCGTCCACCTCGACCCGCAGGCCCTGCTTCTTCGCCGCCGCGGCGAACTCCTGCAGGTACTCGACGTGCCCGTCGCCGATCGGGATGCCGACCGCCTGGACCGGGGCCAGCCACGGCGGCATGGCGCCCGCGTAGTGCTCCAGCAGCACGGCGAAGAACCGCTCGATCGAGCCGAACAGCGCGCGGTGGATCATGACCGGCCGCTGGCGGGAGCCGTCGGGCGCGGTGTACTCCAGGTTGAAGCGCTCCGGCAGGTTGAAGTCGAGCTGCACGGTCGACATCTGCCAGGTGCGGCCGATGGCGTCCTTGCACTGCACCGAGATCTTCGGACCGTAGAAGGCGGCGCCGCCCGGGTCCGGGACCAGCGGGAGGCCCTGCTTCTCGGCGACCTGCGCGAGGACGGCGGTCGCCTCCTCCCAGGCCTCGTCCGAGCCGACGAACTTCTCCGGGTCCTTGGTGGACAGCTCCAGGTAGAAGTCGGTCAGACCGTAGTCGCGCAGCAGGTTGAGCACGAAGGTGAGGGTCGTGTCGAGCTCCTCCGCCATCTGCTCGCGGGTGCAGTAGATGTGCGCGTCGTCCTGGGTGAAGCCGCGGGCGCGGGTCAGTCCGTGGACGACACCCGACTTCTCGTACCGGTACACGGTGCCGAACTCGAACAGGCGCAGCGGCAGCTCGCGGTAGGAGCGGCCGCGCGCGTCGAAGATCAGGTTGTGCATCGGGCAGTTCATGGGCTTGAGGTAGTAGTCGGTACCACCGTCGAGCTGCATGGGGGGGTACATGCCCTCCGCGTACCAGTCCAGGTGGCCGCTCTTCTCGAAGAGGGCGCCCTTGGTGGCGTGCGGGGAGTAGACGAACTCGTAGCCCTCCTCCTCGTGCCGCTTGCGCGAGTAGTCCTCCATCACCCGGCGGATGATGCCGCCGCGCGGGTGGAAGACGGCGAGGCCGGAGCCGATCTCGTCCGGGATGGAGAAGAGGTCGAGCTCGTTGCCGAGCTTGCGGTGGTCGCGCTTCTCGGCCTCGGCGAGGAAGTCGAGGTGGGCCTTCAGCTCTTCCTTCGACGGCCACGCGGTGCCGTAGATGCGCTGGAGCATCGGGTTCTTCTCGCTGCCGCGCCAGTAGGCGGCCGCGTTGCGCATGAGCTTGAACGCCGGGATGTTGCGGGTGGTGGGCAGGTGGGGACCGCGGCAGAGGTCCTTCCAGCACAGGTCGCCGGTCTTCGCGTCCAGGTTGTCGTAGATGGTCAGCTCGCCGCCGCCCACCTCGACGTTCGCACCGTCGTCGGTGGACGCGGAGCCCTTGATGCCGATGAGTTCCAGCTTGTACGGCTCGTCGGCGAGCTCCTCGCGGGCCGCCTCGTCGGTGACCACGCGGCGGGAGAACTTCTGGCCGCGCTTCTGGATCTCCTGCATCTTCTTCTCGATGGCCTTGAGGTCATCGGGGGTGAAGGGGCGGGCGACGTCGAAGTCGTAGTAGAAGCCGTTCTGGACCGGCGGGCCGATGCCCAGCTTGGCCTCGGGGAAGAGCTCCTGCACGGCCTGGGCCATGACGTGCGCGGTCGAGTGGCGCAGGATGTTCAGGCCGTCCTCGGAGGAGATCTCCACCGGTTCGACGGTCTCGCCGTCCTGCACCTCGTACGCGAGGTCCTTGAGCTCGCCGGCGATGCGCGCGGCGACGATGGTGCGCTCGCCGGCGAAGAGCTCCGCCGCCGTAGTGCCCGTGGCCACCACGCGCTCGTCCCGCTCGGAATCGCGTTGGATGATCACACGGACGTCTGACACCGGTCTCTCCTGACTCAGGGGGTGCGCGGGCGAACGCCGCGCGCCTGAATCGTACCGAGCGGAGCGGCCGCGCCGCTAAACGGTTACCGCCCGGGCCTGCTCAGCGGGTCCCCCGTGCCCGGGGACCGACGCGGGCGGACCCGTGGGGCGCGGCGCCGGGGCGTCCCCCCGGCCCCGGTGTGCCCGCCGCCCACCCGAAACTCCGGGCCGATCGGCGCGGGCCGCGGGTAGCGTGGCGGGCATGCCGCACATACGTCCACTGGACTTGACCGACGACGCCACCGCGGTGGCCGTGCACCGGATCGGGCGGGCCGCCTACGCGGTGGAGGCGGAGCTGATCGGCTTCGACGGCATCCCGGCGCTGGGCGAGAGCCTCGCCGAGATGAGGGTCCGGCCCCTGAACTGGGTGGGCGCCGTCGCCGAGGACGGTGTTCCGGCCGGCTTCCTCGCCTGGGAGGAGGCCGACGGCGTCGTGTGCATCGACCGGCTGTGCGTGGACCCGGCCCGGTTCCGGCAGGGTGTCGCCTCCCTGCTGCTGCGCCACGCCCTGACCGAGCTGTTCCCGGGCCGGCAGGTCGAGGTCACCACGGGCGCGGCGAACGCCCCCGCAGTGACCTTGTACGAACGCCTGGGCTTCACCCGCGGCCTCGACTTCTCCCCCGTCCCCGGGCTGGTCATGGCCTCCTTCGGCCGGGCCGCCACCGGCACCTCGTGGGATGGTGGAAGAGGATCTTCCGACCTGGCATGAGGTGACACCCATGAGCGTGACCAGGAAGGCGGCCGCCCTGGGCGCCGCGACGGCCCTACTGGCGGGCGGACTGCTCGTCGGCACCCCCGCAGTGGCCGCACCGGCTCCCGCGTGCACCGGGGACCTGCTCTCGGACTCGGGCGCGGAGCGGCCCGACACCACGCACGTGCGGTTCACCGTGGTCAACAACGGCCCGACCTGTCAGCTGCAGGGCTTCCCGACGGTCGCCCTCGCGGGCCAGGGCTCTCCGGACCAGAACGAGCCGCTGCGCGTCGTCCCCCGGGGCGAGGCCCGGCCGGTGCTGCTGTCCCTGGGCGAGAGCGCCTCGACGGTCTTGACCTTCACCCCGGTCCTCGGCGAGGCGGACGGCTTCTGCGCCTCCGGCGCCGACCCGACCGTCGCCCCCACACTGGTGATCGGCGTCGCGGGCACGGGCTTCCAGGTGGCCCCCTCCGACGGCGGCCAGTTCGCCCTGTGCGGCGACACGGTCCGCGCCACCGCCTTCCGTTAAGTCATCTCGTCATCTAGTCATCCAGTCGTCTCGTCTAGTCGTCAGAGGGCAGCACGTCCTCCGGGTCGAAGGCCGCGTCCAGGGACTTCATCAGCCGGTCCCGCTCGACCTCGTCCATCGGTACCGGCGTCACGTCCGCCGCGTCGGACAGCCGCCGGAAGCCGCCGCGGCGTTGCAGTCGGCCGGTGAGCCGGACCGGCAGGCCCACCAGGTGGGCGTGGCCCGCGATGCGGTACGCCTCCTCGTCGAGGGCCGCCCGGACGTACGGGACCTCCGCCCCGGCCAGCACCCGCAGCCGTACGGTCCCGCCTCCCCCGGCGGCCTTGCGCCGCATCCGCACCACGGCCCCGGCGAGCCGGACCGGTACGGCAGGTTCCGCGCGGGTGTAGCGGGCGGCGGCATCCCGCAGCACGGGGAGGTCGCCCGGGGAGAACTCCACCGGCTCGGGGCGGGCCGCGCAGCCCGCCGGGACCCCGGCCGCCGGCGCCCAGGCCAGTGTGATCCGGGCGCCCTCCGAGCCCCGGACCAGGGCGATGAGCGCTTCGGCGAGTTCCCGGCTGACCCCGGCGGCCACCGCCGCGTCGAAGGCTTCCATGCCGCCGGTGGCCCGCTGGTAGTCCACCGCCTCGCGGGCCGCGTGCAGGGCGTGGTGCAGCCGGGTCACCGGTCCCCGGCCGCCGTCCACGGGAACGTACGCGGTCAGCCGGCGCCCGCCCGGGGAGGGTCCCACCAGGACCCCGTCCAAGGTGCGCTCGGCCTGCGCCTGGTGCCGGGCCCCGTAGTAGCCGGCCCGGGCCCGGTCGGCGAGGGCCCCCGCGAGCAGGAGCCGGCGGGCGGCCGAGCGCAGCTGTTCCTGCACGGGCCAGGAGGCCTCGCCCTGGTACCCGTAGGGCCCCTCCGGGATCTCCCGCTCCCAGCGGATCTCGTCGCTGGGCACGCTCAGCCCGAGGAGCACCTCGCGCGCCGAGGGCAGTCCGCCGTGCGCGAGGGCGGTGAGCGCCTCCTCCAGCAGGTCCGTGCAGTCGGGGAAGGTGCGGCTCTCGGGGACGAGCAGGCTGGTGCCCGGGCGGCCGGGCGGGGTCCAGCGGCCGTACCGGCCGGCCGCGCCGCCGCGCCGCAGCCATCCGTGCCGGTGCAGCAGCGCTCCCAGTACTTGCGGGTCGACCTGTGCGGGATCGGGACCGCCCGGGGCGTACCGCGGGGACGGGAGCGGTTCGAGGTGCGGTGAGTGCAGGTTCATCAGGGTGTCCCTCCCGACCCGACCCGGGTCATGATCTCGCACAGCGCACGGTCGTCGAAGATCCGCGTGGTCGGG
Organism: Streptomyces sp. NBC_00273; assembly: GCF_036178145.1. Taxonomy (NCBI): domain Bacteria; kingdom Bacillati; phylum Actinomycetota; class Actinomycetes; order Kitasatosporales; family Streptomycetaceae; genus Streptomyces; species Streptomyces sp. NBC_00273. Next base: position 7,563,095 of record NZ_CP108067.1, on the reverse strand, counting down.
ATCCGTACGGTGGTGCGGCGCCGGCCGGTCACGGGGTGTCCGGCGAGGTTGGTCCAGTAGCAGCAGTGCCTCAGGTCGAGCCGGTCGTGTCCGGCGGCGAGCCACTGCTCGCGGTCCCGCGGTACGAGCATCACGACGAGGATCTTGTGGACGGCGACGGGCGTCCGGGCCAGCTTCACCAGGTGCTCGTTGTCGAGGGTGAACCCGAAGGTGGCCCCGGCCGGCCGCGGCGGTATCTGGTAGGTCGCCTTGAGCTGCACCTTGATGGTGACCTCGTCGTCGACGACGTGTTCGGGCGCTCCGTGGGAGACGTGCCAGTCGATGCCGTTGTCGGGGAAGGGCTGGGAGAGCGAGCACCCGGCGGCGGCCGCGACGGCGTGCAGGTATCCCACCTGGAGGGTCTCCATGCAGGCGGTGGTGGCGAGGGTGCCGCGCAGGGCTCCGGTCCGCGGACCCGTCCCCTCGTGGAGCACCCCGCCCGGTTCGGGCTGTGTGAGCGCCATGGCCGGCTCCCCCGTGCCTTGCGGGCTCTGTTGCGAGCGGTGCTGGGTGACGACCGGTCATGCGTACGGCCCCCCAAGGAAGTTGTCTCCGCACCCGAGTGCCTGCAAACGGCGTACGGGGCAAACAGCCCGGGTATCACCGATGCGGCGGGGCTGGAGTGTTCAGGAAGCTCCATCCGCCGCTCGGGGACGAGGAGTTCGCCATGACACGCTGGTACGAGGGCCCGCTGGCCGCATTCGACACGGAGACCACCGGGGTGGACGTCGAGCAGGACCGGATCGTGTCCGCCGCGCTCATCGTCCAGGAGTGTGCGGGCGGCCGGGTCCGCAGCACGCGCTGGCTGGTCAATCCCGGGATTCCGGTGCCCCCGGGCGCTACGGAAGTGCACGGGCTGACCGACGAACACCTGCAGCGTCACGGGCGCTGGCCGGCGCCGGTGGTGGAGGAGATAGCCCGGGCGCTCGGGGAGCAGCAGGTGGCGGGCCGGCCGGTGGTGGTGATGAACGCGCCGTTCGACCTGACGCTGCTGGACCGGGAGTTGCGCCGGCACCGGGCGTCCTCGCTGTCGCGGTACCTGGACGACCGGCCGTTGACGGTGTTGGACCCGCGGGTGCTGGACAAGCACCTGGACCGCTACCGCAAGGGCCGCCGGACGCTGACGGACCTGTGCGCGCACTACGGGATCGAGCTGGAGGGCGCGCACGACGCGGCGGCGGACGCGATGGCCTCGCTGGAGCTCGTCCGGGCGGTGGGGCGGCGGTTCGCGGCGCGGCTGGAGCGGCTGACGCCGGCCGAGCTGCACACGCTGCAGGCGGTGTGGCACGCGGCGCAGGCGCGAGGTCTGCAGGCGTGGTTCGCGCGCCAGGGGACGCCGGAGCCGGTGGACCCGCACTGGCCGCTGCGGCCGGACCTGTCGACGGCGGCGTAGGGGCGGTGCGCGAAGGTCCCCGAACGTGCGGAAGGCCGGTCCGTCAGTGACGGACCGGCCTGTCCCGGTGGGCGATACTGGGATCGAACCAGTGACCCCTTCGGTGTGAACGAAGTGCTCTCCCGCTGAGCTAATCGCCCGGGAACGGACTGAACAATACAGAAGGCTCGGGGCTGGTTCAAACCGCTTCTCCCGAAGGGGCCCCCGGGCCGTACGTCAGGTACCTACTCAGGGCGCATCTGAGTACGCACGCCCATGTCCTGACTGCGTGACCGCCGCCACACTCCGCATATGAACACGCCTCTGCCGCCCGCCGAAGAGCTGGCGCTCATCGACCGCGAGCTGGCCCAACTCGATGCCCGGCGGCTGTACTTGCTGGGCCGCCGGGACTGGCTGCTGCGCCTGCTGCTCCCGTCCGGCGGCGCGCCCGCCCCGGTCCGCTGGGGCTCGGCCGCGACCGGCGGGACCGCCGGCCCCTCGAAGGAGGCCTCCGCGCCGAGCGCGCAGAACGTGCTGCTCACCCTGGGCGCCGTGCTGCTGGCGGTCGCGGCGCTCGCGTTCACGCTGGTCAGCTGGGGGTCCATGGGGATCGCCGGACGTTCGGCGGTGCTCGCCGCGGTGACGGCGGCGGCGCTCGGCACGCCCGTGCTCCTGCTGCGCCGCGGGCTGCGGTCGACGGCGGAGTCGGTCGCGGCGGTCGGCCTGCTGCTGACGGTGCTCGATGCGTACGCGCTGTACGCGGTCGGCATGCCGGACACGAACGGCACCGGTTACGCGGCGGGGGCGGCCGCCGTGCTGGCGGCCGCGTGGGCCGGCTACGGCTCGGGGCTGCGGAAGCTGCGGATCCCGCTGCCGGCCGCGGTGCTGGCGGCGCAGTTCGCACTGCCGCTGGCCGCGCTGGCCGTACGGCCGGGCCCGCAGGCGCTCGGCTGGGCACTGCTGGCGACGGCGGTGCTGGATGCGACGCTCGCCCTGAAGGTCAGGGCGGCGGCGGTCCCGGCGGCGGTGACGGGCGCGGGCGCGCTGCTGATCGGGGCGGCCCAGTCGTGGTCGGCCGGGTCGACGGCGCAGGCCCTGGCCCCGGCGGCGCTGCTGCTGGCGGGCGCGGCCCTCGGGGTGGCGGTGGCCTGGCGGGAGCCGCGCGCCTCGGCCGCGGCACTGACGGGCGCCCTGGCGGCGGTGGCCGGCCTGGGCGGGGTGGCCCGGCCGGCCTTGGACCCGGCGTGGACGGTACTGGTGCACCTGCTGCTGGCGCTGCCGCTGCTGGCGGCGGTACGGGCCGCCGCGCTCCCGGCGGCGGTCCGGCGCGGGTCGGCGCGGGCCGGGGCCGCGGTGGCGTCCCTGGCGGTGCTGTCGGCGGGTGCCGCGGTGGCCGCGACCCTGGCGGCCCGGCTGCGGGTGCTGGGTGAGGTGTGGGCGGCGACGACCCCGGAGCGGGATCCGTACGGGTCGGGGGCCGCGACCGTACTGACCCTGCTGGTCGCGGCCGGAGCGGCCTGGTGGCTCGCGCGGGCGCTGTCCCGGCCGGAGCCGATGGCGGTGGCGGTGGCCTCGGCCTGGGCGGGGCTCTTCACGGCCCCGGTGCTGCTCGGGTTCCCGGTGGCGGCGGTGTTCGCCGCCCAGCTGGCGGTCACGGGCGCGGCGGGCGCACTCGCCCTGCGCTCCCCGGCGCGCGGGGCCCGGACCGCGGCCGCCGTGTGCACGCTGACGGGCGCCGCGAACGTGTCCCTGGGCGCGCTGGACGGCCGGGCGGCGACCTTCGCGGTCTGGGGGCTGCTGGGCGCGGGCTGCGCGGCGGCAGCGGCGTACGGGCCGGCTCCGCGCCCGGTCCGGGCCGGGGCGGCCGTGTGCGCGGTCGGGTACGCCACGGGCGTCCTGGTGGCCGCGGGAGCGGTCTCGGACCTGGCGGTGGTGTGGTGGGCGCTGCCGGTGCTCGCGGTGCCGGCGCTGGCGGCGGCCCTCGGGCCGCGGCTGGACGGGGTCCGGCTGCCCGTCGAGATCGCGGCGGCCGTGGCGGGCGCAGTGGCGGTGGGCCTGTCGGCCGGACGGGCCGGAACCCTGGCGCTGGTCCTGGCGCTGTTCGCGGTGGTCTGCGCGGGCGCCGCGGTGCGCCCGGACCGGCGGGTGCTGGGCTGGGCGGCGGGCGCGCTGTTCGCGGCGGCGACCTGGGTGCGGCTGGCCGAGGCCGGGGTGAGCGCACCGGAGGCCTACGCGCTGCCGGTGACGGTGCCCGCCCTCGTGGTCGGTCTGCTGCGGCGGCGCCGGGACCCGGGGGCCTCGTCCTGGACGGCGTACGGCCCGGGCCTGGCGGCGACGCTGGTGCCGAGCCTGCTGGCCGCCTGGGGGGACGCGGGCTGGCTGCGCCCGCTGCTGCTGGGGACGGCCGCGCTGGTGGTGACCCTGCTGGGCGCCCGGTGGCGGCTCCAGGCTCCGCTCCTGCTCGGCGGGGCCGTGCTGGCGGCGGTGGCGGTGCACGAGCTGGCCCCGTACGTGGTGCAGGTCGCGGGTGCGCTCCCGCGCTGGGTGCCGCCGGCCCTGGCGGGCCTGCTGCTGCTGGCGGTGGGGGCGACGTACGAGCGGCGGCTGCGTGACGCCCGCCGGCTGCGGGCCGCGATCGGCCGGCTCCGGTGAAACGCCGGAGGCCCGGAGACTGTGACAGTCTCCGGGCCTCTGGTCCGGGTGGGCGATACTGGGTTCGAACCAGTGACCCCTTCGGTGTGAACGAAGTGCTCTCCCACTGAGCTAATCGCCCGGACGCACCGCAAACATTACCGCATGTCAGCGGTGCTCCTTGACCATCACTGGTCCTTGAGGTTCCAGGGCAGGACGAGCCCGTACTTCCACAGGTAGAAACCGATCAGCGCGCCCGCGATGACGAGCCCCACGCTGGTCAGGATGATGTTGCGACGGCGGACCTTCGGGTCGAGCGCCTTCTGTGCGGCCTCGGTGACCTTCCGCTTGGTCCAGCGCAGCACGAGGTGGGCCCAGGCGAACTCGGTGGCCCAGATCGCCAGACCCGCGAAGATCGCGACCCAGCCGGGGCCGGGCAGCACGAGCATCGCGACGCCCGCGGCGATCACGGCGAGGCCGACGATGAAGACGCCGACCTGCCAGCTCAGGTGCAGGCTCTTGTTCGACTTGATGAAGGCCGGGGCCTTCGATACGTGCGGCGCCTGCGCGCCGGCCTCCGCGGTCTCGTCCGCGGCCGGTCCGGTGGCGGCTTCCGTGGTGGCTTCGTCAGCGGCGGACCCTTGGGTTCCGCGGTCACTCCCCGTATTCATGGACCCGAATCTACCGGAGCTCGATGCACACGGGAATGCGGGTTTGGATCCGCCGTCCGAGGGACCCAGAGGTCCGCAAAACGGTCAGAGGGGTTTACAACGGCACCGTAGGTGGCATGTCGATTTCGCCGACGTGCGAATCCCCGAGCGCACACTGAGCGAAAGGCCCTGGCGCTTATGAACACCACGGTCAGCTGCGAGCTGCACCTGCGCCTCGTTGTGTCGAGCGAGTCCTCACTGCCTGTTCCCGCGGGCCTGCGGTATGACACGGCCGACCCCTACGCCGTGCACGCCACCTTCCACACCGGCGCCGAGGAGACGGTCGAATGGGTGTTCGCCCGCGACCTCCTCGCGGAGGGTCTCCACCGGCCCACCGGTACCGGCGACGTCCGCGTCTGGCCGTCCCGCAGCCACGGTCAGGGCGTCGTCTGCATCGCCCTGAGCTCACCGGAGGGAGAAGCGCTGCTCGAAGCACCCGCCCGAGCACTCGAGTCGTTCCTCAAGCGGACGGACGCCGCGGTTCCACCCGGGACCGAGCACCGGCACTTCGACCTCGACAAGGAGCTCTCCCACATCCTGGCCGAAAGCTGAGCCAGGCCTACAGCCGCTCGACACCGTCCGACTCGGGGCGACGGTGTGGGCTGGACAACCACATACGGCAGTGCCGGCGCTGTTCCCGCGGAAGCCACCCGCGAGGACAGCGCCGGCGTGCTGTTCGGGACCCGCTATTGTCGGGCGGCAGCGGCGACGGCTCCCGTCGTCGCAGGCCCGGCCCCTGAGGGAGACCCCGTGCAGATCCCCCACGACACCCGTCGCGCGCTCGACGTCGTCGTCGCGCTGGTGAACACCGCGGCCGAGGCCGACCAGCCCGACGGGCTCTCGGACATCGGCGAGCTACGCGGATTCGTCCAGGAGTACTCGATCAGCGACGTCGGCGAGCTCAGCGCCCGCGACCTGGCCGGCGTCCGGACCGTGCGCGGAAAGTTCGCCCAGGTCTTCGCCTCCCCGAACCCGCGTGCGGCTTCCATACTGATCAACGAGCTCGTGGCCACCGCCGGCACCACTCCGCAGCTGACCGACCACGACGGCTACGACTGGCACGTGCACTACTTCGCGCCGGGCGCGTCGGTGGGCGACCACCTGGCGGCCGACGGCGGCATGGCGCTGGCCTTCATCGTGGTCTCCGGCGAACAGGAACGGCTGCGCCGCTGCGAGGCCCCGGACTGTCGACGGGCCTTCGTCGACCTGTCCCGCAACCGCTCCCGGCGCTACTGCGACAGCCGGACCTGCGGGAACCGGCTGCACGTGGCGGCGTACCGGGCCCGGCGCAAGGAGGCCGACGCGGAGGCGTCAGAGCAGGAAGAGATCGTGCACGGCGGCGAGCAGCAGCAGGATGCCGATCACCGCTAGGAAGATCATCAGGGGTGGTTGGGAGAGCGCGAAGAGACAGCCTCGCGGCTCCTCCACTGCAGGGGCGGGTACCGGCGGGTCACCGTGCGATGTCTCGAACATGTCGGGGCGATGATGGCGCAGCGCACCACCGACCGGCCCTCAACACGCCAACATCCGGGCGGGAGTTCGCTCGATCTTGTGATCGAGGCCCGGTCCGGGCCGGATCCCGTGCTCAGATCCCGTGCTTCTTGAGGATGGCCTCGATGTCGGAGAAGTCCTCTGCGGGAGCGGCGGACCGGGGCGCCGAACCGGCCCGGGCAGCGCCCAGGGACGGTGCGGAAGCGGCCGGGGCGACGGCCCCGGCGGCCGGGCTCCCCTTGACCTTCTTCTTCGGCTTCCCGTGTTCTCCGGGCTCCTCGGACGCGGCGAGGCCGCGGCGTTCGATGGCGCGGGTGGTCATGAAGAGCAGCCAGGACACCCCCAACAGCCCGAAGCCGGCCCAGACGGTCGGGTTGAAGACCATCCCGGACACCCACTCCACGAACCCCGTCATCACCAGGGCGACCGGCACGAGCGCGTACGCGGTGATCCGTGCGGCAGCGAGGAAGCGCTTGCGGTAGGCGGTGACCGCGGCGATGCCCAGGCCCGCCACTGACACCGCGGAGCAAATGGTCTCGGCAAGCATGCGGTCCTCCGGACTCTCGGCGACTGACTGGGCGATCTGTCCCTATCCATCCTGCACCGGCCGCCGCCGCGGCGGCCAGGTCCCGGGCCCTGCCCGGACGGATCTCCGGGACATCTCCGGGTCGCGCCTCCTCCCTGGGTCCAGGTCTCCCGGTCCCGGGCCCGGTCGGTGGCGCGGGCGGGGGCTGGGAGACTGTCCGCATGACCGATTCCGTGATCCTCGACGTCTGGTGCGAACTGCAGTGCCCGGACTGCCACCGCGCCCTGGACGACGTACGCGCCCTGCGGGCCCGCTACGGCGACCGGCTGGACATCCGGCTGCGCCACTTCCCCCTGGAGAAGCACAAGCACTCCTTCGCCGCGGCGCAGGCCGCCGAGGAGGCCGTCGAGCAGGGCCGGGGCTGGCCCTATGCGGAGGCCGTGCTGGCGCGCACCGCGGAGCTGGCCGAGCGCGGCGAGCCGGTCCTCCTGGACGTGGCACGTGAACTGGGGCTCGACGTGGAGGAGTTCGACACCGCCCTGATCGACGGGCGGCACATCCTGATCGTCGACGCCGACCAGGCCGAGGGCAAGGCGATCGGCGTCACCGGCACCCCGACGTACGTGATCGACGGCCAGCGCCTCGACGGCGGCAAGAGCCAGGACGGACTGCGCGCCCGGATCGAGGAGATCGCCGACCGCCTGCTGGCGGACGCCGGAGAGACCGCCTAGACACCGTCTAGATCAAGTCCTTCGCATAGTTGAAGTTGGTGGGTCGGTAGCCGAGGGAGAGGTACAGCCTCAGGGCCGGGGTGTTGTCGGTGAAGACCTGGAGCGCCAGCAGGCTGTGGCCGGCGGCGAGTGCGGTGTGCTCGGCGAGCTCCATCAGGTGGCGGCCGTGCCCGTGCCCCCGGTGTTCGGCCCGGACCTCGATGTCGTAGACGTACGAGCCCGCCCCGCGCGGCGCGAGCCACACGTGGCCGACGGGCACCCCGGCTGCCTCCAGGACGACGAAGGCCGCTCCCGGGGTGGCCAGGCCCCGGGGCAGCTGGCTCTCGTGGTCGGCGACCGACTTGGCGCGGGCGGCCTCGGCGGACATGCCGCGGCTGCTCCAGTTCGCGGCGTAGGACTCGACGGCCCGGGCGTACCAGCCCTCGTACTCGGCGTCCGTCATGGGGCGGCCGAGCACCCCCTCGGGCAGGGCCGGCGGCTCTGCCGTCAGCTCCTTGGCCATGTTCCGGCTGTACTCGGCGTACCCGAGGGCCTCGGCCATGCACAGACCCGCCTCCGAGTCCGCCGGGACCGAGACGCGGACCCGGCGGCAGCCCCAGCCGCGCAGCACTTCCTCGGCGGCGAGCGCGGCCACGGTGGCCCTCCCCCGCCGGCGGTCGCCCTGCTCGACGTCCAGGTCGCGGATCTCGCCGACCGTCGGCCCGAACGGGGTGTCGGAGGCGATGGTCAGGGCGCCGACCCGCCGGCTGTTGACCCGGATCTCGTACGGGCGCGAACGCGCGCCGTCCGCCGTGTGCTGGAGCGGCCCGGACGGCCGCAGGGTGGTGGTCATCCCTTGAGTTCTACCCGCCCCGCGGCCGCCGCGACAGTCCTCCTGGCGGCCGGACGCCCGCTACGGGTCGATGTCCGCGGCCGCCTTCACCTCGAAGATCCGCATCACCTCGGCCGTGACCGGTCCGGGGGCGGTCCCCAGCTCGCGGTCGTCGATCCGCAGGACCGCCTGGGCATCGCGCAGCGAGGAGGTCACGAAGACCTCCTCGGCCCGCTCCAGCACCTCGAAGGGCAGGTCGGTCTCCTTCGCACCGGCCCAGTCGACGATCAGGGCCCGGGTGATGCCGGCCAGGCAGCCGGAGTCGAGCGGCGGGGTGTGCAGTTCTCCGTCGAGCACGACGAAGACGTTGGAGCCGGTGCCCTCGCAGAGGCGGCCGAGGGTGTTGGCGAGGAGCGCTTCGGAGGCCCCCGCGCGGTGCGCGGCGGCGAGGGCGACCACGTTCTCGGCGTACGAGGTGGTCTTCAGCCCGGCCACGGCGGAGCGCTCGTTGCGGACCCAGGGCACCGTGACGACGGCGGTGGTGTCCGGGCGGCGTGGGGAGTCAGCGACGGCGGCGATCAGGGTGGTCCCGGCGTCCCCCCGGTCGGAGCCGAGCGGGGAGACGCCGCCGGTGTAGGTGATGCGCAGCCGACCGTGCTCCAGCGGATTGGCCTCCAGTACTGCGGCGCAGGCGCGGCGGACCTCGTCGAGGTCGGGGTCCGGCAGGCCCAGGCCCCGGGCCGAGCGGGTGAGCCGTTCCAGGTGCCGGGTGAGCGCGAAGGCGCGGCCGCGCTCGGCCTTCAGCGTCTCGAAGACGCCGTCGCCCACCGTCAGGCCGTGGTCGAAGACGGACACCTTCGCGCTGTCCACCTCGGTCAGGGCTCCGTCGAGCCAGATCTTCATGGTGCGGTCCTTCCGATCGTGTCGTTCGTCCCCTGCGTACCACCGCTCACCTCGTGGCCCATGGCCACGCGCAGGAGCCGGGCGGCCTTGAGTTCGGTCTCCGCCCACTCGCGGTCGGGGTCGGAGCCCCAGGTGATGCCCGCTCCGGTGCCGAAGAGCAGCCGGGGGCCGCCTGCGGCCTCGCGGTCGATCCAGAAGGTACGGATGCCGACGGCGAGCTCGGCGGTGCGCCGGTCCGCGTCCACCCAGCCGATGCCTCCGCAGTAGGGGCCGCGCGGGGCGGTTTCCAGGGCTTCGATGATCCGCAGGGCGGAGGACTTCGGGGCGCCCGTGACGGAACCGGGCGGGAAGGTGGCGGCGAGCAGCTCGGGCCAGCCGGCGCCGTCGGCGAGCTCGCCGCTCACGATGGAGACGAGGTGGACGAGGCCCGGGTGCTCCTCGACGGCGCACAGCTCGGGGACGGCGACGGAGCCCGTCGCGCAGACCCGGCCGAGGTCGTTGCGCACGAGGTCCACGATCATCACGTTCTCGGCGTGGTCCTTGGGGAGCAGGTCGTCGACGGTGCGGCCGGTCCCCTTGATGGGGCCGGACTCGATGTGCCGGCCGGACCGGCGCAGGAACAGCTCCGGTGAGGCGGTGGCGATCTCGACGCCGTGGGCGGCCAGGCGAATCGTTCCTGCGAAGGGTGCGGGGTTGCCGCGCGCGAGGAGCGCGGTGAGCGCGTCGACATCGGCGCGGTCGGGGTGGGGCAGCGGCGCGGACATCACCCGGCAGAGGTTGGCCTGGTAGACCTCACCTGCGGCGATGTGTTCCCGGACGCGCCGTACGCCGGCCACGTACGCGGCGCGGTCGAGGGAGGAGGTCCACCGGTCGGCGTCGGGTCCGCGCCAGGCGCCCGGAACGGGCGCGGGGACGGGCTCGCGGCGTACGTCGCCGAAGCGCGCACAGACGAGCCGCCCTTCGAAGTCGGCGGACACCGCCCAGAAGCCGGTGGAGTCGAGGGCGGCGGGATCGCTGGTGACGTCTCGGAGGTCGGTCGCGAGAAGGCCGCCGAAGCGGGCCATGGGAGGCAGGTCGTGCACGGCTGCGAGTCTATGACCGGTGACGACACGGCGCCGGTGCGGTGACGGCAGGGTGACCTGTGGTGATCGAGTGGCAGCACGCTGCGGAAACGCGTTTTTGAGCTGGCCCGGTAATCCGCTAGAGTTCAACACGTCGCCAGGGAGCGAAGGGGAAAACCCCGGAGCGAACACGGTGACCTGCGGACGTAGCTCAGTTGGTAGAGCACCACCTTGCCAAGGTGGATGTCGCGAGTTCGAGTCTCGTCGTCCGCTCGAAGTGGGGGATCTTCCCGAGAACCCCTGCAGCTCCATGGTGGAGTGGCCGAGAGGCGAGGCAACGGCCTGCAAAGCCGTCTACACGGGTTCAAATCCCGTCTCCACCTCCAAGGACGATTAGCTCAGCGGGAGAGCGCTTCCCTGACACGGAAGAGGTCACTGGTTCAATCCCAGTATCGTCCACTGATCCGCAAGGATCCCCGCGCGATTAGCTCAGCGGGAGAGCGCTTCCCTGACACGGAAGAGGTCACTGGTTCAATCCCAGTATCGCGCACGCAGCACCTGCACCACCTTGTTCCACCTGCGGCTTTCGAGCTGCGGAGCCCGCGCGATTAGCTCAGCGGGAGAGCGCTTCCCTGACACGGAAGAGGTCACTGGTTCAATCCCAGTATCGCGCACCACCGGAAAGCCCCGATCGTCTCCACGGTCGGGGCCTTTGCGTTCCCCCGCACGGGTAGGCCGGCACGCAAAGGGCCCGCGAGCACGAAAAAGGGTGCTGCCCGTCCGACTCCCCAGTCGTACGGGCAGCACCCTTCACCTGCCGTCCGTCCGCCGCTCCCCCGTCCCCACGGGGTTCGACAGGCCGATGTCCCGGTCCGGACCGCTCTTCCGGACCTGGGGTGCCGCTCAGCGCCCCAGCATCACGCCTACGGACGACGCCTGTGCCGCCAGCTGCTCGAAGCCTCCGAAGAGGAAGAGCAGCAGGGCGGCCAGGGGGAGCACCATGGCCGCGGCCACCAGCGGGTGGCGGGTACCGGACTCGTGGCCGTTGAACGCGAATGCCTTGCGTCCCTGCCGTGCGATGTCCGCCATGGCCCTCTCCCTGTCGTCTGGCAGCGGCGGGCTCGTGACCTCGGGGGACGAGTGCGCCACCCGCCGCTTGTCTTCAACACTAGGCGGGCGGGCGGCTCCTGACCTCATGCCCTCGTACCCATTGCCGGGCCTCCGGGAGGATGACGGGGCCTCCCCCGCGTACTCCCCTGGGTGGAGATCGCTCCCCCGCTATGGGGGTCTTCCCGGAGGGGATGACCGGAGGGTAGTGACTTCGCTCACTTCCGTCACTGCCTGTCGTCGCGTGTCCGCCCACCGGCCCCCGGCAAGATCGACTCGGCCGGGAGCCGCCCACGGACGCGCCGGAGCGGGCCCGAACCCGCTCCCGGGCGCCAATCCCCTTGGGAAAAGGGCTGCTTGGCCGGGTGGACCGTCCCGGGAGCGCTCCCTGACCAGAGCGCCGAAGCCCCCTCACGTGTGCTGTGGCGCACTGACAACCGAATCCCCCGGCGAGGGCGCGGCCTCTGAGCACGCATGCCGGATGGTCCGTAAGCTGTGCCACGTCAACAGGACGACCGGTCAGCGGGGTGGACATGGCGATGATGCGGCTCCGGCGCGAGGACCCGCGTGTCGTCGGCTCGTTCAGACTGCACCGGCGGCTCGGAGCCGGCGGCATGGGCGTGGTCTACCTGGGATCGGACCGGCGCGGGCAGCGTGTCGCGCTCAAGGTCATCCGGCCGGATCTGGCCGAGGACCAGGAGTTCCGCTCGCGGTTCGCCCGTGAGGTGTCCGCCGCCCGGCGGATCCGGGGCGGGTGCACCGCGCGCCTGGTGGCCGCGGACCTGGAGGCCGAGCGCCCCTGGTTCGCGACCCAGTACGTGCCCGGGCCTTCGCTGCACGACAAGGTGGCCGAGGAAGGCCCCCTGACGGCCGCGCAGATCGCCGCCGTGGGCGCCGCGCTCTCCGAGGGCCTGGTGGCCGTCCACGAGGCGGGGGTCGTGCACCGCGACCTCAAGCCCTCGAACATCCTGCTGTCGCCCAAGGGCCCCCGGATCATCGACTTCGGCATCGCCTGGGCCACGGGAGCGAGCACCCTCACCCATGTGGGTACGGCCGTCGGCTCCCCCGGGTTCCTCGCACCCGAGCAGGTGCGCGGCGCCGCCGTCACCCCGGCCACCGACGTCTTCGCCCTGGGCGCCACCCTGGCCTACGCGGCCACCGCCGACTCGCCCTTCGGGCACGGCAGTTCCGAGGTCATGCTGTACCGCGTGGTGCACGAGGAGCCGCACCTCCAGGGGGTCCCGGACGCGCTGGCGCCCCTGGTGCGGGCCTGCCTCGCCAAGGACCCCGAGGAGCGGCCCAGCACGCTCCAGCTGTCCATGCGGCTCAAGGAGATCGCGGCCCGCGAGGCGCAGGGGCTCTCCGACGGGCGTCCGCCGGCCCAGCGGGCCCGGGTCGAGCGGCCGACCGGACGGCTGCCCGAGGCGGAGCGGATCGGCGGGGCCGAGGAGTACCCCGGCCGGCGTACGGAGCGTCGTACGGGCGGCAGCACCACGCCCCGGGCCCAGGGCGGCTCCCCGAGCGGTCCGCACTCGCGGCCCTCGTCCTCGCGCAACCCGCAGCACCCCGGCGGGCCGTCCTCCCGGCCGCCCTCGGGGCGTACGGGGGGCCGTCCGGCCCCCAGGACGACGGGGACGGGACGGCGCCCCTCGCGGCCGGATCCGAAGCTGATGCGGCAGCGGCTGATCGTGTTCGTCGTGGTGACGCTGATCGTGGCGCTGGGCATCGCGGCGGCCCAGAAGCTGTAGCCCCGTCGCGCTCGGTCAGGCGCGGCCCTGGGCCACCGCGTAGAAGGCGACCGCGGCGGCCGCGCCCACGTTCAGCGAGTCCACGCCGTGCGCCATGGGGATGCGCACCCACTCGTCGGCGGCGACCAGCGCGGGCGTGGACAGGCCGTCGCCCTCGGCGCCGAGCATCAGCGCGACCCGTTCCAAGGACTGCGGCGCGGCCACGTCGATCGCCGTCGCCTTCTCGTGCGGGGTGAGGGCGAGCAGCTTGAAGCCCGCCTCGCGCACCGAGTCCAGGCTCTTCGGCCAGGCTTCCAGGCGGGCGTAGGGGACGGAGAACACCGCTCCCATGGAGACCTTCACCGAGCGGCGGTAGAGCGGGTCCGCGCAGTCGGGCGACAGCAGCACCGCGTCCATGCCCAGGGCGGCGGCGCTGCGGAAGATGGCCCCGATGTTGGTGTGGTCGTTGACCGCCTCCATGACGACCACGCGGCGGGTCGTGGAGAGCAGCTCCTCGGCCGTGGGCAGCGGCTTGCGCTGCATGGAGGCCAGGGCCCCGCGGTGCACGTGGTAGCCGGTGACGCGCTCGGCGAGCTCGGGGCTCACGGCGTAGACCGGTGCCGGGAGTTCGTCGATGACGTCGCGCATGACGTCGACCCACTTGGCGGAGAGCAGCATCGAGCGCATCTCGTACCCGGCGTCCTTGGCGCGTCTGATGACCTTCTCGCCCTCGGCGATGAAGAGGCCTTCCGCGGGCTCGCGCCTGCGCCGGAGTTCGACGTCGGTCAGGCCCGTGTAGTCGCGCAGGCGCGGGTCGTCGGGGTCGTTGACGGTGATGAGATCAGCCACAGGGTGATACTGCCTTGTCCGGGGTGCGGTGCCAACGGCCTGTCAGGCGCTGGTGGTGGGCGGGGTGCGGTCGCCCGGTCCGTTCACGCGGACGACCTCGCCGATGACGATGACGGCCGGCGGGCGGACCTCTTCGGCGCGCACGGTCTCGCCGACCGTGGCCAAGGTGGCGTCCACCCGGCGCTGGGTGGCGGTGGTGCCCTCCTGGATCACCGCGACGGGGGTGTCCGCGGAGCGGCCGTGGCGCACCAACGCCTCGGCGATCAGGCCGATCTTGTCGACGCCCATCAGGATCACCAGGGTGCCGGTGAGCTTGGCGAGGGAGGCCCAGTCCACGAGCGAGCGCGGGTCGTCGGGGCCGACGTGGCCGCTGACGACGGTGAACTCGTGGGCCACGCCTCGGTGGGTGACCGGGATCCCGACGGCGCCGGGCACCGAAATGGAGCTGGAGATGCCGGGGACGACGGTGCAGGGGATGCCGGCCTCGGCGAGGGCCTGGAGCTCCTCCATGCCGCGGCCGAAGACGTACGGGTCGCCGCCCTTGAGCCGGACCACCGCCTTGCCGGCCTTGGCGTGCTCGATCAGGGCGTTGTTGATGGCCTCCTGGGCCATGAACCGGCCGTACGGGATCTTCGCGGCGTCGATGACCTCGACGTGCGGCGGGAGCTCGTCGAGCAGGTCCCGGGGGCCGAGCCGGTCGGCGATGACCACGTCGGCCTCGGCGAGGAGGCGGCGGCCGCGCACGGTGATCAGGTCCGGGTCGCCCGGGCCGCCGCCGACGAGGGCCACGCCGGGGGTGGCCTTGTGCCGGTGGGCGGGAGCGGTGAGGGTGCCGTCGCGCAGGCCCTCGACGACGGCGTCGCGGACGGCCGCGGAGCGGCGGGGGTCGTTGCCGGTCAGCACGGCGACGGTGACGCCTTCGATGCGGCCGGTCGCGGGGGTCCAGGCGGTGGCGGCGGAGGCGTCGTCGGCGCGGACGCACCAGACGCGCTCGCGCTCGGCCTCGGCGGAGGCCCGCTCGTTGTCCTCGCGGTTCTGGGTGGCGATCAGCGCGTACCAGGCGTCGGCGAGGTCACCGTCCTGGTAGCGGCGGCGCTCCCAGCGGATCTCGCCGGTTTCGGCCATGGCGTCCACGGAGGGGGTGGCGGAGGGCGAGATCAGCAGGACGTCGGCGCCGGCCGCGATGAGCGCGGGAAGGCGGCGCTGCGCGACCTGGCCGCCGCCGATGACGACGACGCGGCGGCCGGCGAGTCGGAGACCGACGGGGTAGGCGGGGGTTTCGGCCATGGCGGTGCGGCTCCTGGTGCGGCGGTCGTTCTGTCGTGCCGCTGCGGCTCTGGAGCGGCGGGATGCTGACGTGCGGGTTCTTGGTGCTGGTCCACCATACGGCGCGGGCCGTCCCGAGGCGCGGACGGGGCTGCGCCCGGGGCAACGGGCCGGCCCCGGCCCGCCCCGGGGTCGGCCTGCGCCGTGCGTGGGTGCCGGTCACGGATCGGGGCTCCGCCCCGGACCCAGCGCCTCAAACGCCGGCGGGGCTGGGGTTGGGCTACTTCTCCGTGACGCCCGCCGAGTCGAACGTGGCGACCTCGTGCATCGCGCGGGCCGCGCTCTGGACCAGGGGGAGGGCGAGCAGGGCGCCCGTGCCCTCGCCGAGGCGGAGGTCCAGGTCGACCAGCGGGCGCAGGCCCAGCTTGTTGAGCGCGGCGACGTGGCCCGGCTCGGCGCTGCGGTGGCCCGCGATGCACGCCGACAGGGACTCGGGGGCGATGGCACGGGCCACCAGGGCGGCGGCTCCGGCGCTGACGCCGTCCAGGATCACCGGGGTGCGCAGCGACGCGCCGCCGAGGAGCAGGCCGACGATGGCCGCGTGCTCCAGGCCGCCGATGGCCGCCAGGACGCCGATCGGGTCCGCCGGGTCGGGCTGGTGGAGCTCCAGGGCACGGCGGACGACCTCGACCTTGCGGGCGTGCGTCTCGTCGTTGATGCCCGTGCCGCGACCGGTGACCTCGGCCGGGTCCACCCCGGTGAAGACCGAGATCAGGGCCGCCGAGACCGTGGTGTTGGCGATGCCCATCTCGCCGGTGAGGAGGGCCTTGTTGCCGGCCGCCACCAGGTCGCGGGCCGTCTCGATGCCGACCTCGATGGCCGCGACGGCTTCCTCGCGGGTCATGGCCGGGCCGGTGGAGAGGTCGGCCGTGCCGGGGCGGACCTTGCGGGGCAGGAGGCCGGGGGTGGCGGGGAGGTCGCCCGCGACGCCGACGTCGATCACGCAGACCTCGGCGCCGACCTGGTTGGCGAAGGCGTTGCAGACCGCTCCGCCGCCCAGGAAGTTGGCCACCATCTGGGTGGTGACCTCCTGCGGCCACGGGGTGACGCCCTGGGCGTGCACGCCGTGGTCACCGGCGAAGATCGCGACCGCGGCCGGCTCCGGGATCGGCGGCGGGCAGACCCGGGAGAGGCCGGACAGCTGGGCGGAGATGATCTCCAGCATGCCGAGGGCCCCGGCGGGCTTGGTCATGCGCTTCTGGCGCTCCCAGGCCTCGCCCAGGGCCTTCGCGTCGAGCGGGCGGATGCTGGCGACCGTCTCCGAGAGCAGGTCGTGCGGCTCCTCGCCGGGCAGCGCGCGGCGGCCGTAGGTCTCCTCGTGGACCACCCAGGAGAGCGGGCGGCGCTGCGACCAGCCGGCCTGGGCCAGCTCGGGCTCCTCGGGGAACTCGTCGACGTAGCCGACGCAGAGGTAGGCGACGACTTCGAGGTGCTCGGGCAGGCCCAGCTCGCGGACCATCTCGCGCTCGTCGAAGAAGCTGACCCAGCCGACGCCGAGGCCTTCGGCGCGCGCGGCGAGCCAGAGGTTCTCGACGGCGAGGGCCGAGGAGTACGGGGCCATCTGCGGCTGGGTGTGCCGGCCGAGGGTGTGGCGTCCGCCCCGGGTGGGGTCGGCGGTGACGACGATGTTCACCGGGGTGTCGAGGATGGCCTCGATCTTGAGTTCCTTGAACTGCTTCGCCCGGCCCTTGGGCAGCGACTTCGCGTACGCCTCGCGCTGGCGCTGGGCGAGCTCGTGCATCGTCCGGCGGGTCTCGGCGGAGCGGATGACGACGAAGTCCCAGGGCTGCGAGTGGCCGACGCTGGGGGCGGTGTGGGCCGCCTCCAGGACGCGGAGCAGCACCTCGTGCGGGATCGGGTCGGTACGGAAACCCTTGCGGATGTCGCGACGCTCGCGCATGACGCGCAGGACGGCTTCGCGCTCGGCGTCGGCGTAGCCGGGGGCCGGCTCGCCCGCGGCGGGCTCGGCCGGAACGTCCACCGCGGGCTCGCCCTGGGCGGCGGCCTCGGCGGGGGCAGCGGCCTCGGCGGCCTCGGTGGGGGCAGCGGCCTCGGTGGGGGTGGTGGGCTCGGTCTCCGGCTGTGCCTCGGGCTGCTCCGCCAGGACCGGCTCCGGGGCGACCTCGGGCTGTGCCGGGGCCGGCTCCGCCGGGGCCTCGGGCTGCTCGGGCTGGACGGCCTGCGGCTGGACCGGCTCGGGCGCGGACTCGGGCTGGGGCTCGGGCGCGGACTCGGGTTCCGGCTGCGCCTCGACGACCGGCTCCGGCTGGACCGGCTCGGGCGCCACGGCCACCACCGGCGGGGCGGGGACGACGGGCTCGGGCTGCGGCTCCACGGCCACCGGCGGGGCCGCGATCGGCTCGGCCTGGGCCACCGGCTCCGGCTCGACCTCCGGCTGTGCTTCGGCAGCGGGCTCCGGCTGGACCGGCTCGGCCACGACGGCCGCCACCGGCTCGGGCTGGGGCTCGGGCTCGGGCTCGGGATCCACTGCAACCGGCTGGACCGCGATCGGTTCCGGCTGCGGCTGCGGCGGGGCCGCGAGGGGCTCCGGCTGCAGCGGCTCGGCCACCACCGGCTCGGGCTGGACCGCCGTTTCCGCGGGGGCCGGGACGGGCTCCGGCTCCGGCTCCACGGGCTGCGCCGCGGCCTCGGCGGGGGCCGGGGCGGGCTCCGCCGCCGGCTCCGGCGTCCACGGGGCACCGGCCTGCGGCGGGATCTCGCCCAGCTGGGCCGCGGGGGCCGGGGCGGCCTCGGCGCGCGGGACGTCCAGGTATTCGGGTCCCGTGGTCGGGGGTCCCGCCTGGCGCAGCGGGAGGGACGCCGACGGGGTGCTCACGGCGGCCATCGGAACGGCCTGGGCGGGCGCGGCGGCCGGGCCGCGGTCAGCGAGGGAGCGTACGACTCCGCCGTTGGCCTCGGGCATGGGCGGGCCCATGTGCAGGGGGCGCCGGACGGGGGCCGCGGGAGCCACCGGGGCCGCGGGGACCGCCGGGGGCGGGACGACGAGCCCGCCGAGGTCGAGCGCGCCGGAATCACGGCCGCCCGTCTCGTGCGCGCCCGCGCTGTAGCCGCCGTCGGGGAACACGGGCGGGGGGAACTCGGTGTACGCGGCCGGGGCCTCGGGGTAGGCGGGCGCGGCGGCGTAGGACGGGTCCGGGTACATCTGCGGCTCGCCGAGCTGGGGCGCGGCGGGGAAGGCGGGGGCCTGCGGGACGACCTGCGGGTCGCTCCACGCGCCCTGGCCGCTCGGCATCAGCAGCAGTTCCTCGTCCTCCGGCTCGGCCGGGTTGTCCATGAGGTCCTGGAAGGCGTAGCCAGCGGGAATCGGTGCCGGGATCTGGACCGGAGCGGGGACGCTCTGCTGATCCACCATGCCCGCGCTGTCCGGGAGACCCTCGCCCGGGACCTGGCCGGTGTCAGTCATGCTTACCCCTCGCCCATCGGTGTTGCCTCTTCGATCGCCCGGTCGCCCACGAGGCCGCCGAGCGGTTTTGCCTGCGGGGTTGCGGTGCGACGAGCTCGTCTCGCATACGCCTGCACGACAACCAGTAAGCATTGTCGCGCCCGTCGGCCACCGCGGCGGCCATAACCGTCACGGTCCTCTGTGGACTGCGCCACGTCGCGCGTCCCGGTGGTGTCGCGATGCCCGAATCGTCCGGAGCGGTACGACGATCGGCCAGCCTACCCCGGCCCTCGGCTCAGCGCGTGGCGGGGCGTTGCGCTGCCAGGAGGAACACCACGGAACGGTCCTGTTCGGCCCAGGTCCGGGTGTCCAGGCCGACGGACTGGAGCAGCGCGCACTCAACGGCGTAACCGTGTTCGGCGAGTGCCCTGCCGATCGCCTCCGCCTCGTCACGGGTGGAGGCGTGGCTGACGATCCGTTCGGGGCGGCGTTCGGCGACGGCCGCGACGACGGCGGCGCCGCCACCGCCGACGCGGACGACATCGGGCTCGGGCAGGTTCTCCAGTACGTGCGGCGCGCGCCCGGCGACGGTCTGGAGCTGCACTCCGCGCTCGCGGGCGGCGGCGGTTATGCGGTCGCAGGCGGCCGGGTCGGCGTCCACCGCGATGACGGCGGCGCCGAGGGCGGCCGCATCCACGGCCACGCCGCCGGATCCGGCACCGATGTCCCAGAGGAGGTCGCCGGTGCGCGGGCCGAGCCGGGCGAGTTGGGCCGCGCGGAGCTGGGCGGACTCGCCTTCTCCCGCGTCGGCCTGCGGCCCGGCCCAGCCGCGGTCGACGGACCGGGCGGCGCTCTGGCCGAGGAGCCAGCTCGCGTCGGCGGGAGCCGGTCCCGCGCCCCCGATGACGATGACGACGTTCGGGTCGCGCCAGCTGTGGTCGGCGGCCTTGTCGGAGGTGAGGACGCTCACCTGCTCGCGGTCCGTGCCGAGTTCCTCGCAGACGACGAAGGTGCGGTGAACTCCTTCGAGGAGCAGCGCGAGTTCCGCGGGGCCGGCGCCGGGTGAGGTGAGGACGGCGACCTTGGCGTGGGCGCGGCAGACGTTGACCGCGCGGCGCAGGGTGCGGGGGTGGGCGACGACGACCTGGGCGTCGTCCCAGGGCATGCCGGCGCGGGCGAAGGCGGTGGCCACGGAGGAGACCGCCGGGAACACCTCGACTTCCAGGCCGTGCTCCGGGGCGCGCAGGACGCGTACGGCGCCGAAGAAGCCGGGGTCCCCGTCGGCGAAGACCACCGCGGTGCCGCGGTGGCCGGCGATGCGGCGTGCGGCGAGGCCGACGCTGCCCAGGCGGATGCGCTCCGCGGTGGGCGGCACTTCGGGGAGGGCGAGGTGGTGTGCGGCGCCGGCCACGAGGGTGGCGGCGGAGAGCGCGGACCGGGCGCCCGCGGTCAGGGGCGAACCGTCCCAGCCGATCACCGTGACCCGGTCGGCCATCGTCGTCAATCTCCTGGTCTGGCAGGGGGCACCTCCCAGCGGCGGCTGGGGGAGGGCGGGGTTTCGTCGGGGCGGGCACGGTGAGACTACCCGGTCATCGGTTCAGTTCCAGTCGGCGCCCACGGGGTGGCCGTGCGCGTCGGCGCGCTGCGGGAACGCGGTGCTGCGGGCGTATCCGTCGTAGCTGTCGTAGCTGTCGTACCCGTCGTAGCCGTCGCCCTCGTCGAGGTCCTCGGGGACCAGGCTCCAGACGATGAGGTCGGTGCGGGTGTCGACCCAGCCGCCGTCGGCCGTCTGCGTCCGGACTATCCACGCGTTGCGCAGGACGCCCTCGCTGATGCAGCCGATCTTCTGGGCCACCTGTTGCGAGGCGGTGTTGTCGGCGGCGGTGCGCACCTCGAGGCGCTCGAACCCCTGGGCGCGGAAGAGCCATTGGGCGACGGCCAGGACGGATTCGCTGGCGTAGCCCTCGCCGCGGGCCCAGGGGGCGGTGACGTAGCCGACCTCGGTGGCGCGGGTGTGCCAGTTGGTGCCCTGCAGGTGCACGATGCCGACGAGGCGCTGGGTGAGGAACTCGGTGACGGCGAAGACGATGCCGCGGCCCTCGGTGCGTTCCGCGTGGGAGTGCCGGGTGGCCCAGGCGTGTGCTTCGGCGTGGGTGTAGGGGTGGGGCGCACCGGTCCAGGCGGTGACGTGCTCGTCGTTCATCATCTCGGTCAGCGCGGTGACGTCCTCTTCCTCGAAGGGGCGCAGCACCAGCCGGTCCGTGCTGATGGTGACGTCCGGGAAGGTGGTAGTCATGCGCAGCTCCATGCCTTAAGACCGTGGTGCGACCGTGGTGCGATGCGACCGCGGTGCGGGACCGTTCGTGCGGGACCGTGCGTGCGGGTCGTAGGCCACAGCATGCAGCATCGACCGGGTGATGTGCAGGGCCGGGTTGCCCGGAAGCGGGCAGAGCTCGGCCCCGCGCGCCGTCAGGTGCGTGCGGGGCCGAGATTCATGACCGGTTCGGGAGGAACCGGATCAGGAGATACCGGTTCAGGAGGCGGCCGGGGCACCGAAGGCCGGGATGACCGAGCCCTGGTACTTCTCCTCGATGAACTTCTTGACCTCGTCGGAGTTCAGCAGCTTGGCCAGCTTCTGGATCCGCGGGTCGTTCTGGTTTCCGTCCTTGACCGCGAGGAAGTTGGCGTAGGGGTTGCCCTCGGCCTTCTCCAGGATCAGCGCGTCCTTGGCGGGCGACAGCTTGGCTTCGAGGGCGTAGTTGCCGTTGATGACCGCGGCGTCCACGTCGTTCAGGGCGCGCGGGACCGTGGCGGCCTCCAGCTCCTTGAACTCCAGGCCCTTCTTGTCGGTGATGTCGGACAGCTTGGCGCTGGTGCCGACACCCTCCTTGAGGGTGATCAGGTTGTTCGCGGCGAGCAGCTGGAGCGCGCGGCCCTCGTTGGTGGTGTCGTTGGGGACGGCGATGGTCTGGCCGGCCTTGATGTCACCGATGGCCTTGATCTTCTTGGAGTAGAGGCCGAGGGGCTCCAGGTGCACGTTCACGACGGGCACGACGTGGGTGCTGTTCTTCTTGTTGAAGTCGTCGAGGTACGGCTTGTGCTGGAAGTAGTTGCCGTCGACCTGGCCCTGCTCGGTGGCGGTGTTCGGCAGGACGTAGTCCGTGAACTCCTTGACCTCCAGCTTGAGGCCTTCCTTGGCCGCGAGCTTGTCCTTGACGAAGTTCAGGACGTCGGCGTGCGGGCTCGGGGACGCCGCTATGACCAGGGGCTTGCTCTCGTCGGCCTTGCCGCCGTCGGCCTTCGCCGAGGACGGGTCCGAGGAGCTGCCGCAGGCGGTGAGGCCGAGGGCGAGCGCGGTGGCCGTGGCGGCGAGGGCGGTGAGCTTGATGTTCTTACGCACGAAGAGTGCCTTTCTTGCTGAACAAGTACCGATGACTTGCTGGTGGTGGCCCAAGCACGACAAGTGCGGGCTCTGTTGGGGGGAAAGTCTTTTCAGGCGGTCCGGCCGCGGCGGGCGAGGAGGCGCACCGCGCCGTCGCCGAGCAGCTGGATCACCGTGACGAGGGCGATCAGGACCACGACGGTGGCGATCATGAAGCCGGTCTCGAAGCGCTGGAAGCCGTAGGTGATGGCCTTGGAGCCCAGTCCTTCGCCGCCGACGGCGCCGGCCATGGCCGAGTAGCCGACGAGGGTGATGACGGTGGTGGTGACACCGGCGACCAGGGAGGGCAGGGCCTGCGGGAGGAGCACCTTGCCGACCAGGGTGGGGATGCCGCCGCCCATGGACTCGACGGCCTCGATCAGGCCGTGGTCCACCTCGCGGACGGCGGTCTCGACGAGCCGGGCGAAGAAGGGGACGGCGCCGATGGCGAGCGGGACGATCATGGCGGTGGGGCCGATGAAGGTGCCGACGACCGCCGTGGTGACCGGGATCAGGAAGATCAGCAGGATGATGAACGGCAGCGAGCGGCCTATGTTCACGATCACGCCGAGGACCTTGTTGAGCGGCTGGTTCTGCAGGAGGCCGCCCTTGTCGGTGAGGACCAGCAGGATGCCGATGGGCAGGCCGCCGAGCACGGTCACCAGGGTGGACCACAGCACCATGTAGAGGGTGTCGTAGGTGCCCTGGGTGAGCAGCGGCTGCATTTCGGACCAGGTCACTTGGCACCATCCTTGACCAGCTCGGCCAGTTCGTTGTCGATCTCGTCGACGACGTCGACCTGGAGGCCCTGCTCGCGCAGGAAGCCGACCGGCACGACGTTGTCCTCGTAACCGCCGGGCAGTTCGATGCGCATGCGGCCGATCTGCCGGCCCGCGACGGTGTCCATCGCGGCGCCCAGGATCGAGATGTCGATGTTGTACGTGCGCGAGAGCTGCGAGATGACCGGCCGGACGGCGGCTTCGCCGTGGAAGGTGACGTCGACGACCGTGCGGTCGGGGCCGGTGGCGGTGCCGGTGACCGGGAAGAGTTCGGCGGCGAGCTCGGAGCCGGGGGTGGCGAGGAGTTCGGCGACGGTGCCGGACTCGATGATCCGGCCGTTCTTCATCAGGGCGGCCGAGTCGCAGACGGTCTTGACCACGTCCATCTCGTGCGTGATGAGCAGCACGGTGAGGCCGAGCTGCTGGTTGAGGTCGCGCAGCAGCCCCAGGACGGAGCGGGTGGTCTCGGGGTCCAGGGCGCTGGTGGCCTCGTCGGACAACAGCACCTTGGGGTCGCCGGCCAGGGCGCGGGCGATGCCGACGCGCTGCTTCTGGCCGCCGGAGAGCTGGGTCGGGTAGGCCTTGGCCTTGTCGGCGAGGCCGACCAGGTCGAGGAGTTCGAGGGCCTTGCGGGAGCGCTCGCGACCGGAGACGCCGAGGATCTCCAGGGGCAGCTCGACGT
Organism: Streptomyces sp. NBC_00273; assembly: GCF_036178145.1. Taxonomy (NCBI): domain Bacteria; kingdom Bacillati; phylum Actinomycetota; class Actinomycetes; order Kitasatosporales; family Streptomycetaceae; genus Streptomyces; species Streptomyces sp. NBC_00273. The sequence continues at coordinate 7,539,526 of NZ_CP108067.1, read as the reverse complement.
TGGCCTGGACGGTGCGCGAGGACAGCAGGTTGAAGTGCTGGAAGACCATGCCGATGCGGCTGCGGGCCTCGCGGAGCTCCTTGCCCGCGCGGCGGCCGCGGCCGCCGAGAGCGGTGAGGTCGACGCCGTCCACCGTCACGGTGCCGGTGGTGGGGCGCTCCAGCAGGTTGACGCAGCGGATCAGGGAGGATTTGCCTGCGCCGCTCTGGCCGATGACTCCGTAGACCTCGCCCTCGCGGACGTGGAGATCGACGCCGTCCAGGGCGGTGACCTCGCGGCCACGGGACTGGTAGACCTTCGTGAGGCCCGATGTGGTGATCACAGGATTTCCGTCGCTGTCGAGTGCACGGCGCAGCGGGGTGCCGGGCACGGGGCAAACAATCTGGGGACGCGATACGGGACGAACCGTCAGAAAACGATGGTGTCGACGCGTGCGCGGGGCAGGAGCGAGCCGTGCTGTTCATCAGCTGGTGACGTGGTGGCGCGGCTGGTCTCGCTTCGGGGCGCGAGGCTCAGGAAGGGGCCCTCAGAAGGCGCACATTCGACACATACAACGAGCACCGGGCGTCATCGTCGCCTCGGTCGCAAGGGTGCGGCTGCTCGTCGTGGTCATGGGCCCCAGTAAAGCAGACGTATCCCCTGACCGATCAAAGACGTCCGCATAGCGGACGCATTCCGACCACATACCGGACGTCACCGGTCAAGGCCGGCCCTCCGTCCCGAGGCCGGTTCCCCGCCTCCGACCTGCGCCGACACGGCCCGCCGGGGCCGTTCGGCCCGCCCGGTCCGGAGTGCGGCGACCCGGTCCGCTGTGGTCAAGACCACGGTCGCCGCGCCGCGCACGGGGACAGCGCGCGGGAACGGCGCACGGGTAGCGCGCGGGCTTCCTGGAGACAGGGGTGCGCGCATCGGGTCTTACGGCCCGTAATACCCTCGCTGCATGCTCGACGCCCTGACGGTCGCCATCGGCGTGGCCGCACTCGCCCTCGCCGCCTGGTGCGGCCACGCCGCATGGCGGGACCAGCCGACCAAGGACTGGCACTTCATCGGCATGGCCGTCGTGACCGTGCTGGTCCTGGCGCAGCTGGTGATCGGCTTGGTCAAGCTGGCCCAGGGCGAGAAGCCCGACGAGGGCGCGGTGATCTTCGTGGCCTACCTCGTGGGCGCGTTCGCCGCGGTACCGGCCGCCGGGATGCTCTCGCTGACCGAGCGGACCAAGTGGGGATCGATCACGGTGGCCGCCGGCGCCGTCGTGCTCGCCGTCCTCGAAGTACGGCTCTACGACATCTGGGGAACCACCGGTGCCTGACTCCGACACGACGGACGCCACCGGCGCCGCCACCACGACCGCCGGACGGGGGCGGCTGGTCTCCGGGCCCGGTCTGCTGCTGGTGTGGCTGTACGGGGTGATGGTGGTGGGCGCGGTCTCCCGCTCGGCCTTCCAGATCTCCACCGAGTTCGACCGGGCGCCGCTGCCGTACTCGCTGTCCGCCGTGGCCGCGCTGGCCTACGCGTTCATCACGTACTCGCTCGTGCGCGGCGGTGAGAAGGCCCGCAAGGCGGCGCTGATCTGCTGCGCCGCCGAGCTGGCCGGTGTGCTGGCCGTGGGGACCTGGACCCTGGTGCGACCCGAGTCCTTCCCCGACACGACCGTGTGGTCCCAGTTCGGGATGGGCTACCTGTTCATCCCGGTGATCCTGCCGATCACCGGGATGCTCTGGCTGCGCAAGCGCTGAGGGGCGGTTACGCGCTGACCGTGAAGTCGGTCGGGTCCTTGGCTTCCTTCTCCAGGATCACCAGCTGGACGCCGTCGGACGCGGTGCGGCCGCCGACCTTGACGTAGCCGGCCTTGCGGTAGAGGCGCAGGTTCGACTCGCTCTTGTGCCCGGTGTGCAGGCGGAAGCGGGTGGTGTGGCCGGGGCCCGCCAGGGCCTCCTCGACCGCGCGCAGCAGGCGCGCCCCGAGACCGTGACCCTGTAGGCGCGGGTGCACGCAGAGCTTGGCGATCTTGCCGGTGCCGTCCTCGTCGACGTTGCCGCGCACGGTGCCGACGACCTCGTCGCCGAGCCGGGCCACCAGGACGGTGTCCGTCGCCAACTCCCCCTTGAGGGAGTCCAGGGACTGGGTGAGCGGCTGGATGAGGTAGTTGCCGTACAGCTCGGCCTCCCGCTGGAAGGCCAGGTACTGCAGTTTGAAGATCTGCTCAGCGTCCTCGGCAGCCGCCGCCGAAATGGTCACGCTCATGCCCATGTGCGCATGCCTCCAGCTCACCTGGTAGCCCGTTGGTCTACCGCTCCTTTCCCCGCAGGCCAGGAGCCGCAACCTCTGCAGCCAGCATTCTGCGCAGACATCCCAGGCAACGGGAACGGACGGGCCCTAAACTTCCTTGTGAGATACCCAACTCTCCTGCGATTTCACGGTAAGTGAGGTCTCTGGGCGAAAGAAGTGCCTTCATCAGCTCGGGACAGCGTCCGGGCAACCGGGCGACCGCCGATCGGAGTGCGCGGTTCTCCTCGCCGTGCAGGAGGGCGTCCTCGGGCTCGGCCGCGGGGGCCGCGGCGGCGGGTGCGTTCCCGTCCACCGGGTGCTGGCGGTGTCCGTAGGGGATCTCCCGCCTCGCCCGGCGCCGGGCGAGGCGGGCCTCCGCCCGGACCGCCCGGCGCAGCCACCGCGCCGGCTCCGCGGGTTCGGCCGGATCGGGGGCGTGCCGGCCGCTCTCCAGCAGCCTGACCCAGACGGCTTGTTCCAGGTCGGCCGCGTCCACTCCGGTGCCCGGGGCCTCCGCGGCCGCCTCGGCGGAGAGCAGCGGGCCGAGCTTGTCGACGTAGTCAGCCTTCAGCAGGTCCATGCCGGGCGGGACGAGCGGGCCGGGCCGGACGGTTTCCCCGCCGGTCCCGGCCCACTCGTACGGGAAGCGGCGCTCAGCGGTTGACGGGGCGTCGGCCGGGGCGGAAGGCCTCCGCCGCGAGCAGCCCGGTGTCCGGGTTGTCGGTGAAGATCCCGTCGATGCCCTGCTCGAAGTAGGTCCGGAAGGCGCCGAAGGCGTCCCCGTACGCGGTGGGGTCGGTCCCCTTGCGGTATTCGGCGGGCAGGAAGCTGTTCTCGTTGCGCGCGGTGTAGGGGTGCAGCAACAACCCGCGGGCGTGGGCGTCCGCCACCAGGGTGGTCGGAGCGCCGAGCTTTCCGGCCGCGTCGCGCGGGAGGATCAGGTCCATGGTCGGGCCGATTCCCTGGGCGAAGCCGGCGATCCACTTCAGGCCCTCGGGCTTGACCAGGTCGGCAACCGTCCGCGGGTCCCCGGCCAGTTCGAAGTCCCAGGGGCGGGTGCCGGCCGCGGAGAGCAGGACCACGCGGGGCGCGGAGACCAGCCGGGAGAGCCGCTGGATGCTGGAGGGCTCGAAGGACTGGAGGAAGAGGGCGGCGCTGCGCCCGTCGCGCCCGTAGCGGCGCAGGAGCTTGGCGAGGGGCTCCTCCAGGCCGAGGCCCAGGCTCCGGAAGTAGCTGGGGTGCTTGGTCTCGACGTGCAGCCACACCCGCCTGCCGCGCCGCTTGCCCTCGCGGTCGGCCCAGCGGAGCACCTCTTCGAAGGTGGGGACGGCCCACTGGCCGTCGTAGAGCGTGTTGCGCTGGCGGACGGCGGGGATGCGTTCCTTCGCGCGCAGGGTCTTCAGCTCGGCCAGGGTGAAGTCCTCGGTGAACCAGCCGGTGACGGCGACCCCGTCGACGGACTTGGTGGTGCGCCGGGAGGCGAACTCGGGGTGCTCGGCGACGTCGGTGGTCCCGCCGATCTCGTTCTCGTGGCGGCACACCAGATGGCCGTCGCGGGTCGGGACCAGGTCCTGCTCGATGACGTCGGCGCCCAGGTCGAGGGCGAGCTGGTAGGAACCGATCGTGTGCTCCGGACGGTACCCGCTGGCTCCGCGATGGCCGATGACCGTCGGGTGGGGAAGGTCCCGGTAGCCCCCGTCACCGTTTCCGCGGCCGTCGCCGGACCCGGACCCGTACCCGTCGTCCGCGGCAGCCGCCGCGGAACCCGCCGCGAGTCCCGTGATCCCGGTCCCCGCCGCCAGGACGGCCGCCCCCAGGACCGTGCGCCGCGCTGCCCCACCCTGTGTCATGAGTGCCACTCCTCTTCGTGATCGCCGTGTCGCGGCCCGCGATCGGCGTGCCGATGGTAGGCAAGCAGGGGTGACCGAAGGGCGTGCGACGACGGCACATCCGGGGAACTTGGCGGAAACGCGCGTCAACACTGCGTATCCGACACGTGAACCCGATGTGCGCTCGGAGCAGACCCGCGAGTATCGTCCTCACCTGCGCTACCTCCGTGTGGTGGGTGCGCGAACCGCTTTTCGATGCCGGAGGGCCCACGTTGTTCCGTACGAAGCTCATCAAAGCCACTGTCGGACCGGTCATGCGCATGATGTTCCGCACCCGCGTGGAGGGCATCGAGAACATCCCCGGGACCGGGCCGGTGATTCTGGCGGGCAACCACCTCACCTTCATCGACTCCATGATCCTGCCGCTGGTGTGCGACCGTACGGTCCACTTCATCGGCAAGGACGAGTACGTGACCGGCAAGGGGATCAAGGGCCGCGCCATGGCCTGGTTCTTCACCGGCTCCGGCATGATCCCCGTCGACCGTGACGGGGCGAACGGCGGCGTGGCGGCCCTGATGACCGGTCGCCGGATCCTCGAGGAGGGCAAGATCTTCGGCATCTACCCCGAGGGCACCCGCTCCCCCGACGGCCGTCTCTACCGCGGCCGCACCGGCATCGCCCGCCTCACCCTGATGACCGGCGCCCCCGTGGTGCCGTTCGCGATGATCGGCACCGACAAGCTCCAGCCGGGCGGCGCCGGCATGCCGCGCCCGGGTCGGGTCACCGTCCGCTTCGGCGAGCCGATGGAGTTCTCCCGCTACGAGGGCATGGACCGCGACCGCTACGTGCTGCGCGCCGTCACCGACTCGGTGATGGCCGAGGTCATGCGCCTCTCGGGCCAGGAGTACGTCGACATGTACGCCACCAAGGCGAAGGCCGCGTAGCCCCTCCCCCACCCGCCCTTCCTACTGACGCTGGAGTGACCGGCTGACGCCCGCCGCCGTGGTGGTGGCGAGGATCCATCCGGTCACGATCAGCAGGTACGACAGCCACTGGTGCCAGCCGCCCGGCGCGAAGGCTCCCTCCTGGCCGAAACTGACGATCGGCACCATCAGGTCGATCGTGTAGAAGACCGCGTTGAAGTCCGGCGCCTCCCCCGCCTTCAGGGCGCGCGGCGGGTCGATCCCGTACGCGATCGACCCGGTCATCAGTAAGGCCACCAGCCAGCCCGCCGCGCGCAGCGGCCGGAAGCCGTAGCCGACGGTGGCGTCCTGGAGCAGTCCCCACGCCCGGGCGGCCCGGGGCAGGGTGTGGCGGTGCCTGCGCAGCTTCGCGAGCTGGACGGTCCGGGCGGCCGCCTCGTCGCCCGCCGTACGGTAGGCCGCCGCGAGCTGTTCGTAGGCGTACGTGAGGTACCCGGACTCCTCCCGCTCCAGGGCGGGCAGCCGCTGCTCGGCGGGGAGGTGCGGGGCGAGGGTGCGGTAGGTCAGGCCGTCGATGGCGATCCGCTCGGGCCAGGCCTCCGGGTCGACGTGGAGCAGGTCGACGGTGGAGCGGCGCAGGTTCACGTCGCCCCGGACCCGGTCGCAGCGGCGCAGCCACAGCTCGCCTATGGAGCAGCTGGACGCGCGCAGGGCGGTCCCGTCCGGGTTGGCGAGGTCGGCGCGGGTGAGGTTGGCCTGGCCCGGTATCCGGGAGCCGGTGAGGTTGACCATGCCGCGGGCCTGCATCCGGTGCGCGCGCAGGTCGGTGCCGACGGTCAGGTTCTCGGCGTGCAGGGCGATCCCGCCGGGGGCGAGCAGCCGGGCGCGGTCGAGCTGGATCTGGCCGCCGACGGTGGCCCCGTTGAGGCGTAGCTGTCCGTGCACGGTCAGGTCGTTCGCGATGATGTCGGTGTCGACCTCGATGTGGTTGAGCTGGAGCGGGGGCTCGTCCGCCTCTTCGCCGGCCGTGGGGCCGATCACGGCGCCCTGGAGGAAGAGGCCCCCGGCTATCTTGGAGCCCTGCAGCCGCACGGGGCCGGCGATCCGGCAGTGGGACAGGCGCAGGACCACGTCGACGCGCAGCGTGGAAGCGGTCAGGCCGGGCAGCGTGGAGTAGCCGAGGACCAGGGCCCGCAGCTGGGCCCCGTACATCAGGGGCTTGCGCTCGAACCAGCAGTCGCGCAGCCGGATGGGGTGGTCGATGACGGCGTAGCGCATGTCGAGCTTGCCCACGATCTTCGCGCCCTTGACCTTGAGGCCGGGGACCCGGCCCTGCACGGCGGGGCAGGCGCCCAGCAGGATGGCCCGCAGTACCTCGGCGCGCAGGGTGCGGTCGGGGCCCCAGTCGGCTCCGTCGACGGAGCTGTCCTCGGGGGCGGCGCGGAAGTCGACCCCGTCGCCGCGCGGGAAGGCTTCCCAGACGCGGCGTTCCGCCGGGGTCAGATCGTTGATCTCCATCGCCGGGATGGTGTCCCGCAGTTCTACGAACTGTCAACTCCGGCCGGAACACCATCCCTTGCCCGGAAGCGCCGGAAGGTCAGTGCTCGACGCCGTCCTGGAGCCGCTGGCCCTTGAGCAGGAACCAGGCGGCCGCGGCGGTGGCCAGCAGCACGGCCGCACCGACGCCGGAGGCGAGCCGCAGCCCGTCCACGAAGGCGTCCTGGGCCGCGCCCACCATCACCTCGGCGGTGTGCGGGTCGAGCGCCTTGGCTGCCTCGACGGCCCCGCCGAGGGACTCGTGCGCGGCATCGGCGACCGGGCCCGCGACCGAGGCCGGGGCGGTGAAGCTCTGGTAGACGCCGGTGACGATGGAGCCGAGCAGGGCGATGCCGAGGGCGGCGCCGAGTTCGTACGCCGTCTCGGAGACGGCGGACGCCGAGCCGGCCTGCTCCTTGGGCACGCTGGAGAGGATCACGTCGGCGGTGACGGTGAAGGAGAATCCGGCGCCGAGGCCGACGACGAGCAGGGCCGCGCCGAGCAGCGGGTAGCCGCTCTCCTTGTGGATCAAGGTGAGCACGGCGAGGGCCAGGCCGATGGCGCCGAGGCCACCGGCCACGATGGTCCGCACCGAGTACCGGCGGGCGTACCGGCCCGCGATCAGGCCGGTGACCACCGCGCCGATGGCGGCGGGCAGTTCGGCGAGGCCCGCCTCCAGCGGGTCGCGGCCCTGGACGAGCTGCAGGAACTGGGAGAGGAAGAAGACCAGTCCGGAGAGGCCGAAAACGGTGAGCAGGTCGGCGAGGACCGCGCCGGAGAAGCCGCGGTGCTTGAAGAGCCGCATGTCGAGCAGCGGGGACGACAGACCGAACTGGCGGCGTACGAAGGCGTACAGGGCGCCCGCACCGAGTGCCGCGGTGGCCGCGACCTCCCAGGTCACGCCGTGGGTGGCGACTTCCTTGACGGCGTAGACCACGCTGATCACGCCGACGAGGGAGAGGCCGACGCTGACGAGGTCCCAGGGGCCGGCGACCGGGTTCTTGGATTCGGGAAGCAGCTTGATTCCGACGACGACCAGGGCGATCATCACGGGGAGGTTGATCAGGAAGACCGAGCCCCACCAGAAGTGCTGGAGCAGGGCTCCGCCGACGACCGGGCCGACGGCCGCGCCGGCCGAGGCGGTGGCGCCCCAGATGCCGATCGCGAGGCTGCGCTCCTTGGGGTCGTGGAAGATGTTGCGGATCAGCGCGAGGGTGGACGGCATCAGGGTCGCGCCGGCGACGCCCAGCAGGGCCCGGGCGACGATCATCATCTCGGGGCTGGTCGCGTAGGCGTTGAGCACGGACACGGCACCGAACGCGGCGGCGCCGGTGAGCAGCAGCTTCTTGCGGCCGATGCGGTCACCGAGGCTGCCCATGGAGACCAGGAGTCCGGCGATGACGAAGGAGTAGATGTCGCCTATCCACAGCAGCTGGGTGCCGGACGGCTTGAGGTCCTCGGAGAGTGCGGGGGTGGCGAGGCCGAGTACGGTCGCGTCGACGGCGACCAGCAGCACGGCGAGCACCAGCACGCCCAGGGCGAGCCAGCGGCCGCGGCTCCTGGTCTCCGTCCCGGTCGGGCTGTTCAGCTGCTGGATGCTGCTCATTTCTCCACACTCCGCTTGGCGCCACCGAGCAACAGCTCGATGATCATGTATTGGAAGTCCTTGGCGGCGACCCGGCCGTCCATCACGGCCCAGGCGCAGGCGCCGACGAGGGCGTAGAGCGCCTCGGTGAGCCATGCGGGGCTCAGGTCGATCCGGATGTCGCCCTCTTCCTGGCCGCGCCGGAAGAGCGCGCTGACGCGGGCGTCGAGCCGGGCCCATCCCTCGTTGACCTCGTCGCCCTCGAACAGCTGGTTCTCGGTGACCAGGAAGGCCAACAGCTGGGCGTTGGGCTCGGACTCGGCGACGAGGCGTCCGATCGCCTCCGGCGCCGTGCCCTCGTCGAGGCGGGCGTTGTCGAACGCCACCTCGAACTCCCGGATGCCGAGTTCTTCGAGGGCCCGTACGAGGGCGTCGCGTCCGGCGAAGTGCCGGTGGAGGGTCGCGCGCCCGATCCCGGCGGCGCGGGCGACCTCGTCCATCGTGGCGGTCGACTTGCGGGAAAGCAGGGCGGCCGCATCGCGGAGCACCTGGTCACGATCCATGGCCATGAGACAAGCATACCCCGAATGAGACGTCCATGTCTCATTCGGTGGAAAAATGAGCTGCCGAGGGGCAGCCGGAACGGAATCCTGCCGCAATGAAGCCACTGCTGCTGATCGACGTCGACGGGCCGCTGAACCCCTACGCGGCCAAGGCCCAGCGCCGCCCCGAGGGCTACCGCACCCACCGGATGCGTCCGACGGGCTGGACGGAGGCGGAGCAGGCCAAGCCGCTGCGGGTCTGGCTCAATCACGACCACGGAACGGAGCTGCTCGCCCTCGCGGACGCCTACGAGCTCGTCTGGGCCACCACGTGGAAGGACGAGGCCAACGACTGGATAGGCCCGCACCTGGGACTGCCCAGACTCCCCTTCATCGACTGGCCGGTGATGCACGGCCGGGCACCGCGCGGCACGTTCTGGAAGACCCAGTACGTCCTCGAATACGCGGGCGAGCGACCCTTCGCCTGGATCGACGACGACATCACGGCGATGGACCGCGAGTACGTCGACCAGCGCCACCCGGCGCAGACCCTGCTGATGCGCATCGACGAGCGGATCGGACTGGTCCGCGCGGACTTCGACACCCTGGCGGACTGGGCGGCGTGACGCACGGCGGCGAACGGGCGGCTTCCCCGAGGCCGGGCAGCGGCCGGTCGGGGAGCCGGGCGTCCGCGGCAAGCGCCGGAGGGGCGGCGGGAGCACAGGGCTCCTGCCGCCCCTCCGGGCATTCCGCCGCGTGCGGACGTACAGGCCCGGACCCGGGTCCGGGTCCTACGGGCGTGCGGGCCGCAGGGCGGCGGACGCAGTGGGGGCGCCTACTGCTTGTGGGCCGCCCAGGCGTGCTGGATGACCAGGTCGGCCTTCAGCTCGGTGAGCTGGGTGGCGACCGCCGACGGGGCGGTGCCGCCGCGGCCGCTGCGCGAGGCCAGGGCACCCTTGACGTTCAGGACGGTGCGGACCTCGGGAGTCAGGTGCTCCGAGATCTTCACGAACTGCTCGTCCGTCAGCTGGTCCAGCTCGATGCCCTCGCCCTCGCAGACCTTGACGCACTCGCCGGCCACCTCGTGGGCCACCCGGAACGGCACGCCCTGCTTGACCAGCCACTCGGCGATGTCGGTGGCGAGCGAGAAGCCCGCCGGAGCCAGCTCCTCCATCCGCTCCCGGTTGACCGTGAGGGTCGCCATCATGCCGGTGAAGGCCGGCAGCAGGACCTCAAGGGTGTCGCAGGAGTCGAAGACGGGCTCCTTGTCCTCCTGGAGGTCCCGGTTGTACGCCAGGGGCAACGCCTTGAGCGTCGCGAGCAGGCCCGTCAGGTTGCCGATGAGACGGCCCGACTTGCCGCGCGCCAGCTCCGCGATGTCCGGGTTCTTCTTCTGCGGCATGATCGACGACCCGGTCGAGAAGGCGTCGTGCAGCGTCACGAAGGAGAACTCCTTCGTGTTCCAGATGATGATCTCCTCCGCGATCCGGGACAGGTTGATCCCGATCATCGCGGTGATGAAGGCGAACTCGGCGACGAAGTCGCGCGAGGCCGTGCCGTCGATCGAATTGCCGACCGAGCCCCGCTCGAAGCCCAGGTCGGCGGCGACCTGCTCCGGGTCCAGCCCCAGCGAGGAACCGGCCAGGGCGCCCGAGCCGTACGGGGAGACCGCGGTGCGGGTGTCCCATTGGCGCAGCCGCTCCGCATCCCGGGACAGGGACTGCACGTGGGCCAGGACGTGATGGGCGAAGAGCACCGGCTGAGCGTGCTGGAGGTGGGTCCGGCCCGGCATGGCCACGTCGTGGTGCGTCTCGGCGAGGCCGACCAGCGCGTCCTGGAGGTCCGCGATCAGACCGCCGATGATCCGGCCGTGGTCGCGCAGGTACATCCGGAAGAGGGTGGCCACCTGGTCGTTGCGGGACCGGCCGGCGCGCAGCTTGCCGCCGAGCTCGGCGCCGAGCCGCTCCAGCAGACCGCGCTCCAGGGCCGTGTGCACGTCCTCGTCGGCGATGGTGCCGGTGAAGGAGCCGTCGGCCACGTCGGCTTCGAGCTGGTCGAGTCCGGCGATCATGCGGTCGAGCTCTTCGGTCGTGAGCAGGCCGGCCTTGTGGAGCACGCGGGCGTGGGCGCGGGATCCCGCGATGTCGTACGGCGCGAGGCGCCAGTCGAAGTGGACCGACGCCGACAGCAGGGCCAGCGCCTCCGAAGGACCGTCGGCGAACCGGCCGCCCCAGAGCCGGACGTCACCCTTGTTGCTGCTCACAGCTACTGCTCCTCAAGACTGCATGGCTTTGACTGCTGGTAAGGCTCCGGGGCCCGAAGGCTCCGGATGTGCAACCGCCTCCCCGCCGCGGAGGTAACGGGGAGGCGGTACGGACTACTGGTCGGTCAGGCGAGGTCGCGGCGGGCCGCGATCTTCGAGGAGAGACCGAAGATCTCGATGAAGCCCTGGGCCTTGGACTGGTCGAAGGTGTCGCCCGAGTCGTAGGTCGCGAGGTTGAAGTCGTACAGCGACTCGTCCGACTTCCGGCCGGTGACCACGGCGCGGCCGCCGTGCAGGGTCATCCGGATGTCACCGGTGACGTGCTGGTTGGCCTCGTTGATGAAGCCGTCCAGGGCCCGCTTGAGCGGGGAGAACCACAGGCCGTCGTAGACCATCTCGCCCCAGCGCTGCTCGACCTGCCGCTTGTAGCGGGCCAGCTCGCGCTCGACGGTGACGTTCTCCAGCTCCTGGTGGGCCGTGATCAGCGCGATCGCGCCCGGGGCCTCGTACACCTCACGGGACTTGATGCCCACGAGGCGGTCCTCGACGATGTCGATCCGGCCGATGCCCTGGGCTCCGGCGCGGTCGTTGAGCTGCTGGATGGCCTGCAGGACGGTGACGGGCTTGCCGTCGATGGCGACCGGGACGCCCTCCTTGAAGGAGATGACGACCTCGTCGGCCTCGCGCGGCAGGGCCGGGTTCGAGGTGTACTCGTAGATGTCCTCGATCGGAGCGTTCCAGATGTCCTCCAGGAAGCCCGTCTCGACGGCGCGTCCGAAGACGTTCTGGTCGATGGAGTACGGGGACTTCTTGGTGGTCGCGATCGGGAGCTGCTTCTCCTCGCAGAAGGCGATCGCCTTGTCCCGGGTCATCGCGTAGTCACGGACCGGGGCGATGCACTTGAGGTCCGGGGCGAGGGCGACGATGCCCGCCTCGAAGCGGACCTGGTCGTTGCCCTTGCCGGTGCAGCCGTGGGCGACGGTCGTGGCGCCGTGCTTCTTCGCGGCGGCGACCAGGTGCTTGACGATGGCCGGCCGGGAGAGCGCCGAGACCAGCGGGTACCGGTCCATGTAGAGGGCGTTCGCCTTGATCGCCGGGAGGCAGTACTCATTGGCGAACTCGTCGGAGGCGTCGGCGACCTCGGCCTCGACCGCACCGCAGTCGAGCGCGCGCTTGCGGATGACGTCCAGGTCCTCGCCGCCCTGGCCGACGTCCACGGCAACGGCGATGACCTCGGCGCCCGTCTCCTCGGCGATCCAGCCGATGGCGACGGAGGTGTCCAGGCCGCCCGAGTAGGCGAGTACGACGCGCTCGGTCACGGGTTTCTCCTTACGGTGCATTCAACGACAGGCATAACTATGCACTACTCCGTATGTTTCGTCAATCGAGCCGCGCCGCGCCACCTGACCAGCGCAAATATCGGAGGCGCACCGGCGGTCCGATTGCCTAACCTCGGCGGTGAGAACAACGGGGGAGGCCGCATGAGCGCCAGACGGGAACGGGCCCTACGGGCGGGGCGGGCGAGCGCGGAGCGACTGATGGACGGCGGGCACCCCGGCCACACGCCGGTGCCGCTCCCCGAGGGCGTGGCCGACACGTGGATCGCCTTCGACCAGGCGGTACGCGACATCCACCGCTACCGGTACGAGACCTCCTGCACCGGCGACGACGTCGTGGCGCTGTGCCATCCCGACGGGTACGTCCGCGAAGGCGCGCTCCGGGCGCCGGATCCGGTGCTCGAACTCGTCGCGATCCGCTGCACCGACTGGGTTCCGGCCGTACGGGAGCAGGCCCGGCGCGTGCTGCGCGCCGTGCTGGACGCCGACCCCGCGGGCACGGTGCGCCGCCTGACCCCGCTCCTGCTGCGGCTGGGCCGCCGCGAGCACGGCGCCTGGGCCGCCGCACTGCTCCCCGCGGCACTGCGCGGCGAGTCGCTGCGGGCCGAGCTGCGCCAGAGCGCGGACCTGCCGACCCGGCGGTTCGCCGCGCGGCTCTCGCTGGAGAGCGGCGAGTTCGGCGTACGGGAGCTCGCCCGGCTGGCCGCCGTGGAACTGGACCCGCCGACCGCCCGGATGTGGGCGGACGCCGCGCTCGCCGCGCTGGCCGCCGACGGGCCGGACGACCGGGCCGTCGACCTCCTGCTCGGCGCCCACATCCCGATGGTCCGCGCCTGCGGGGTCACCGCGCTGCGCGGGGCCGGACGGGCCGCCGAGGCCGGGGCGTACCTGACCGACCGCTCCGGGCTGGTCCGGGCCTGCGCCCGCTGGCTGGTCCGCCAGGACGGCGGCGACCCGTACGCCCACTACCGCGAACTGGTCACGGACCCGGCCCGGGTGACTCCGTACGCGGTGAGCGGCTTCGCCGAATGCGCCCGCCGCGAGGACGGGCCGCTGCTCCGCGCCCTACTGGGGCACCCCGGCGGCCCGGTGCGGGCCGCCGCCGTCGCCGGGCTGCGCCTGCTGGACGCGGACGACGAGCGACTGCTGCGGTCCCTGCTCGACGACCCCTCGCCGGCGGTGGCCCGCGAGGTCTCCCGCGGCCTGCGCGCCACCGCGGGGCCGCTGCCCCCCGACTGGCTGATGGCGCGGGTCGCCCCCGAGCGTCCGACGCACACCCGCCGGGCCGCCTTCCACCTGCTGCGGGGCCAAGGCGGCATCGCCTCGCTGCGGGCCGCCGTCACCCTGCTGGACGTACGGGATCCGGGTCTGCGCGAGCTGGCCGAGGGCACCGTACGCGAATGGAACTGGCTGGGCTCCCTGCAGGCCCGGTGGGCGGATCCCGCCGATCTGGGCGCTCTGCTGGAGCGGTCCGCGCACCTCTTCGACATCCACCAACTGGCCCCGCTCTTCGACCGGTTGGAACTCGCCGGAGCGCCCCGGCCCGACCGCGCGGCCCCGCCGACCCGATAATGGGCACATGGGAAAGCTCCACGAACGAATAGACGGCCGACTGCGCGCGTTCATCGAGGCCCAGCCGGTCTTCTTCACCGCGACCGCCCCGCTCGCGGGTGACGGTCACGTCAACCTCTCCCCCAAGGGCCGCGCCGGAACCCTCGTCGTCATCGACGAACAGACCCTGGCGTACCTGGACTTCGGGGGCAGCGGCGCCGAGACCATCGCCCACGTCCGGGAGAACGGCCGGATCACCCTGATGTGGTGCGCGTTCTCCGGGCCGCCCAACATCGTGCGCATCCACGGCGAGGGCGAGGCCGTCTTCCGCGACGATCCCCGCTGGGGCGAATTGATCGCCCTGTTCGGCGAGGCCGACGGGCCGTCGGCGCGGGCGGTCATCCTGGTCCACGCCCGCCGGATCGCCGACGTCTGCGGGTACGCCGTCCCCCTGATGGAGTACCAGGGCGAGCGGACCCTGCACGCGGAGTACTTCGGCCGCAAGACGGACGAGGAGTTCGCCGCCTACTGCGAGAAGAAGGAGTTCATCGGATCGAGCCTCGACGGCCTGCCTGCGCTGCCGCTGCCCCTTCCGCCCCGTACCGTCTGACGTGTGCTGCGTACCGCTGTAGTCACCGCCTCACTGATCGTCACGACCCTGCTCCCGCAGGACCCCGTGTCCCTGCCCGACCGTCTCGCCGACACCGGCGGCGGCAGTCAGCTGATCACCGCCGTCGCGCCCGCGCCCGGTTCGACCACCGGCCGGGTGATCTGGTGGGAGCGGTGGGCGGGGCGCTGGCACCGGTCCGGGAGCGCGCCCGCCCGCTTCGGCGCGAACGGCCTCACCGACGGGGCGACCCGGACCCAGGGCACCAGCACCACGCCCACGGGGCTCTTCGCACTCCCCTACGCCTTCGGGATCCGGCGGGCACCGGCCGGCACGGACCACGTCTACCGGCGGGTGAGCCGCGACTCCTGGTGGTGCCAGGACAACGCGTCCGCCCACTACAACCGCTGGGTCGAGCCGCTGCCCGCGGACTGCGCGCCGGGCGAGGCCGAGCACCTGGTGACGTACGAGAAGCAGTACGCGCACGCGCTGGTGATCGCCTTCAACTACGACCGGCCCGTACGCGGCCGGGGAGCCGGGATCTTCCTGCACGTCAACGGCAAGGGCGCGACGGCCGGTTGCGTGTCCGTGCCCGAGCACGCCATGCGGGCGATCCTGCGCTGGGCGGACCCGCGCCGCCGTCCGCACATCGCGATCGGTACGGAGGAGGGGCCGCTCGCCGTCACCCGCTACTAGGCCGTCCCGAGCCCCCGGGCTCGTCCTCGTCGGCGGCCCGGTACTCGTACGCGTCCTCCCACCAGACCTTGTCGTCCAGCCACTCGTCGTCCTCGTCTTCGTCGTCGTCCTCGTCGTCGACCTCTTCGACGATCCGGTCGGCGCCGCGCCACCTGCCGTGGTCTTCGATGCTCCGCAGGACGTGGGACCGCTGCCGTTCGTCCAGCGCTGCGAAGGCCGGGTGCGGCTCGGCGCGGATCAGGTCGCCCAGCGGGTCGCCGCACTCCGTGCGCTCCCGGACCACCCTGCCGGCCTTCTCGGCCAGCAGCAGCGCCGAGAGACCGAGGGCGGCCACCACGGCGCAGGCCCATTCCCGCAGACCGTGCGGGCGACCGGTCACCAGCAGCGCGCTCGCGAGGAGCCAGAACAACATCACCAGGGCGATGCCCACACACGTGCAGCAGGCCAGGAACACGTTCTCCCGGCCGTCGGGCATCCGCGGGAGCTCGGGCAGCAGGGGCTCCCGTTCGCTCCGGTACGCGCTGCGGCGCTCCAGGTACTCCTCGTCGTTCCGGTCGATCCAGCCGGTCGAGACGGGCTCGGGATCGTGCCGGCGTACGGCGTCCAACAGGGCGGCGGGCAGCGGGTGGGCGGGGGCCCGGGCCGGGTCGCGGCCCTGCTCGGTCAGGAACGCGGCACCCTCTTCGTCGATCCGGAGGTACCCGGCGAGGACGAGTTCGGCGGTGGCCGCCTCGGTCGTCTCCTGCCGCAACAGAGCCATGTGATAAGGCTCCAGCTCGACGGCGGCGACGAGCCGGAGCGTCCGGCCGCGGACCCGCGCGCGGCGCCACCACAGCAGGGCGATGGGCCCGTAGACAGCGGCGGTCACGGCGGACACCAGTATGGCGAGGGCGAGTTGGCGCACGCCTCGAGGCTATGTCGGCGAACGCCGCCGCGGCACGGGGATTTCCGGCGCCCCGGACCTCCCCGCCGACCCGTCCCGCTCAGCCCTCCTTCTGCGCCAACCGCAGCAGGTGGTCGGCCAGCGCCTGGCCGCCCGCCGGGTCCCGGCTGATCAGCATCAGGGTGTCGTCGCCCGCGATCGTGCCGAGGATCGCGCGGAGTTCGGCCTGGTCGATCGCCGATGCGAGGAACTGCGCCGCACCCGGCGGGGTGCGCAGGACCACGAGGTTCGCGGAGGCCTCCGCCGAGATCAGCAGCTCCCCGGAGAGGCGCCGCATGCGCTCCTCCTTCGCGGACTCGCCGAGCGGGGCCTGCGGGGTGCGGAAGCCGCCCTCGCTGGGCACCGCGTAGATCAGCTCGCCGCCGGTGTTGCGGATCTTCACCGCGCCCAGCTCGTCGAGGTCGCGCGAGAGCGTCGCCTGGGTGACGCTCAGTCCGTCGTCGGCGAGCAGCTTGGCCAGCTGGCTCTGGGAGCGGACCGGCTGCCGGTTGAGGATGTCCACGATCCGGCGGTGACGCGCGGTGCGGGTCTGCGGGACGGCCTGGCCGCCTTGCTCGTTGTCCTGCGCCTGACTCATCGTCGTCTCATTCTCCGGATCCGTCCCCGCCTGCTGCGTCAAGGATGCCGGGCAGGGCCCGTACGAACGCGTCCGCCTCGGCCTCGGTGAGTACGTACGGGGGCATGAGCCGTACGACGTCGGGGGCGGGCGCGTTGACCAGGAAGCCGGCGTCCTGAGCCGCCTGCTGCACTCGGGCGGCGAGCGGCTCGGTCAGCACGATACCCAGCAGTAGGCCGGAGCCGCGGACGTGGGAGACCAGGGCGTGGCCCGTCCCCTCGATCCCGGAGCGCAGTCGCTCGCCGCGCGCCTTGACCTGGTCGAGCAGCCCGCCCGTGGCGATCGTATCGATGACGGCGAGGCCGGCGGCGCAGGCGACCGGGTTCCCGCCGAAGGTGGTGCCGTGCTGGCCCGGCTGGAGCAGGTCGGCGACGGGGCCGAAGGCGACCGCCGCGCCGATGGGCAGACCGCCGCCCAGCCCCTTGGCGAGGGTGACGATGTCGGGCTCGACGTCCTCGTGGGCCTGGTGCTCGAACCACTGGCCGCACCGGCCGATGCCCGTCTGGACCTCGTCGAGGACGAGCAGGGTGCCGGTGGCGCGGGTGATCTCGCGGGCGGCCGTCAGGTATCCGGCGGGGGGTACGACGACGCCGTTCTCGCCCTGGATGGGCTCGATGACGACGATCGCGGTCTCCTCGGTGACGGCGGCCCGCAGGGCCTCCACGTCACCGAACGGGACGTGGGTGACGTCGCCCGGCAGCGGCCGGAAGGGCTCCTGCTTCTTCGGTTGGCCGGTGAGCGCGAGGGCGCCCATGGTCCGGCCGTGGAAGCCGCCGTCGGTGGCGACCATGTGGGTCCGCCCGGTCAGCCGGCCGATCTTGAAGGCGGCCTCGATGGACTCGGCGCCCGAGTTGCAGAAGAAGACCTTGCCGGGGCGGCCGAAGAGCTGGAGCAGCCGCTCGCCGAGGGCGACGACCGGCTCGGAGATGAAGAGGTTGGAGACGTGGCCGAGCGTGGAGATCTGCTCGGTCACGGCCGCCACGATCGCCGGGTGGGCGTGCCCGAGGGCGTTGACCGCGATGCCGCCGACGAAGTCGGTGTACTGCTTCCCGTCGGCGTCCCAGACCTGGGCACCCTCGCCGCGTACGAGCGCGACCGCGGGGGTGCCGTAGTTGTTGGCCAGCGCCCCCTGCCAGCGAGCGCCGTACTCCTGGTTTCCGGTGCCCTTCGTCATTCCGTTCCCCCTGACTGGTGGTCGGGCACGACCATCGTGCCGATGCCGGAGTCCGTGAAGATCTCCAGCAGGATCGAGTGCTGGACCCGCCCGTCGAGCACGCGGGCGGTGTTGACGCCGTTGCGCACGGCGTGCAGGCAGCCCTCCATCTT
This sequence comes from Streptomyces sp. NBC_00273, assembly GCF_036178145.1. Taxonomy (NCBI): domain Bacteria; kingdom Bacillati; phylum Actinomycetota; class Actinomycetes; order Kitasatosporales; family Streptomycetaceae; genus Streptomyces; species Streptomyces sp. NBC_00273. The sequence continues at coordinate 7,521,504 of NZ_CP108067.1, read as the reverse complement.
GGGCACCATGCCGCTGGACAGCTCGGGCAGCAGCTTCTCCAGCTCGCTGACGGTGAGCTTGCTGATGACCTCGTCGCTGTGCGGCCAGTCCGCGTACAGGCCCTCGACGTCGGTGAGCACCATCAGCGTCTCGGCGCCGAGCGCGGCGGCGAGCGCCGCGGCCGCCGTGTCGGCGTTGACGTTGTAGACGTGGTGGTCGTCGGCGCTGCCCGCGATGGAGGAGATGACCGGGATCCGGCCGTCCGCCAGCAGGGCCTCGATGGCGCCGGTGTCGATGGAGGTGATCTCCCCGACCCGGCCGATGTCGATGGACTCGCCGCCGATCTGCGGGCTGTGCTTGGTCGCGATGATGGTGCGGGCGTCCTCGCCGGTCATGCCGACGGCCAGCGGCCCGTGCTGGTTGAGCAGTCCGACCAGCTCGCGCTGGACGTGGCCCGCCAAGACCATCCGTACGACGTCCATGGCCTCCGGGGTCGTGACGCGCAGCCCCGCCTTGAACTCGCTGACCAGGCCCTGCTTGTCGAGCTGGGCATTGATCTGGGGGCCGCCGCCGTGCACGACGACCGGCTTCAGGCCGGCCTGGCGCAGGAAGACCACGTCCTGGGCGAAGGCGGCCTTGAGCTCCTCGTCGATCATGGCGTTGCCGCCGAACTTGATGACGACGACCTTGCCGTTGTGGCGGGTGAGCCACGGCAGGGCCTCGATGAGGATCTGCGCCTTGGGCAGGGCGGTGTGCTTGCGGGCGGTGCCGCCGGAGGTGCCGGGCTGGCCGGCCTTCTCGTCGCTCATGAGGAGTAGGCGCTGTTCTCGTGGACGTACTCGGCGGTCAGGTCGTTGCCCCAGATCACGGCGGACTCGCTGCCGTTCGACAGGTCGGCGGTGATACGGACCTCGCGGCCCTTCATGGAGACCAGGTCGCGGTCGTCGCCGACCGATCCGTTGCGGCAGACCCAGACGTCGTTGATGGCGACGTTCAGGCGGTCCGGGTCGAAGGCGGCCCGGGTGGTGCCGATCGCGGAGAGCACCCGGCCCCAGTTCGGGTCCTCGCCGTGGATGGCGCACTTGAGCAGGTTGTTCCGGGCGATGGACCGGCCGACCTCGACCGCGTCGTCCTCGGTGAGCGCACCGATGACCTCGATGCGGATGTCCTTGCTGGCGCCCTCGGCGTCGCCGATGAGCTGGCGGGCCAGGTCGTCGCAGACCTTGCGCACGGCCTCCGCGAAGTCCTCGTACGCCGGCACCCGGCCGGAGGCGCCGGAGGCGAGCAGCAGCACCGTGTCGTTGGTGGACATGCAGCCGTCGGAGTCGACCCGGTCGAAGGTGGTGCGGGTGGCGGCGCGCAGCGCCTTGTCCAGGGTGGCGCTGTCCAGGTCGGCGTCGGTGGTGATGACGACGAGCATGGTGGCCAGGCCCGGGGCGAGCATGCCCGCTCCCTTGGCCATGCCGCCGACGGTCCAGCCTCCCTGCGAGACGGTGGCCGTCTTGTGCACGGTGTCGGTGGTCTTGATGGCGATGGCGGCGGCCTCGCCGCCGTGCGCGGACAGGGCCGCGGCCGCCGTCTCGATGCCGGGGAGCAGCTTGTCCATGGGGAGCAGGACGCCGATCAGGCCGGTGGAGGCCACCGCGATCTCGCCGGCGTTGAAGTCCCCGCCGAGCACCTGGGCGGCCTTCTCCGCGGTGGCGTGGGTGTCCTGGAAGCCCTTGGGACCGGTGCAGGCGTTGGCGCCGCCGGAGTTCAGGACGACCGCGCTGACGGCGGCGCCCCGCAGGACCTGCTCGGACCAGTGTACGGGCGCGGCCTTGACGCGGTTGGAGGTGAAGACGCCCGCGGCGGCCAGACTCGGCCCGTTGTTGACCACGAGGGCCAGGTCGGGGTTGCCGTTGGCCTTGATCCCGGCGGCGATGCCGGCTGCCGTGAATCCCTGTGCTGCCGTGACGCTCACGGTGCGACTCCGATCGTCGAAAGACCCAGGCCCTCATCGAGTCCCAGGGCGATGTTCATGCTCTGCACCGCGCCACCGGCGGTGCCCTTGGTCAGGTTGTCGATGGCGCTGACGGCGATGATCCGCCGGGCGGACTCGTCGTAGGCGACCTGGACGTGGACGGCGTTGGAACCGTGGACGGATTTGGTGGACGGCATCCGGCCCTCGGGCAGCAGGTGGACGAAGGGCTCGTCGGCGTAGGCCTTCTCGTACGCGGCGCGCAGCGATTCGGCGGTGGTTCCGGGGAGCGCCTTGGCCGAGCACGTGGCGAGGATGCCGCGCGCCATGGGCACGAGGGTCGGTGTGAAGGAGACGCTGACGCGCTCTCCCGCGAGCGGGCTCAGGTTCTGCACCATCTCGGGCGTGTGGCGGTGTCCGCCGCCCACGCCGTACGGGGTCACCGAGCCCATCACCTCGGCGCCGAGCAGGTGCGGCTTGAGGGCCTTGCCCGCGCCGGAGGTTCCGGTGGCGGCGACGATCACGGCCTCCGGCTCGGCGAGCTTCCCCTGGTAGGCGGGGAAGAGCGCGAGGGAGACGGCGGTGGGGAAGCAGCCGGGGACCGCGATGCGCTTGGTCCCCGTCAGCGCCTCGCGGGCGCCGGGCAGTTCGGGGAGCCCGTAGGGCCAGGTACCGGCGTGCGGGGCGCCGTAGAAGGCGTCCCAGTCGGCGGAGTCCTTGAGCCGGTGGTCGGCGCCCATGTCGACGACGAGGACGTCCTCGCCGAGCTGGGCCGCGACGGCGGCGGACTGGCCGTGCGGGAGGGCGAGGAAGACCACGTCGTGCCGACGGCCCTGACCGGCGAGGACCTCGGGGGTGGTCGCCTCCAGGGTGCGTCCCGCGAGCGGTACGAGGTGCGGTTGCAGGGAGCCGAGGAGCTGTCCGGCGTTGGAGTTGCCGGTGAGGGCGCCGATCTCCACCTCGGGGTGCGAGAGCAGGAGGCGCAGGACTTCTCCGCCCGCGTACCCGCTCGCTCCGGCCACCGCTACACGTACCACCATCGGACCCTCCTCATCGATGGCATGACTATACGTACTTACGCACGTTTATGCAACGCCTTCGATCTAGGGGGGAGGGCCTCTCCGAAGGATCCGGCACGCGGCGCCTCCAGGAAGATGTCTAGCAGGAAAGGCCCGGCCGCGGCGGCGATTCCGCCGGTAGCGTCGGGCGTGGCCCGGCTCGGCCGGGCCACCGGACACCCCTACGGCCGGACGGACGCCGCCCCGTCGAGGAGGCGGTGCCGGACCCATACGTTCGGCTCCACGTAGACCGCATAGCCCTGCTCCAGATCGCACCGCACGGGCACCAGGGCGCCCGGTACGCGCACGGGCCCGGCGGCGTCGAAGGGCAGCCCGGTCCACTCGCGCCACTGGACGAGCGAGCCGGTAACCGTCATCGACAGCGGCGCGACCGAGTCGATGACCCCGCCCGCGCGGACGTGGACGCGCAGCCACGGGTCGTACGGGAGGCCGTCCTCGCGGGTCCGGTACGCGTACTCGTGGATCGGAGTGTCCGGCTCGGCCGGCTTTCCGCTGGGCCGGACCGGCGCGACCACCTCGGCGAAGCCGCGGGCCCGGGCGTTGTCCCGCATCGCGGCCAGCATGCGCCCCGAGAGCCCCTCGCCCTGCCGGTCGCCGGCGACGGTGATCTCGATCGCGCTCACCGTGTCGGGCCGCACCCCGCGGCGCAGGTCGGAGAAGGCCCACATGAGCACACGGTCCCAGCCCTGCAGGGGCAGCACCCCGTCGCGGCCGGCCAGGTGCAGGGCGAAGGGCACGCTGTAGCCGCGGGCGACCACCGCGTCCCCGTCCGTGGCGACCAGGACGTAGTCCGCCAGCTCGGACGTCATCCGCGGGTACAGCAGCCAGGCGAGGGCGTCGTGGGCAGCGAACTCGGGCCACGGGTCGTCCATGTCCCCGAGCCGGTCGGCCAGTTCGGGCCGCTCGGCGAGCGTGGTGATGTGTATCTCGGTCATTCCCGCAGGCTAGGCGACCGCCCCGACCGATTCACGCCGGGGCCTGCAGGCAGAGGTGCCAGTCGCCGGACCAGCCCGTGAGGGTCATCGTGGACAGCGGCCGGACGTCCACGTTCCAGTAGGTCAGCGGGGGCGCCTTCAGCGCGTACACCAGGGCCGCCCGGACCACCGAGGGCTCCGCGACCGCGACGATCGCGCCCCCGTCGTCGGCCGGCCGGGTGTCGAGCCAGCCCCCGATGCGGGAGATGAAGGCGAGCAGGGACTCGCCGCCGTGCGGTGCGGACCACGGGTCGCTGAGCCACAGTTCCACCGCCCCGGGTTCGTGGGCGGTCACTTCGGCCAGGGTCAGCCCCCGCCAGCGGCCCATGTCGCACTCGCGCAGCGCGGGCTGGGCGAGGGGCGCGTACCCGAGGGCCTCGCCCGTGGCGCGGCTGCGCGGGGTCGGCGAGCAGTAGCGCAACTCGGCCGCGCCCAGGGGTACGAGGCCCTGCGCGGCGGACTCCACCGACCGCCAGCCGGGTCCGTCCAGCGGGCGGTCGTCGTCGAAGCGCTCGCCGAGCAGCGAGGAACTACGGGCTGCGGCGACGAGCGAAACCCGAACATGCATGCGGCGATGGTGATCCGCATGGCGCAGCAGGTCAAGCGTTGAGACCGAGACCGTCCGCCAGGCCGGTACGCAGCCGATGGACCGCCTCGACCAGTTCGCCGGGGCCCGAGACCCCGGCGAAGCTCAGCCGGACGTGCGGACCCGGCGGCTCCGCGCAGAAGTACGGGCGGCCGGGAGCCACCGCCACCCCGGCGCGCAGGGCCGTGGCCGCGAAGGACCCGTCGTCGCCCTCGGTCATCCTGGCCCACAGCTGGTAGCCGCCCGAGGGTAGATGGGGCACGGTCAGGCCGGGTAGCTCCCGCCGCAACGCGCCGGCGAGCACGTCCCGCCGGTGGCGCAGCTCGGCGGCCACCGCGCGCAGGTGGCGCGGCCAGGCGGGCGCGCCGACCAGTTCCAGTGCCGCCTCCTGGAGCGGCCGTGGCACGAAGAAGGAGTCCACGACCTGGACGGCGCGCAGCCGGTCCACCACCGGACCGCGGGCGGCCAGCGCGCCGACCCGCAGGCTGGGCGAGGTGGCCTTGGTCAGGGACCTGACGTGCACGACCACCCCGTCGTGGTCGTCGGCGGCCAGGGTCGCGGGCAGCGGCCCGCAGTCGTCGTGGGCGAGGGCGCGGGCGTAGTCGTCCTCGACCACGAAGGCCCCGGCGGCGCGCGCGATCCGCAGCACTTCGGCCCGCCGCCCCGGAGCCAGTACCGCTCCGGTCGGGTTCTGGAACAGGGGCTGGCAGACGAACACCCGCGCGCCGGTCGCTTCGAAGGCGGCGGCCAGCAGCTCCGGCCTGACCCCCTCCGCGTCCACCGGGACGGGCACGGGCCGGCAGCCGGAGGCCCGGGCGATGGCCAGCAGCCCGGGGTAGGTCGGGGACTCCACCAGGATCGGCGCCCCGGGCGGGGCGAGCGCGCGCAGGGCGGTGGTCAGCGCGCTCTGCCCGCCCGCGGTCACCAGCACGTCGGCGGCGACGACCGCGCCGCCGATCTCGCGGGCGAACCAGTCGCGGAGCTCGGGCAGCCCCTCCATGGGCGGCCGGTCCCAGGCTCCGGGGCGCCGCCCGGCCCGGGCGAGCGCGGCGGCCATGGCCCGCTCGGGCTGGACGGAGGCGTGCAGGTATCCGCTGTTGAGGGCGATCACCGACGGCGGCGGTGCGGCCAGGCAGGCCAGCACCCCGGAGGCGTCCACCGAACGCGGGACGACGTCCCCGGCCCCCTCGGCGCTCAGGGCGACCTCCTGCCAGGAGGTGTCCCCGGGCGCGGGGGCCGCCGTACGCGGTGCGGCGCGGAAGACCCCTGCGCCGGGCCGGGTGACGACGAGGCCCTCGGCGGCGAGCTGCGCGAGGGCCCGGGAGACGGTGACCGGGCTGACCCGGTAGCGCTCGACCAGGGCCCGGCTCGACGGGAGCTTTCCACCCACCGAGTAGCGGTCGAGTTCGGAACGCAAGGACTCGGCCAGTTCCGCCACACTGCTACGCTCATACATGACAGCACAGAATAGCGCTACTCTCCCGACCACGATAGCGGTCAAGAACCCGGTGCGCCGGGGTACCGCCCTCGCCCTGCTCGGCGTCGTCGCCTTCTCGCTGACCTTCCCCGCCACCGCCTGGGGACTGGAGAGCTTCGGCCCGTGGTCGTTGGTCGCGCTGCGCAGCGTCCTCGCCGCCGCCATCGCCGGGGCCTTCCTGCTGGCCCGGCGGGTCCCGCTGCCCGCCCGCGAGCACTGGGCGGGGCTCGCCGTCGTCGCCGCCGGGGTGGTCGTCGGCTTCCCGATGCTCACCACCCTCGCGCTGACGACCTCCACGACCTCGCACGCCGCCGTGGTGGTCGGCCTCCTGCCGCTCACCACCGCCGCGCTGTCCGCGCTGCGCACCGGAGTCCGTCCCTCGCGCACCTTCTGGGCCGCGGCCCTCGCCGGGGCCGCGGTCGTGATCGCCTTCACCCTCGCGCAGAGCGGCGGCGCCCTCTCGGTGGGCGACGCGTACCTGTTCGGCGCCCTGCTGGTGTGCGCCGCCGGGTACACCGAGGGCGGCCGCCTCGCCCGGCTGCTGCCCGGCTGGCAGGTGATCGGCTGGGCGCTGGTCCTGTGCCTGCCGCTCACCCTGGCCGGCTCCGCGGTCGGGCTCGCGTACGAACCGGTGCACCTCAGCGGCCACGGGCTCGCCGGGCTGATCTGGGCCGCGGCCGGCTCCACCTTCCTCGGCCTGTACGTCTGGTACCGGGGCATGGCCGAGATCGGCGCGCCGCGGGCCAGCCAGCTCCAGCTCGCCCAGCCGCTACTGACCCTCGTCTGGTCGGTGGCGCTGCTGGGCGAGCACCTCTCCCCCGCCGCACCGGCCGCTGCCTGCGCGGTCCTGGTCTGCATCGCGGTGACCCAACGGGTCAAATAGCCGCAGGACGACCTAAACTGCAAACACCGGATCGGACCGCCACCGAGGAGGTCAGTTATGCGCGCGACCGAGGGCGACCAGCTGGTGCAGCACGGCAGGATCGTCGGACAGCACGACAAGGTGGGCGAGATCACCCAGGTCCTGGGCGAGAACGGAACCCCCCCGTACCGGGTCCGCTTCGAGGACGGACACGAGGCCCTGATGGCTCCTGGACCCGACTGCACGGTCCGCCACCCCTCCGAGCCCACTCACTGAATCAGCGCCGGGACGCCGCCGGGCCGTAGTGGTCGGCGACCACCCGGGCCATCGCTCCGTTGGGGTCCGCGGCCACCTGCTTCGCCGAGAAGTAGACGTGGCCGCGGACCTCCGGGTACCCGCGGGCGAACGTCAGGTGCTTCGACAGCTCTCCGGGGTCGCGCCAGGCCTCGGTGGGGCTGTCCTCGTCGCAGCGGTACAGGGCCTCCCCCACGTACAGGTCCACCTTCGTCCCGGCGACGGTCCGCGCCCACCAGGGCACGATGTCGGCGTAGTCGGCGGTCGGGTGCCCGATGTGCCAGTAGGCCTGCGGCACGATGTAGTCGATCCAGCCCTCCCTGACCCACTTGCGGGTGTCCGCGTAGAGGTCGTCGTACGTCCCGAGGCCCGCGCGGGTCGGCGAACCGGTCGGGTCCCGGTCGGAGTTGCGCCAGACGGCGAACGGGCTGATCCCGAAGCGGAGCGCCGGCTTGAGCGCCCGCAGCCGCGCGGACATCTCGCGGACCAGGGTGTCGATGTTGCTCCGGCGCCAGGCGGCGCGCGAGGCGAAGCCCGCCCCGTACTCCTCGAAGGCCTCGTCGTCGTCGAAGTACTCCCCCGCCACCGGGTACGGGTAGAAGTAGTCGTCCCAGTGCACGGCGTCCAGCGGGTAGCGGGAGACGGCGTCGAACATGGCGTCCTGGACGAAGCGCCGCACCTCGGGCAGGCCCGGGTTGTAGTAGAGCTTGTCGCCGTACTCCACCGTCCAGCCGGGATTGCGCCGCGCCGGGTGCGTGGACACCAGCCGGTCGAGGTCGGTGTGGTTGGCCACGCGGAACGGGTTGAACCAGGCGTGCAGCTGCAGCCCGCGGGCGTGCGCCTCCTTGACGGCCGTGCCCAGCGGGTCCCAGCCGGGATCGACCCCCTGCTTCCCGGTCAGCCACTGCGACCAGGGCTCCAGCTTCGAGGGCCACAGGGCGTCCGCCGCCGGCCGGACCTGGAGGACCACCGCGCCCAGGCGGCGCTCGACGGCGGAGTCGAGCAGGGCGAGCAGCTCCGACCGCTGCCGCGCCGCGGAGAGTCCGCTCTCGGAGGGCCAGTCCACGTTCGACACCGAGGCGATCCACATCCCCCGGAAGTCCGCCGCGGCCCGCCCCCCGGGGGTCCTCGCGGCAGTCCGCGGCGCCGCGGCCGCCGAACCGGCCGTGGCGGCGGCGATCACCCCCACGGCTCCGGCCAGCAGCGCCCGTCGATCGATGTACGTCATGTGACGTCTCCGTTTCGCTGAGTGACATTGCACGGTGTCCGCTCAGCATGCCCGCCCCGGCCCGCCGCCCCGCGCAAGGTCGGGAGTAACGTCGGGGGGCGTGGCGGGCGCCGGAATCGTACGGGGGACCCGCCGACGGATGAGCTGCGAAAGGCACGAAGTGACTGACCTCCCTTCCGACATCACACGGGTCGGCGTAGTGGGCTGTGGCCAGATGGGTGCGGGTATCGCCGAGGTGTGCGCCCGCAGTGGCCTTGAGGTCAAGGTCGCCGAAACCACCGGCGAAGCCCTGGAGATCGGCCGTACCCGGCTGCACAACTCCCTGACCAAGGCCGCCGAACGCGGCAAGATCACCGAGGAGGAGCGGGACGCCACCCTGGCCCGCCTCACCTTCACCACCGACCTCGGAGAGTTCGCCGACCGCGACCTCGTCATCGAGGCCGTCGTCGAGAACGAGCAGGTCAAGACGGAGATCTTCCAGATCCTCGACCAGGTGATCACCCGCCCGGACGCGATCTTGGCCTCCAACACCTCCTCGATCCCGCTGGTCAAGCTGGCCGTCGCGACCTCTCGGCCGGACCAGGTCATCGGCATCCACTTCTTCAACCCGGCCCCGGTGCAGAAGCTCGTCGAGCTGATCCCGGCGCTGACCACGGGCGAGGAGACGGTCAAGCGGGCCGAGGCCCTGGTGCGGGACGTGCTGAACAAGCACGCGGTCCGCGCCCAGGACCGGTCCGGGTTCGTCGTCAACGCGCTCCTCGTCCCGTACCTGCTGTCCGCGATCCGGATGTTCGAGTCGGGCATCGCCAGCCGCGAGGACATCGACAACGGCATGGAGCTGGGCTGCGCCCACCCGATGGGCCCGCTCAAGCTGTCCGACCTGATCGGCCTGGACACCATCGCGTCCATCGCCGACTCGATGTACGCGGAGTACAAGGAGCCGCTGTACGCCGCTCCCCCGCTGCTCCAGCGCATGGTCGACGCCGGCCGCCTGGGCCGCAAGACGGGCGCGGGCTTCTACCCCTACGGCTGATCCCTCCGGCCGCCCCTATGGCCGGTCACCCCTACGGCCGGCCGAGCCGCAGGTGGTGCAGCAGGAGCAACCCGGCCGCCATGTTGGCGGCCGGGATCTCCCCCCGGGCGATCATGTCCGGCACCAGCTTGAGCGGGACCCACTCCCGGCGCGAGGACTCGAAGTCGTCCTCGGGATGCCCGATGTGGGTGGCCCCGTCCGCCCAGTAGAGGTGGTGCCGGGCATCGGTCAGCCCGTTCGACGGCTCGACGGTCATCAGGTGGTGGAGCGGGCCGGGTCGCCAGCCCGACTCCTCCTCCATCTCGCGGGCCGCCGCGACCGCGATGTCCTCGCCGTCCTCGACCACCCCGGCGGGCAGTTCCCAACCCCAGCTGTCGGTGATGAAGCGGTGCCGCCAGAGCAACAGCACCTCGTCGGCCTCGTTGACGGCCGTGGCGACGGCGACCGGACGCAGCCGGATCACGAAGTGGTCCAGGTGCCGGCCGTCGGGAAGTTCCACATCGGCGAGGTTCACGTCGAACCAACGGTTCTTGTACACGGTCTGCTCGCTCAGGTTCGTCCACTGCACGGTTGTGCCACCTTCTTCCGTTCGAGTAGGTGGCAACATGGCAGCACTTCCGCCCGTCACAGCGGAACGCGCAGCGCCCCGTCGATGAGCCGCGCGGTCTCCTCCGCGCCCGTACAACCGCTGGTCAGGAGCTGTTCGCGGACCGCTCGCAGCCGGTCGCGCAGCCGCAGCGACTCCATGCCCTTGGCCCGCTCGGCCATCTCGGCCGCGGACGCCGCGGCCCGGTCCGCCTCCCCCTGGCGCAGCTGGATCTCGCACAGCATCGCCAGCCGGTGCACCCGGCCGCGGTCGTGCGCCGGGGTGCCGACGGCGGCGGTCGCCTGGACCCGGGCGGCTTCCAGATCGCCCAGGCTGAGCAGCGCCTCGGCGACCTGGACGTTGACGAGCCCCGGCTGTACGTAGCCGGTCTCGTCCGGTTCGCTGCCCGGGCGGATCCGCTCGGCGGCCGCTTCCGCCTTGCGGATGCAGGCCAGTGCGGCCGGGGTGTCGCCGAGTTGGGCGTACGCCTTGGCCTGCATCGCGTACAGGTCGGCGGCCAGCGCCGGGGTGGTGTGCCGCCCGGCGGCCCGCAGCGCGGCCTCGGCGAACGCGACGGCCTGGCGGTACTCCCGCAGGTGCAGGGACTGGTTGACGATCAGCGCGATGACGTACGCGCCGAGCCCCCGGTCCCCGCTCGCCTTGGCCAGGCGCAGGGCCTGGTGGAAGTAGCGCTGGGCCAGGCCGTGCGCGTCCGAGTCGTACGCGCAGATCCCCGCCACCGCCACCAGGGACCCCGTAGCCCGGTGCAGCCGGCGGCCGAGGTCGTCGGAGTAGCTCCCGCGCAGCATGGGCGCGGTCTCACTGCCGAGGAAGCGGACGACCCGGTCCCGCGTGGCGAGACCGCCGGCCCGGCGGTACATCAGCTCGTAGTGGGCGCGGGCGGACTTCAGGATCTCGATGTGCTCGGGACCGATCGGGTTCGGGCCCTCGCGGGAGACGTCGGCGTCCTCGGGCGGATTCTCCCATTCCCACACCGGGATGACTGCGGGCGTCCCGGTGACCGCCCCGGCGGCCAGCAGATGGGGCCGGGCCTGGACGTCGGAACGCCACAGGGCCGCGGCCCGGTCCACGAACCCGCTGAGCGGCGAGGCGTGCAGCGGAACGGGCTGGTCGGCCGCGCCGAGCCCGATGTCGTCGAGCCCGAGGGGACGCCGCAGCCGCCCTCCGAGCACCTCGCAGATCAGGTCGGGGACCTGCCCCCGGGGCCGCTGGCCCTTCAACCACCGCGTCACGGCGGTGTGTTCGTAGCGCAGGGCGAGTCCGCGGGTGCGGCCCGCCTGGTTCACGTACGCGGCGAGTCCGGCGTGGGACATTCCCGCCTCGGCGAGGAGGGCGTCGAGCAGGACATTGGGCTGCATGGGCCGCTCCAAGGGCTCGTCGTTCTCAGGCTAGTGGGTGCGCGGTTCACACGGGGTGTGAACCGAGTACGCGCATAAATGCGATGCGCACTCTGCCGCACGGACCCATGGAGGCGCTTCACTGAAGAGCCTCGCCAAGAGGTAGCTCGGGTCGTCGGCTCCCCCTCGTACAGTGCGACGACCCGTCACCGCGCCGCCCGTTCTGCTGTCTGCCCGACACTCCATGGCAGGCGGGCGGCGCGTTCCGGCCCCGCCGGCGCCCGGTTGGTCGCCGCGCCCCGGCAGGGGCCGGGTCGAGAGCGCGCGCCGGGCTCATCCACCGGGCCCGGCGCGCGTGTCCGGGGCCCGGTGGTCAGGACCGGTCGTTGCGGAGCACGAGCAGGGCGACGTCGTCGGCGAGCCGCCCGCCGGTGTGCCGGAGCAGAGCGGCGTGCACGCCCGCCACCAGCCGCGCGGGCGTGGCCGCCGCCTCCCGTGCGAGGAAGCCCGCCAGATCGAAGAACCGGCCGACCCGGTCGCGGGCGTCCTCGGCCCCGTCGGTGTAGAGGAACAGCGTCTCCCCGGGCCGGAGTTCCCCGCAGGCGCGCGGCCGCACGTCCGCCGGTACGGGCACCACCCCGAGCGGCGGTATGGTCTCGCCGCCGACCAGCGGCCGTACCTGCGTGTAACCGGGCGCCGCCCGGACCCGGTCCTCAAACGCCGGACGGGCTGAAGAGTTCACGGGGTCCGGGACGGAGCCCCGGCTGTGCGCAGCGCAGTGTTCCGGGACCGGAGCCGGACGGATCAGATACGGCCACGGGTGACCGCAGTTCAGGGCCAGCAACGTGCCGTCCCCGGCGATCTGGAGGAGCAGGACCGTCACGAACTCCTCCGTCGCCGCGGAGTCCGGATCAGCCCGCGCCCGGTCACGGACGTGGCGGCCCAGCGCCCGCTCCATCCGCCGCAGCACACCGTCCAGCGAAGGCTCGTCGTACGCCCCCTCGCGGAAGGCCCCGAGCACGGCGGCGGCCGTGCCCAGCGCGGGCAGGCCGTGGCCCCGGACGTCCCCGATCGCCACCCGGATCCCGTACGCCGTCGGCACGGCCTCGTACAGGTCCCCGCCCACCGCCGCGCCCCGGCTCGCCGAGAGTTGCGCCGCGGCCGGCACCAGGCCGTCGATCCGCACCGGCAGCGGCCGCAGCAGCGCCCGCTGCGCGGCGCCCGCGATCTCCTGCGAGCGGCGCAGCTCGGCCAGCAGCTCGTGCCGGATGTGCAGTGCGCACCCGGTGGCCAACAGCAGGAAGGCCGCACAGGTGGCCAGGCTCGGGCCCAGCGGCCCGGGCGTGGACAGCTCCCAGGACACCGCGGTGCCGGCCCAGGCCAGGACGCACACCCGGCGTACCAGGGGCATCTCCCCACGCGTGATCATCCGTAGGACTCCCCTCCGGCCGGATCGATTGTGTCGACCGACCGGCACCCCGGACACGGGCCACCGGGGTTCTCACCCGAACGAGTGAGGGGCACGTCCGGTGGTCCGGACGTGCCCCTCACGCGTGTACGAAGCGGCTACGCGCCCCGGAGCACCGCCCCGGTCCGCTCGCCCGCCAGGGCCACCGCCGCGTCGCGCGCGGCCGTGGATTCCTCGGCGGTCAGCGTCCGGTCGGCCGCACGGAAGCGCAGCGCGTAGGCCAGGGACTTCTTGCCCTCGCCGACCTGCTCACCGGTGAACACGTCGAACAGCCGCAGCGATTCGAGGAGTTCGCCCGCGCCCTTGCGCAGCGCGGCCTCCACCGAGGACGCCGGAACCGACGCGTCGACGATCAGCGCCACGTCCTGGGTCGCCACCGGGAAGGAGGAGATCCGCGGCGCCTGGAGGGCCTCGCCACCGGCCGCCGCGAGGCGGTCCAGGTCGATCTCCATCGCGCTGGTGCGGGCCGGCAGGCCCATCGCCTTGACCACGCGCGGGTGCAGTTCACCGGCGTGGCCGATGACCGTCTCCACCCCGTCCAGAGTGACGAGCAGCTCGGCGCACCGGCCCGGGTGCCACGGACCGTACTGGCCCTGGCGGACCACGAGCTCGGCGCCGGCCTCGACGGCCAGCGCGCGGGCCGCCTGGACCGCGTCCGCCCAGTCGGCCGGACGGCCCTTGCCCCACCAGCCGGCCTGCTCGCGCGCACCGGCCAGCACGACCGCGGCGTACCGCGGCTGCGCGGGCAGGGCCGCGTTCAGGGTGGCGATCTCCTCGTCGGTGGGACGGCGGTCGGCGGGCAGCCGTACGGCGACCCCCGGCTGCTTGCCGGCCCGGAAGACCGAACCGGTCTCGAAGAGCGCGAGGTCGTGGCTGCCCCGGCTGTCGTTGCGGCGCAGCGCGCCGAGCAGACCCGGCAGCAGCGTGGTGCGCAGCGCCGGCTCCTCGTCGGAGATCGGGTTGACCAGCTTGACGACCTGGCGGGCGACGTCGTGCGCGGGGAGCTGGAGCTGGTCGAAGACGCCCTCACCGATGAACGGGTAGCTGAGCGCCTCGACGTAGCCCGCACCGGCCAGCGCGCGACCGACCCGGCGGTGCAGCTGCTGCCGGGCGGTCAGACCGCGGCCGGAGGGCACCTGCGGGAGGGTCGACGGAAGGTTCCCGTAGCCCTCCAGCCGGATGACCTCTTCGGCGAGGTCGTTGGGCGCGGCGAGGTCGGGCCGCCACGAGGGGACGGTGACGACGAGCTCGTCCTGGCCGTAGACGTCGCAGCCGATCTCCTGGAGGCGGCGCACGACGGTCTCGCGGCCGTACTCCATGCCCGCCACCCGGTCCGGGTGGTCCGCGGGCATGGCGATGGTGCGCGGCGCGCCCGGGGCGATGACCTCGGTGACGCCCGCCTCGGCGGTGCCGCCCGCGAGGAGCACGAGCAGGTCGACGGTCCGCTGCGCGGCCGCGGCGGCGGCCTGCGGGTCGACGCCCCGCTCGAAGCGCTTCGAGGCCTCGGAGGACAGCTTCAGGCGGCGGGCGGTGCGCGAGATCGACACGGAATCGAAGTGCGCGGCCTCGATGACGACGTCCGTGGTACCGGTGACGGCGCCCGTCGCCGGGTCGGTGACGGAGTCGGCGATCTCGGTGTTGGCGCCGCCCATGACACCGGCGAGCCCGATGGGGCCGCTGTTGTCGGTGATCACCAGGTCCTCGGCGTCGAGCGTGCGCTTGACCCCGTCGAGGGTGGTGAACTTCTCGCCCTGCTCGGCTCGGCGGACGCCGATGGTGCCCTCGACGCTGGCGCGGTCGTAGGCGTGCAGCGGCTGGCCGAGCTCCAGCATCACGTAGTTGGTGATGTCGACGGCGAGCGAGATCGGGCGCATGCCCGCCTTCTGCAGGCGGCGGGTCAGCCAGATCGGGGAGCGCGCGTCGGGGTCGAGACCGGTCACCGTGCGGGCGGTGAAGCGGTCGCAGCCGGCCGGGTCGTCGACCTTGACCGGGTAGCCGTACGAGTTCGGCGCGGGCACGTCGAGCAGCGCCGGGTCGCGCAGCGGCAGGCCGTAGGCGGTGGCCGCCTCACGGGCGACACCGCGCATGGACATGCAGTAGCCGCGGTCCGGGGTGATGTCGATGTCGAGGACCTCGTCGACGAGCTGGAGCAGCTCGATCGCGTCGGTGCCGACCTCGTGCTCGGGCGGCAGCACGATGATGCCGTGCGTGCCGTCGTCGCCCATGCCCAGCTCGTCGCCGGAGCAGATCATGCCGTGCGAGGTGCGGCCGTAGGTCTTGCGCGAGGCGATCGCGAAGTCGCCGGGCAGGACCGCGCCGGGCAGGACCACGACGACCTTGTCGCCGACGGCGAAGTTCCGGGCGCCGCAGACGATCTCCTGCGGCTCGCCGGTGCCGTTGGCGGAGCCGACGTCGACCGTGCAGAAGCGGATCGGCTTGCGGAAGCCCTCCAGCTCCTCGATGGTCAGCACCTGACCGACGACGAGCGGGCCCTTGAGGCCGCCGCCGAGCTGCTCGACGGTCTCGACCTCGAGGCCGGCGTCGACCAGCTTGGCCGCCACGTCACGGCCGGATTCACCCGCGGGGAGATCGACGTACTCCCGCAGCCAGGAAAGCGGGACGCGCATCAGATCTCACTCCCGAACGGCCGAGTGAAACGAACGTCACCCTCGACCATGTCTCGCATGTCTTCGACGTTGTGGCGGAACATCAGCATCCGTTCGATGCCGAACCCGAAGGCGAATCCGCTGTACTTCTCGGGGTCCACACCGCAGGCGACGAGCACCTTGGGGTTGACCATGCCGCAGCCGCCGAGCTCGATCCAGCCCTCGCTGGAGCAAGTGCGGCACGGACGGTCGGGGTTGCCCACCGACTCGCCGCGGCACACGTAGCACTGCATGTCCATCTCGGCGGACGGCTCGGTGAAGGGGAAGAAGTGCGGGCGCAGGCGCGTGGTGGTGCCCTCGCCGAACAGCTCCTGGACCATGTGGTCCATGGTGCCCTTGAGGTCCGCCATGGTCAGGCCCTCGTCCACGGCGAGCAGCTCGACCTGGTGGAAGACCGGGGTGTGCGTCGCGTCGAGCTCGTCGGTGCGGTACACCCGGCCCGGGCAGACGATGTAGACGGGGGGCTTGCGCTCCAGCAGCGAGCGCGCCTGCACCGGGGAGGTGTGGGTGCGCAGCACGACGCCGGACTCGTCGCCCTGGGTGCCCTCGGGCCCCTGGACGAAGAAGGTGTCCTGCATCTGGCGCGCCGGGTGGTCGGGCGTGAAGTTGAGGGCGTCGAAGTTGAACCACTCGGCCTCCACCTCCGGCCCCTCGGCGACCTCGTACCCCATGGCCACGAAGATGTCCGCAATGCGGTCCATCAGCGTGGTCAGGGGGTGCCGGGCGCCGGCGGGGACGCGGTCGTAGGGCAGCGTGACGTCCACGGCCTCCTCGACCAGCACCCGCTCGTCGCGCTCCGCCTCGAGCGCGACCGTGCGGGCCCCGAAGGCCTTGTTCACTGCGCCGCGGGCCTGGCCCACGCGCTTGCCCGCCTCGGCCTTGGCCTGCGGGGGCAGCGCGCCGATCTCGCGGTTGGCGAGCGCCAGGGGCGAGCGGTCGCCCATGTGCGCGGTCTTCGCCTCGCGCAGCGCGTCGAGGTCGCCGGCGGACGCGAAGGCGGCGAGCGCCTCGTCCCGCATGCGCTCGATCTCTTCCGGTTTCAGTGCCTCGACCTCGACAGGGTCGTACGACTTGTTCGGTGCCGACATCTCTTCCCGTACTTCCGATGGCTGGCTGGATGGGTCCCCCGCGCGACGCGCAGGACGCGCTCGGCACAAGGACGCAAAGGTGCCAAAGGACGAGTCTAAAGGTCGCTGGGGGTGGAGGAGCCCGTGGGCCGCCTGCCGAGACGCTCCGCAGGGCTACTGCGTGAGGTACGCGGGGGCGCTCACGGGCAGGATAAATCGGAACTCGGCGCCGCCGCCGGGGCCGCGGCCGACCGTGATGGTCCCGCCGTGCGCCTCCACGATGCCCTTGACGATGTACAGGCCCAGGCCGGTGCCGCCGCGCTTGCTCCCCCGCCAGAAGCGGGTGAAGACGCGGCCCATCGACTCCTCGGGGATCCCGGGGCCTTCGTCGGTCACGGTGACGGCGGTTCCCTTCTCATGCGGCGACACACCGATGGTGACCGTTCCCTCTCCGTGGCGCACCGCATTTTCCAGGAGGTTGCCGAGGATCTGGTCGATCTTGTCCGGGTCGGCCCACAGATCGGGGAGCGGGCGGCTGACGCTCACGAGGAACCGCTCGGGGTCCTGCCCGTTCGCGGTGAGCGCCTGCACGTGGCGGCCGACCGCGGTGGCGATGTCCACCGGCTGGCGGCGCACCTCCAGGCGGCCGGAGTCGATGCGGGAGATGTCGAGCAGCTCGGCGATGAGGCGGGTGACGCGGTTGGCGTCGGCGTCGACGGTCTCCAGCATCAGCCGCTTCTGGTCGTCGGTGAACCGCTCCCACTTGGCGAGCAGGGTGGCCGTGAACCCCTTGACCGAGGTCAGCGGGGAACGCAGCTCGTGGGCGACGGTGGCGATGAGCTCGGCGTGGCTGCGCTCGGTGCGCCGGCGGGCCTCGGTACCGCGCAGGGTGACCACGAGGCGGCGCAGCGGCCCGGTGGGGTGCGTACGGACGTAGCTGGCGGAGACCAGCACCTCGCGGCCGCCCGGGAGGAGCAGGTTCCGCTCGGGCTGCCCGCGGCGGGTGGCGAGGCCCCCGTACGGGTCGGTCAGCGCCCACCAGCGGCGGCCTTCGAGGTCCTCCAGCGGGAGCGCCCGCTCGATGCGCCTGCCGAGCGCCTGGGCGGGATCGGTCGCGGTCATCCGGGCCGCGGCCCGGTTGAAGCAGATCACGTGCCCGGTGGCGTCGGCGACGACGAGCCCGTCGGGCAGGCAGTCGGGGTCGATCCCGAAGGCGAGCCCCTCACCGGTGGCGCCGCCGGTGAGGACCGCCCCGCGGGCCGCGCCCTGTGGCGGTACGCCGCGCAGCGCGTCGGAGGGATGCACGGGGGGCACGGCATCGGCGGGCCCCCCCGTACGGGCGCAGGGGCCGACCTGCACCGGCGGACCGGCCGTCGTGCCGGCCCCCGGCGAGCTGTTCGTACCGACGGTCATGTCCCCGTACCCCACATCTCCGAGTAGCGCAGTGGGCCCCCCGGGCGGCCACATTACTAGCTGGGGGTCACAGAGCGGCACCCTCCGGGCGCCCGCTGTGCACGCGCGGACGCGTAGAGGCACACGGCGGCGGCCGTCGCGAGGTTCAGGCTCTCCGCCTTTCCGTGGATCGGGACCCGTACGACGGCGTCCGCCAGGGCCCTGGTCTCCTCCGGCAGGCCCCAGGCCTCGTTGCCGAAGACCCAGGCGGAGGGCCCGCCCATGGTGCCCGCGTCCAGCTCGGCGTCGAGGTCGTCGTCCCCCGCGCCGTCGGCCGCCAGGATCCGTACGCCGGCCGCCCGGAGCCCCTCGACCGCCTGTTCGACCGGAACGCCGACCGCGACCGGGAGGTGGAAGAGGGAGCCCACGGAGGCCCGTACCGACTTGGGGTTGTAGAGGTCCACGGAGGCGTCGGTCAGCACCACCGCGTCGGCGCCCGCGGCGTCCGCGCAGCGCAGCACCGTACCGGCGTTGCCGGGGTCGCGGACGTGAGCGAGGACGGCGACGAGCTTGGGCCGGGCCCCGAGGATCTCCTCGAACGGGGAGTCCAGGAAGTGGCAGACACCGACCAGACCCTGCGGGGTGACCGTCTGGGAGACCTCGGCGAGCACCTCGTCGGAGGCGTAGTGCACGCGGGCGCCCGCGTCCAGGGCGGCCTCGATGATCCCGGAGTAGCGCTCGGCGGCCTCGACGGTGGCGAACAGCTCGATCAGGGTCGACGCGCCGGTGGGGCCGCGGTGCTCGACGGCCTCGCGGACGGCCTGCGGGCCCTCGGCGATGAAGCGGCGCTCCTTGGTGCGGAAGTTGCGCCGCGCCAGGCGCCTGGCGGCGGCCACCCGCGGGGATCGGGGGGAGATCAGCTCGTCGGGGTGACCCATGGTGTGTGCGGTTCTCTCTCGGGGTTCCGGGCTCGGGGTTCCGGGCGGGACGGGGCGGCGCGGCACGGCGCGGCGCGGAAAGCACACGGACCCGCAGGCGAATGCCTGCGGGTCCGTGGGGGCCGGCCCTGGGTGAGCTGGGCCGGCTAGCCCTTAGGCAGCGGCCTTGGGGGCGTTGACGTCGGCCGGAAGCGCCTTCTGCGCGACCTCGACGAGCGCGGCGAACGCGTTGGCGTCGTTGACGGCCAGCTCCGCGAGGATCTTGCGGTCCACCTCGATGTTGGCGGCCTTCAGACCCTGGATGAGGCGGTTGTACGTCATGCCGTTCTGGCGGGCAGCGGCGTTGATGCGCTGGATCCACAGCTGACGGAAGTCGCCCTTGCGCTTCTTGCGGTCGTTGAAGTTGTAGACCAGCGAGTGGGTGACCTGCTCCTTGGCCTTGCGGTACAGGCGCGAACGCTGACCGCGGTAGCCGGAGGCCGCCTCGAGGATCGCCCGGCGCTTCTTGTGGGCGTTTACTGCCCGCTTGACGCGTGCCACTTTTTAACTCCTTGTAGCGGGGCCGTGGGTGTCTTCACACGGCCCGAAATTCGATGGGGTCCCGGTCTCGACGTGCATCCGCTCCCGGTACGGGGAGCGGAGACGTCAGATGCCGAGAAGCTTCTTGATCTTCGCGGCGTCGCCGGGGGCCATCTCCGCGGTGCCGGTGAGGCGGCGGGTGACACGGGACGACTTGTGCTCGAGCAGGTGGCGCTTGCCGGCGCGCTCGCGGAGCACCTTGCCGGAGCCGGTGACCTTGAAGCGCTTCTTGGTACCGCTGTGCGTCTTGTTCTTCGGCATGGCGCCGTTATCTCCTCGTCGGTGGCGCTCCCACCGGTCCGGTACGGGACCGGCTTACGGGAGCGTCAGTTGTGTCGGGTGATCCGGGACGGGCGTCCTGGAATCAGGCCTCGGCGTTCGCCTCGTCGGCCGGAGCCTCTTCGGCAGCGGCGTCGGTGGCCTCGGCGGAGGCGACCTCGGTGGTGTCATCGACCTCGACGGCGGCGTCCTCGGAAGGAGCCTCGCCTTCGGTGTGGGCGACACCCTGGCGCTCCGCCTTGCGGGCGGCCTGCGCCTCGCGGGCTTCGGCCATCGCCTCGGTCTTCTTCTTGTGCGGACCGAGGACCATGATCATGTTTCGGCCGTCCTGCTTCGGGTTCGACTCGATGAACCCGAGGTCCTCGACGTCCGAAGCGAGACGCTGCAGCAGTCGGTAGCCGAGTTCCGGCCGGGACTGCTCGCGACCACGGAACATGATCGTGATCTTGACCTTGTCGCCCTGCTTGAGGAACCGAACGACGTGACCCTTCTTGGTGTCATAGTCGTGCGGGTCGATCTTCGGCCGGAGCTTCATTTCCTTGATGACCGTGTGCGCCTGGTTCTTGCGCGCCTCACGGGCCTTCATGGCCGACTCGTACTTGAACTTGCCGTAGTCCATGAGCTTGCAGACCGGCGGGCGTGCGGACGCCGCGACCTCGACCAGGTCGAGGTCGTACTCCTGCGCGAGCTCAAGCGCCTTGGCAAGCGGCACGATGCCGACCTGCTCGCCGCTGGGACCGACAAGCCGTACCTCGGGAACGCGAATCCGGTCGTTGATGCGGGGCTCGGTGCTGATGGATCCTCCTCGGTAGCACCACACGGCTGCCTGGCAGACAGCCGCTGACGTGTATTTCCGTCAGACCGACCGCAGCGGGAGAATGAAAAAAGCCCCGCCGGGCACAGGCAGGGGCTCCAAAACAACCGGAGCACCGCCGCGTGCGAACCGCGGGGCGCAGAATCGGGCAGCTTTCCATCGTCCGTACGGAACGATGGATGCCGCCTGACCGGTGACCCGCCGCCCCGGAGGGCAGTCAGGTGGGAGAACGGAGCCTCCACTTGTGGGCCGGGCACATAAGTGTCCGGCCGGTCGAAGTACATACTAGCACCCGCGCCGCAAGCCCGCCGCACGGCATATCGTGGGGCGCATGACTGACGCGACACCCCCCACCGAACCCACTGCCGACGGCGCCCCCGACTACGACACCATGACCCGCGACATCGCGGACGTGCCCGCCGTCGAGGTGATCACCACGGTGGCCGTGCACCTGCTGAGCGCCGCGGCGGTCAACCTGGGCCTGGACAAGCCGGACTCCGAGCACAAGGACCTCGACGAGGCCCGCAAGCTGATCACGGCCCTGGCCGGCCTGGTCACCGCGAGCGCCACCGAGATCAGCTCCTTCCACGCCGCCCCGCTGCGCGACGGCCTGAAGTCGCTCCAGCTGGCCTTCCGCGAAGCCTCGATCGTGCCGGACGAGCCGGGGCAGGGGCCGGGCGAGAAGTTCACGGGTCCCGTCTTCGGCTGAGCCCGCACCCCACAGACGAACGGCGACGGCCGGTGCACCCCGCGGGGGTGCACCGGCCGTCGTCGCGTCCGGGGACCGCGCGGCCCCGTACGGTCAGGGCCGCGGGTCGAGCAGGTCGGCCCGGCGCAACAGCTCGGCGTCGTCCGGGCGGTGCAGGCAGGCCGTGCGGTAGGCGAGGTTGCGCGCCCGGGGCGGCAGATCGCTCACGGGACTCTTCGCGGTCAGCGGGTGAACAGGGGCTCGCCGGGCGGGGCCGGCGCGTCCGGCGGCAACAGGGCCAGGTCCAGTCCGCGGACCAGCCGGGCCCGCAGGGTGGTGTCCGCCGCCAGCGCCTCGGCGACGCGCCGGGCCGCCGCGGACGCCTGTGCGCCCCCGGCCAGCACGATCGCCAGGGTGCCGTCGGAGTCGGCGCCGCCCGGGCCGAGGTGGGCGCGCAGGACAGCGGGCTCCGCGGACACGGCGGCCCGTACGGCCTCCCGTACGGCGGGGTCGGCCAGCGGGCCCGCGTCGGTGCGGCCCTCGGCGAGGGCGAGCAGGGCGGAGCCGGTGAGCTGGTAGGTGACGGGGCCGGCGAGGTCCAGGACCACGGTGTCGGCCTTCTCGTGCGCGGCGGCGGCCAGCGCCTGGTGCAGCGGGACGGCCACCGGCCGGGCCGCGGGGTCCCACAGGGCGAGCGAGGCGATCGAGGTGAAGGCGGGCAGCGCCCGCCGGTCGCCCGCCCGCAGGGTCGGGACGGCCATGTCGCTGGTCTTCTCGCGCCTCAGGCCCGTCTCCGGGTCGGTCTCCACCTCGCCGAGGACGGCGACCACCGGGACCAGCAGGCGGGCGCCCTTGAGCGCGGCCAGCACCTCCGGCTCCTTCGCCCGGTCCTCGGACCAGGCGGCCAGGGCCGCGGTCAGACGGGGATCGGCGGAGCCGTCGTCGTCGGAGAAACCCGGGTCGGGAATGTTCTTGTTCGCCATGTTCGCCACAGTTACCCGACCCTACTGTGCCGCGTACGGGTCCTGGCCACGGCCCCGGCCGCCCCGGCGCGGGCGCCGCGCGAGTACGGCGGCCAGGACCAGCAGCACCGTCCCCGCGACCGCTGCCGCCGGGGCTCCCAGCCGGGCGCCCCGCTCGGGCGGGCGGACCGGTTCGGGGCCCGGGCCGAAGTACGTGCTGCCGGCCGCGGCGGGCACGGGTGCCGGAGCCTCCGGGCGCATTCCTTCGGCGGCCTGGAGGGCGGCGACGGGATCGACCAGCCCGTGACCGCGGGCGTCGTCGCGGCCGCCGGCCGGGGAGGCGGAGGCGGTGTCCTCCAGCAGCTTCTTCACCTGGGCCGGGGTCAGGTCGGGGTGCGCGGCCAGGACGAGGGCCACGGCGCCGGAGACGAAGGCCGCGGCGGCGCTGGTGCCCCAGCCTTCGTAGTAGGAGCGGTCGGGGTCGGCGATGACGACGTCGACGCCGGGAGCGCTGACGGTGGCGTACCAGTTGCGGGTGGAGAACTTGGCCTTCTTGCCGCGCCGGTCGACGGCGGTGACGGCGATGACCCCCGGATAGGCGGCCGGGTAGGAGACGCGGTCGCCCGCCTCGCCGCCGTTGCCCGCGGAGGCCACGACGACCACGCCCTTGGCGAGGGCGTACTGGACGGCCTCGTCCTCCCCCGCCTCGTGGTGGGCGGAGTCGCTGTCGTCGCCGAGGGACAGGTTGATCACGTCGGCGCCGTGGTCCGCGGCCCAGCGGATGCCCTCGGCGAGGGCCCCGCCCTTGCTGTCGCGGGCCTGGGAGCGGCCCGGGTCGCCCTCTTCGAGGATCACCCGGACGGGCAGGATCCGTGCCTGCGGGGCCATGCCTAGGACGCCCTGGCCGCGGCTGGGGCCGTGGCCGTGCCCGGCGATGATGCTCGCCATGGCGGTTCCGTGGCGGGCCCAGGCGCGGTCGCCGGGGCCGGCCCCCATGCCGATGAGGTCGGTGCCTGCGATGACCTGGCCGGAGAGGTCGGGATGGGATTCGTCGACGCCGGTGTCGAGGACGGCGACGGTCACCCCTGAGCCCCGGGTGGTGCCCCAGGCCTCCTCGGCGCGCAGGGCCAACAGGCCCCACTGGCGGTCGCGGATGTTGTCGGCGGCGGCGGGGGCCGCGGTGGCGGAGACGAGGAGGGTCGCGGCGAGCAGGGCGGCGGCCGCCTGCCCGGAGGCCCGGCGGATCATCGGGTGCGCTCCGGGGTGGTCGGTGCGGGCGTGGCGGGTGGTGCGGCGAGGACGGCGAGGCCGTGGCCGACGCGGTCGGCGAGCGCCCGGGCCTCGTGGCCGAGGCCGGCCTGGGCGGCGGCTCCCGTGGCGTCCTTCTTCATCAGGTCCTCGGCGGGGCGGGGCGCGTCCAGGGGGCGGCCGTCGGCGAAGGCGGAGACGGTGTAGACGACGACGGGTGCCTCGGTGAGCACGGAGGTGGCCCAGGCGGCGCGCTGTGCGTCGGTGAACCCGTACGCGGGCGGGGCGGGGATCCGGCCCTTGAGGGCGGTCATCGCGGGGGCGTCGGCGGGGGTGAAGACCATGCCGACGCTGATCAGGGAGCTGCGGGTGGCGTCGGTGTAGGTGGCGCGCAGCACGCGGGTGCAGCCGGTGGCGGCCAGCACGGCCTGCCAGTCGGCGGCGAGGGCGGCCGGGCAGTCGGCGTCGGGGGCGACCGCGATCCGGGTCCACGTGCGGTCGGAACCGCCGGGACCGGCGGAGGGGCCGTTCAGGACGGGCGGGAGCAGGCTGTCGACCGGGGCGGCCCGCCACAGCGACCCGGCCTTGCGGTAGGCGGCGTCGGCGGGGAGGGGGCGGGCTGCGGCACGGTGTTCGGCCCAGGTGGTGAGGACGGCCCCGCCGACGAGGCCGCTGCCGAGGAGGACGCAGAGCGTGGCGGCGACGACCCGTGCGGGGTGGCGGCGCGCGTTCGCGTGCACGGGCTGGGCGGTCGGTTCGGGCTCGCCCACGATTGCGGTCCGCGGTGTCGTCGTGGTCATCCGGCGGCTCCGCCCCCCGTTCCGTACGGCTGCCTGCCCGTACTCTACGGCGTCGGCAGCGCGCGGTGCTTGCCGGTACCACTCCGATCCGGCCCCATCCAGCCCCGCCGGCGATCGGGGCGCGGGACCCCGGGGGCAACGGAGGCCGATCCAGCCCCGCCGGCGATTGAGGCGCGGGGTGCGGGGCGGAGCCCCGGTCCTTGAGGCGCGCGGGCCGACGGCCGCACCACCCCCAACCCCGCCGGCGATTGAGGCGCGGGACTCCGGGGCGGCGCTCCGGGAAACGGGAAAGGGTGGGGCGGGGAACCTCTACCCACCGGTAGCGACCTCTGGCAAGCTGCCGCCCATGAACTCCCCCGCCACCGACCGCGCCCGGTACGACCGGGCGACCGCGCACCTGGACGCGCCGCTGGCCATCGTGGATCTCGACGCCTTCGACGCCAACGCCGACGATCTCGTCCGCCGCGCCGCCGGCAAGCCGGTCCGGGTCGCGAGCAAGTCGGTCCGGTGCCGCGCGCTGCTGGAACGGGTCCTCGCCCGCCCCGGGTTCGCCGGGATCATGTCGTACACCCTGGCCGAGTCGCTCTGGCTGGCCCGGTCGGGGTTCGAGGACGTGCTCCTCGCCTATCCGTCCGCCGACCGGGCCGGTTTCGGCGAGCTGGCGAACGACGCCAAGCTGGCCGGCGCGGTCACGGTGATGGTGGACGATCCGGCGCAGCTGGACCTGATCGACGCGGCCCGGGACGGCGGCGCCGAGGAGATCCGGGTCTGTCTGGAGCTGGACACGTCCCTGCGGCTGTTCGGCGGCCGGGTACGGATCGGGGCCCGCCGGTCTCCGCTGCGCGAGCCCGCGCAACTGGCCGGACTGGCCCGGGCGGTGGCCGCCCGTCCGGGGTTCCGGGTGGTGGGGCTGATGGCGTACGAGGGTCACGTCGCCGGGGTCGGGGACTCGCTGGCGGGTCGCCCGCTGCGGTCCCGGACCATCCGGCTGATGCAGGGCGCGGCCCGCAAGGAGCTGGCGGAGCGGCGGGCCGAGGTGGTGCGGGCCGTACGGGCCGTCGTACCGGACCTGGAGTTCGTCAACGGCGGCGGTACCGGCAGCGTGCAGCAGACGGCTGCCGAGGACGCGGTGACCGAGATAGCGGCGGGTTCGGGCCTGTACGTGCCGCGGCTGTTCGACAACTACACGTCGTTCAGCGGGCGTCCGGCGGCCCTGTTCGCCCAGCCCGTGGTGCGCAGGCCCGGGGTGGGTGTGGTGACGGTGCTCGGGGGTGGCTATCCGGCCTCCGGGGCGGCCGGGGCGGACCGGCTTCCGGTCCCGTACCTGCCCCAGGGGCTGCGCTACGACCCCCAGGAGGGCGCGGGCGAGGTGCAGACCCCGCTGCTGGGCAGCCCGGCCGACGATCTGCTGATCGGCGACCGGGTCTGGTTCCGGCACGCGAAGGCGGGCGAGCTGTGCGAGCGGTTCGACACCCTGCACCTGATCGAGGGCGATCGGGTCACCGGCAGCGCGGCGACCTACCGGGGCGAGGGGCGGACCTTCCTCTAGTAGGACGGAGTCGGTCAGAAGACGGAGTCGGTCTGGTCGGGGACGACGCTGCGGTCGCCCCGCAGGACCGGTCCCTTGGTGCCGTCGTGGTCGACGTAGCCGGTCGTCGCACACGGGTAGGGGTCGGCCTTCTGCTTCTTCGGCTCGATGAACATGGGGTTGACGATCCAGCGGCCGTCGCTGTTGTCGTAGGCCCGGCACATCAGCTCGTTCTTGTTGCGGTTCACGACGAGCCGCAGGGCGGTGGCGTCGCGCAGGAACGAGATGTCGGTGTCGGAGTCGCCGGCGGCGAACACCTGCCGGCGGGCGGCGGGCTGGACCTTCTCGGCGGCCGCGCCGCGTACGCCGAAGACCTCCTTGTTGATCCAGCAGCGTTTGCCGTCGATGTAGGTGATCATCGTGTCGGCGCCGTCCCGGACGGATCCGCAGCCTTGGAGGTGGGGGGTGAACTTCCCGCCGTGGGTGGTGGTGTTGCGGATGCCGATGACGTGGTCGGCCGCGATGCCGGCGCCCTGGGCCCAGACCTCGACCACGGGCTGGGGGGAGGCGGAGCTGATCCACACGTCGAAGCCGGCCTTCTGGAGGCCCTTGATCAGGTCCTGCTGCTGGTCGTAGTAGCGGACCCAGCCGGTGGCGGTGCCGCTGCCCACTTTCTGCGTGCTGCCGATGGGTGCGGCGAGGTTCTCGGTACGGGCGGCGGCGGCGAAGCCGCGGATCTCGCGGGCGGTCCAGCCCTGCATCAGCTGGGGGAGCCAGGCGTACGAGGGTTCGGTGGTGCGGCGGTCCCAGCCGGCGAACGCGGGGGCACCGGCACGGGTCGCGGCGGTGCCGTAGACGGCGTTGATCTCGTCGGCGCAGGCCGCTCCGGCGGGGGTTCCGGTGGGCAGGGGGCTGCCGGGGCGGGCGAGCGCGGCGCAGGCGTCGGCCAGGGCCTTCGTGGCGGCGGGGGTGAGGTGGCGGCTGGTGGTGGACCAGTCCCCGGCGGCGGGCTGGCGGATCCGGCCGTTGCGCAGGAGCCAGAACATGGTGGCGTCGCCGACGTCGTTCTTGACGACGGTGTTGTCCCAGTCGAAGACGGCGACGGGCTTGGTGCGGCCGGGCCGGTACGGGTTGCAGCTGCCGTACTGGTCGATGAGCTGCTGGAGGCGGGCCTGGTTGTCCCCGTACCAGCCGGAGCCGACGGTGACCCGGGGACAGGGGGTGTGCGCGGCCGCGGCCGACGGGGCCGCGAGGAGGCCGGATCCGGTGACCGCGACGAGGGCGAGGGGGGCTGCCCATCTTCTCTGCATGCTGCTCCTTCGAGATCGGGACAGCCCTGAGGGACCGGCCGGGCACCTCGCGGTGCCCGGCCGGCCGGGGTGCGGTGCGGTGGTGGTTGCCGGTGCGACCTACAGCGGGGTCACGTACGCGCCGGAGATGCCGCCGTCGACGAGGAAGTCGGTGGCGTTGATGAAGGAGGAGTCGTCGCTGGCGAGGAAGGCGACGGCCGCGGCGATCTCGGTGGGCTCGGCGAAGCGGCCCAGCGGGATGTGGACGAGGCGGCGGGCGGCGCGCTCGGGGTCCTTGGCGAACAGTTCCTGCAGCAGCGGGGTGTTCACGGGCCCCGGGCACAGGGCGTTGACGCGGATGCCCTCGCGGGCGAACTGCACGCCGAGCTCGCGGGACATGGCCAGGACCCCGCCCTTGGAGGCGGTGTAGGAGATCTGGGAGGTGGCGGCGCCCATGATGGCGACGAAGGAGGCGGTGTTGATGATGGAGCCGCGGCCCTGGCGCTGCATGTAGGGCAGGGCGGCCTTGCAGCAGAGGTAGACGGAGGTGAGGTTGACGTCCTGGACGCGCTTCCAGGCCTCCAGGCCGGTGGTCAGGATGGAGTCGTCGTCCGGGGGCGAGATGCCCGCGTTGTTGAAGGCGATGTCCACGGAGCCGTAGGTGTCGAAGGCCGTCTTGAAGAGCGCCTCGACCTCCTCGGGGCTGGTGACGTCGACCTTGACGAAGGTGCCGCCTACCTCTTCGGCCGCGGCCTTGCCGGCGGTCTCGTCGATGTCGGCGCAGACGACGTTGGCGCCCTCGGAGGCCAGGCGGCGGGCGGTGGCCAGGCCGATGCCGCTGCCGGCTCCGGTGATGACGGCGGTGCGGCCGACCAGGCGGCGGCAGACGATCTCTTCGTTGTTCTGGCTGGACATGGGTTCTCAGGCCTCCGTGCTGATGAAGACGTTCTTGGTCTCGGTGAAAGCGGTGAGGGCGTCGGGTCCGAGCTCACGGCCGAGCCCGGACTGCTTGTAGCCGCCGAAGGGGGTCCAGTAGCGCACGCTGCTGTGGGAGTTGACGGACAGGTTGCCGGCGGCGACGGCGCGCGAGACGCGCAGCGCCCGCCCGATGTCGCGGGTCCAGAGGGAGCCGGAGAGGCCGTACTCGGTCGCGTTGGCCAGGCGTACGGCGTCCTCCTCGTCCTCGAAGGGCAGGACGACGGCGACCGGTCCGAAGACCTCCTCGGCCGCCACGGGCGCGGTGGGGGCGACGTCCGTGACGAGGGTGGGCGGGTACCAGAAGCCGGGGCCCTCGGGGGCGGTGCCGCGGATCGCGGTGAGGTCGTCGGTGACGAAGGACCGTACGCGGTCCAGCTGGGTCCGTGAGATCAGCGGGCCCATCTGGGTCTTCTCGTCGAGCGGGTCGCCCACGGCGACGGCCGCGATGCCGGGGGCGACGAGCTCCAGGAAGCGGTCGTAGACGGAGCGCTGTACGAGGATCCGGGTGCGGGCGCAGCAGTCCTGGCCGGTGTTGTCGAGGAAGGCCATGGGGGCGGCGGCCGCGGCCGCTTCGAGGTCGGCGTCGGCGAAGACGATGTTGGGGCTCTTGCCGCCGAGCTCGAGGGTGACGCGCTTCACCCGCTCGGCGCACTTGGCCATGATCTGCTTGCCGACGCGCGTGGACCCGGTGAAGACGATCTTCGCGACGCCGGGGTGTTCGACGAGTGCGTCGCCGGCGACGTCCCCGCGGCCGGGGAGCACCTGGAAGAGGTGCTCGGGGATCCCGGCTTCGAGGGCGAGTTCGGCGAGGCGCAGCGCGGTCAGCGGGGTGGTCTCGGCGGGCTTGAGGATGACGGCGTTGCCGGCGGCGAGGGCCGGGGCCAGGCCCCAGGCGGCGATCGGCATGGGGAAGTTCCACGGGGCGATCACGCCGATGACGCCGAGGGGTTCCAGGAAGGTGACGTCGATGCCGCCGGCGACGGGGATCTGGCGGCCGGAGAGCCGTTCCACTCCCCCGGCGGCGAAGTCGAGGAGGTCGCGTACGTTGCCGGCTTCCCACCGGGCGTTGCCGATGGTGTGGCCGGCTTCGCGGACCTCCAGCTGGGCCAGTTCCTCGATGTGGCCGTCGACGACCGCGGCGAAGCGGCGCAGCAGCCGCGCCCGGTCGGCGGGGGCGGCCGCCGCCCAGGCCCGCTGGGCCGCGGCGGCCCGGGCGACGGCGGCGTCGACATCGTCCCGTGTGGCGGCCGGGACGATGGCGACGGTTTCCTCGGTGGCCGGATTCAGCACTCTTAGATTGAAAGGGGCCAGCGCATCGGACACGTGGTGCCTCACAGTTTCGTTCGGTGGCGTGCGGTGACTACAGGCGTTCGAAGGAGCGGCGCAGCTCCCAGTCGGTCACCGCGGAGTCGTAGGCGTCGAGTTCCACGCGGGCCATGTTCCGGTAGTGCGCGACCACTTCGGGGCCGAACGCGGCCTTGGCGATCTCGCTGTTCTCCCAGAGCTCGGCGGCCTCGCGCAGGGTGGCGGGGACGTGTGCGTAGTCGGCGGTGTAGGCGTTCCCGGCACAGACCTCGGGCAGCTCGAGGCGGTTCTCGATGCCGTAGAGCCCGGCGGCGACCAGGCCGGCGACGGCGAGGTACGGGTTCACGTCGCCGCCGGGGAGGCGGTTCTCGAAGCGCATGGAGCGGCCGTGGCCGACGACCCGGAGCGCGCAGGTCCGGTTGTCCACGCCCCAGGCGACGGCGGTCGGGGCGAAGGAACCCGGCCGGAAACGCTTGTACGAGTTGATGTTCGGGGCGTAGAGAAGGGAGAAGTCGCGCAGCGCGGCCAGCTGGCCGGCCAGGAAGTGCCGCATCACCGGTGACATTCCGCCCGGGCCGTCCCCGGCCATCGCGTTGCGTCCGTCGGTATCGGCAAGCGAGAGGTGGATGTGACAGGAGTTGCCCTCGCGCTCGTCGAACTTGGCCATGAAGGTGAGCGAGACGCCTTCCTGGGAGGCGATCTCCTTGGCTCCGGTCTTGTAGACGGAGTGCTGGTCGCAGGTGGTGAGCGCCTCGTCGTAGCGGAAGGCGATCTCGTGCTGGCCGAGGTTGCACTCCCCCTTGGCCGACTCGACGATCAGGCCCGCGGTCTGCATCTCGTTGCGGATCCGGCGCAGCAGGGGTTCGATGCGGCCGGTCCCGAGGACGGAGTAGTCGATGTTGTACTGGTTGGCCGGGGTCAGGCCGCGGTAGCCCGAGTTCCAGGCCTGCTCGTAGGTGTCCTGGAAGACCATGAACTCCAGCTCGGTGCCGACCATCGCGGTGTAGCCGGCCTCGGCGAGGCGCTCCAGCTGGCGGCGCAGGATCTGCCGGGGCGCGGCGACGACGGGCGAACCGTCGTTCCAGGCGAGGTCGGCGAGGAGGAAGGCGCTGCCGGGGTTCCACGGGATGCGGCGCAGGGTGGCGAGGTCGGGGTGCATGGCGAAGTCGCCGTAGCCCCGGTCCCAGGAGGACATCTCGTAACCGTCGACGGTGTTCATGTCGGTATCGACGGCGAGGAGGTAGTTGCAGCCCTCGGTACCGTGCTCGAGGACCTCGTCGAGGAAGAACTGTGCGGCGAACCGCTTGCCCTGGAGCCGCCCCTGCATGTCGGGGAAGGCCAGGACCACTGTGTCGATCTCACCACTGGCGACGAGGGAGCGGAGCTCCTCGGGCGCGAGCGGCGGCTTGCGGTCTACCACTGGAATCTCTCCTTCGGTGAGCCGAGGAGGCCTAAGGTATTGAATAGAACCATTGCTTGGGAAGGGGCGAAGTCAAGATGACCGATACGACGAGCGAAGGCGACGCCGTCGCCCGACTGAATCCCGTGCTGCGACAGGTGCGGGCGGGCAACGGTTTCGAGGAGGCGCTGCAGCAGATCCTCCAGGTGGTCCGGCTGGGTCTGGTGCCGGGCGGCGAACGGCTGCCGCCCGAGCGCGAGCTGGCCGAGCGCATGGGGATCAGCCGGGTGACCCTGCGCGAAGTGCTGAAGGTGCTCCAGGACCAGGGGCTCGTGGAGGCCCGGCGCGGGCGGTACGGCGGAACGTTCGTGCTGTCCCGGCCCGACACCCCGGCCGGCGGCGCCGAGGAGGAGCTGCGCCGGCGCGTCGCGGGGGTGGACATCGAGGACGTCCTGCGGTTCCGCGAGGTCCTGGAGGTGGGGGCGGCCGGACTGTGCGCCTCCCAGGGTCTGACCGAGGAGGGCACCGAACGGCTGCTCGGCGCCCTGGCGGCCACCCATGACGCCCCGCTCGCCGACTACCGCCGCCAGGACACGCTCTTCCACCTCACCCTGTGCGAACTGGCCGGGTCCGCCACCCTGACGGCCCAGTACGCCGCCGTCCGGGCCACCGTCAACGACCTGCTGGACTGCATCCCGCTGCTCGTGCGGAACCTGGAGCACTCCCAGCAGCAGCACAGCACGCTGGTGGAGGCGGTGCTGGAGGGCGACGCGGCCGGGGCCCGGGAGGCCATGCGCGAGCACTGCTGCGGCACCGCGGCGCTGCTGCGGGGCTTCTTGACCTGAGCGACGCCGGGGGCCGCCGAGAGGGTTTCGTAACTTCTGTTTAACGCAGAGGTCTTGCGCACTCCACTCCTCTAAGGCAAAGGTACGCCCCACAACCATTGCCCTGAGGCAGGAGCGCACGATGGCCGACGACATCGAGGCACGGCTCGCCGCCGTACCCGCACCCACCAAGTCCCCCGACGGCGGGGACGGTCCCGACGAATACCTCGCGCGCCGGACGCTGCGCCGCGGCAGCGCCGGCTGGCTGCTCCTCACCGGTCTCGGCGTCGCCTACGTCGTCTCCGGAGACTTCTCCGGCTGGAACGTCGGACTCGACAAGGGCGGCTTCGGCGGCCTCGCCATCGCCACCGTCCTCATGGGCGCGATGTACGCCTGTCTGGTCTTCTCGCTCGCCGAGCTGTCCACCATCCTGCCGACCGCGGGCGGCGGCTACGGCTTCGCCCGCCGCGCGCTCGGCCCGTGGGGCGGTTTCCTGACCGGCACCGCCATCCTCATCGAATACATCCTGGCCCCGGCCGCGATCGTCATCTTCATCGGCGACTACGTCGAGTCCCTCGGACTCTTCGGACTCACTTCCAGCTGGCCCGTCTACCTCGGCTGCTTCGTCATCTTCATCGGCGTCCACCTGTGGGGCGTCGGCGAGGCACTGCGCTTCAGCCTCGTCGTGACCGCGATCGCCGTCGCCGCGCTGCTGATCTTCGCCGTGGGGGCCTTCACCGAGTTCGACGCCTCCGGCCTGAACGACATCCCCGTCGACGCGGACGCCTTCGGCTCGAACTCCTGGCTGCCGCTGGGCGTGCTGGGCATCTGGGCCGCGTTCCCCTTCGGCATGTGGTTCTTCCTCGGCGTGGAAGGCGTACCGCTGGCGGCCGAAGAGGCCAAGGACCCGGTCCGCTCGATGCCGAAGGCCCTCTCCATCTCCATGGGCATCCTCGCCCTGCTCGCCCTGATCACCTTCTTCGCCGCGACCGGAGCCCAGGGCGCCGACGCCGTCAAGGCCGCGGGCAACCCGTTGGTCGTGGCCCTGGAAGGGGACGGCGGCCCGACCGCGCTCAGCCGCTTCGTGAACTACGCGGGCCTGGCCGGCCTGGTGGCCTCCTTCTTCTCCCTCATCTACGCGGGCTCGCGCCAGCTCTTCGCGCTCTCCCGGGCCGGCTACCTGCCCCGCTTCCTCTCGCTGACCTCGAAGCGCAAGGCCCCGTACCTGGGTCTGATCATCCCCGGCGCGATCGGCTTCGCCCTCGCCGCGGCCACCGGCGACGGAGCCCGCATGCTCAACATCGCGGTGTTCGGCGCCACCATCTCCTACGCCCTGATGGCGCTCTCGCACATCGTGCTGCGCCGCCGGGAGCCGGATCTGGAGCGCCCGTACCGCACCCCGGGCGGAATCCTGACCTCCTCGGTGGCCTTCGTGCTCGCCCTGTCGGCCCTGGTCGCGACCTTCCTGGTGGACAAGGACGCCGCGTTCATCGCGCTGGCCGTGTACGCCGTCGCCCTCGCCTACTTCGCGATCTACAGTCGGCACCACCTGGTGGCCTCGGCCCCGGAGGAGGAGTTCGCGGCTCTCGCGGAAGCCGAGGCGGAACTGACCCGCGACTGAAACCCTGTTCCTGCCCTGCTCCGCCCCTCTTGGAGGTAACGAACGTGCCCAGGCCGCTCATCGGCATCACCACCTACGTCGAGGATTCCACCCGCTACGGCGTGTGGGACCTCCCGACATCGCTCGTACCGACCGGGTACTACGAGCTCGTCCAGGCGGCGGGCGGCGCGGCCGTGCTGCTCCCGCCGGACGAACCCGGGTCGGCGGCGGAGGTGCTGAGCCGGGTGGACGGCCTGGTCGTCGCGGGCGGTCCGGACCTGGACCCGGTGCGCTACGGAGCCGCGCGCGACTCCCGTACGGGCGCCCCCGCCACGGTCCGCGACCACTGGGAACTGGCGCTGATCTCCGCCGCACTGGATGCGGACCTGCCCCTGCTCGGCATCTGCCGGGGCATGCAGGCCCTCAACGTGGCCCTGGGCGGCACGCTGATCCAGCACAT
Organism: Streptomyces sp. NBC_00273; assembly: GCF_036178145.1. NCBI lineage: Bacteria > Bacillati > Actinomycetota > Actinomycetes > Kitasatosporales > Streptomycetaceae > Streptomyces > Streptomyces sp. NBC_00273. The sequence goes on along the minus strand of NZ_CP108067.1, from coordinate 7,487,803 downwards.
CGACGGCCACTTCGAGACCCCGGGCGCCATGTCCTGGCACCCGGTCCGCCCCGTCCCGGGCACCCGCTACGCCGAGCTGGTCCCGGAGGAGGCGCAGGTCCCGACCTACCACCACCAGGCCGTCGACCGGCTGGGTCGCGGCCTGGTCGTCTCGGCCCACGCGGTCGACGGCACGGTGGAGGCGATCGAACTGCCCGACCCGGAGCGCTGGGTGCTGGGCGTGCAGTGGCACCCGGAGCGGGACGAGGACACGCGGGTGATGTCCGCCCTGGTCCAGGCCGCCTCCGTCCGCACGGCGGTACCGGTGGGCTGACGCCCGGGCCCCCCTTCCCGCTTCCCCCTCCGCCCGTCCCCCGCGCGCCCGATGGTGCGCGGGGGACGGGCGGGGTGCGTGACCGCCCGGTCCGAATGGCCGGTCCCCCGCCGGGCGGGCAGGGTGGAAGGATGCGGACCGAAGCGGAAGGCACGGCATCCGGCCCGGTCTCCAAGATCCTGGAGAACCCGGTCATCGGAATGGCGCCGTGGATCGTCTTCTCCCTGCTGGTCGGCCCGGGGCGGTTCGAGCTCGCGGTCGGACTGGCGCTGGCCACGGCCGTCGCGCTCATCGCGACGAGCCACCTGGTCAACCGCGGCAGCAGTTGGAAGATCCTGGAACTGGCCGACGTGGTGTTCTTCGCCTCGATGGCCGTCGTCGGAGCCCTGGCGAGCGACGGAACCCTGCGCTGGCTGGAGACGTACGCGGGCGAGGTCGCGAACATCACCCTCGCCCTGATCGCCTTCGGCTCGATGGCCGTGGGGACGCCCTTCACCCTCCAGTACGCCCGGGAACAGGTCGATCCGTCGCACTGGCACGCGCCCGGCTTCATCCGCGCCAACTACGTGATCACCGGCGTGTGGGGTTCGGCCTTCGTGGTGGCGGCCCTCGCGGGCGCCTACGGGGACCTGGTCCTGCACAACCCGAACAACATCTGGACCGGCTGGATCATCCAGATCCTGGCCATCGTCGCCGCGCTGAAGTTCACCGCCTGGTACCCGGACGTCGTCCGCGCCCGCGCGGTCCGCGAGGCCACCGGCGAGGGCCCCGAACCGCCCGGCCGGGCCAGCCTGTTGCTGCCGCTGGCGGGCCTGCTGGTGCCGATCGGGATCGCCGTCCTCATCTTCGACGACGTGTGGTGGCTGGGCGTCGCGCTGATCGTCGTGGGCTCGCTCCTGACGAAGCGGCTCAGCTCGGAGAGCTGAGCCTCCCCGCGCGGCTCCGGCACCGACCGCCGCCCCCTACTCGGGCCGGACGAAGACCACCGACCGCAGCTCCAGCCGCTCCGTGCCGTAGCCCGTGCGGGGCCGCAGCCTGAACTCCCTGCCCGTGCAGTTCGGCTCGGTGAACACGATCGCCACCTCGTCGGTCCGGTTGCGCGGCGAGTGCGCCGGGGAACTGGCCGAGGGGTCGGCCACCTCGGGCAGCGTGATGCACTCCCCGCTCGGCGGGTTCTCCAGTACGACCGTCAGCGGACTGCCGTCGAGGCCGGAGACCGTGTACTGGAACTGTCCCTCCGCGGCCGAGGCCGACGTCGGGATCGTGAGCAGCAGGGTGACGGCGCCGAAGGCGGCGACGGCGGCATGGCGAAGACGCATTTGGGTCCTCCTCGGGAGAGCGACAAACGTGCAGGAGCCACCTTTCCGGTGTCGTGCACCTCGGTCACCGCCCACACCGCGCCGAATCGATCCCTCCTCCCCCGATCGGACCAGGGGCGACGCACCCCAAGACGACCTAGATCCGCCGGTGCGTCAGGGACAGCAGGTCACGGGCCGGGCCCGCCGGGCGGGAACCGGTCGGCCAGACCGCCCGCAGGGCCCGGTCCAGTGGCGCGCCCGACACCGGAACCTCCACCAGCCGCCGCGCGCCCAGTTCGTCGCCGACCGCCAGCTCCGACAGTACGCACGGCCCCGCACCGCTCAGCGCCGCCGCCTTCACCGCCGTGGTCGACGCCAGTTCCAGCAGCGGCGCGGCCAGCCCGCCGGCCGGGGCCAGCGCGGCGTCCAGGACCTGTCGCGTGCCCGAACCCCGCTCGCGCAGGATCAGCGGGGTCGAGGCCAGCTCGGCCGCCGCCACCCCCTTGGCGCGGCGGGCCCACGGGTGCCCCGGGGCCACGGCCACCACCAGGCGGTCCTGCGCGATCACCGCCGAGTCCAGTCCTTCGGGCACGGTCAGCCCCTCGACGAAGCCGAGGTCGGCCTCGTGGGCGAGGACCCGTTCGGCGACCACCGCCGAGTTCCCGGCGTGCAGGGACACCGCCGTGTCCGGGCGCTGCCCGCGCAGGGCGATCAGCCAGCCCGGCAGCAGGTACTCCGCGATGGTCATGCTGGCGGCCACCCGCAGCCGCGAGTCCCGGCGCCCGCGCAGCGCCTGCGCACCCGCGTCGAAGGCCTCTGCCGCCTCCACCACCCGCCGGGCCCAGTCCGTGACGAGCGCGCCCTCGGCCGTCAGCGTCGACCCGCGCGGCGAGCGGTCCACCAGGGCCACGCCGAGCCGGGTCTCCATCGCCCGGATCCGGCTGCTCGCCGCGGGCTGGGTGATGCCGAGGCGCCGGGCCGCACCGCTCAGGCTGCCGATCCGCGCGACCGCGAGCAGCAGTTCCAGCGCACCCAGGTCCGGTACCCGGTGCGCCAGCGGAACCCACTCCTCGTTACCCATAACATCAGTTTATGGCCTCATAGGAAGATGGCCTCTGCCGCCCCGTCCGCCCCGGCGCGAGGCTGGATCCATGGCCACCACCCTCGTGCGACCCCGCACCCACACCACTCCCGCGGTCCGGGCCCACAAGGCCCCCGCACTGCGGCACCTCGGCCCCAACTGGTACGCCTGCGTCATGGGCACGGCGATCGTCGCCAACGCCGGCGCGACCCTCCCGTACCAGCTCCCCGGCCAGCGCGTGGCCTGCCAGCTGGTCTGGGCCCTGTCCGCCGTCCTGCTCGCCGTCCTGCTCACGGCCCGCGCCGGGCACTGGCTCCACCACCGCGACCAGGCCCGCGCCCACCTCCTGGACCCGGCCGTCGCCCCGTTCTACGGATGCCTCGCGATGGCGCTGCTGGCCGTCGGCGGCGGCACCCTCATCGTCGGCAAGGACCTCATCGGCACCGGCGCCGCCGTCGCCGTGGACACCGTGCTCTTCACCGCCGGTACCGCGATCGGCCTGGTCATGGCCGTGGTCGTGCCCTACCTGATGGTCGTGCGGCACAAGGTCGAGCCCGAGCAGGCCACTCCCGTCTGGCTGCTCCCCCTCGTGGCCCCGATGGTCTCCGCCGCCCTGGGCCCGCTGCTGATACCCCACCTGCCCGCCGGCCAGCCCCGCGAGGCCCTGCTGCTCGCCTGCTACGCCATGTTCGGCATCAGCCTGCTGGCCACCCTGCTGATGCTCCCCCTGATCTTCGGTCGGCTGATCGTGGGCGGCCCCCTCCCGCTGGTCCTGACCCCGACCCTGTTCCTGGTCCTGGGCCCCCTCGGCCAGTCCACGACCGCCGTGAACCAGCTCGCCGACGTCGCCCCCCAGTCGATCGACGGCACCTACGCCGGCGCGCTGGGCGCCTTCGCCGTCGTCTACGGGGTCCCCGTGATGGGCTTCGCCCTGCTGTGGCTGGCCCTGGCCGTGGCCATGCTGGTGCGGGCGGCCCGTGGCGGCATGGGCTTCGCGATGACCTGGTGGGCCCTGACCTTCCCCCTCGGAACCTGCGTCACCGGCGCCACCGGCCTCGCCCACCACACCGGCCTGACCGCCTTCGCCTGGCTGGCCACGACCCTCTTCCTGGGCCTGCTGACCGCCTGGCTCCTGGCCGCCGCCCACACCCTCCGCGGCCTGATCTCCGGCCGACTGCTGGCCGGCCAGACCCCCCGGGGCGGGACGGGCAGGCTCGGGTCGGCGTAGGGACCGGTGCGCGGGGCGGCTTCGGGGCACTGTCGGAGCCTCGCCGCACCACCCGGCCCCGCCGGCGATTGCGACGCGGGGCCCGGGGCAGAGCCCCGGCACCACCGGCCGGCCGGAGTCGGCAACCCCGGCGGGAGCCAAGCGCTACAGCGCCGCGCGCAAGGCCTGCGACAGCACCCCCGGGGCCCCGGCCAGCGAGGGTCCGTACCAGGTCAGGTGCCGGCCGTCGACGAGGGCGGCGGGCAGGCCCGGGAAGGCCTCCGGGCCGTCCTCGACGGTGAAGCGGTACGGCTCGTCCGGGAGCACCACCAGGTCGCAGCAGGCCGCGGCGAGTTCCTCCACCGGCACCCGGGGATACCGCTCGGGGTGTCCGGCGTAGACGTTGCGGACCCCCAGCCGCGCCAGCAGGTCCCCGGCGAAGGTGTCCCGGCCCAGCACCATCCACGGCCGCCGCCAGATCGGCACGAAGGCGGTGAGCTCCGCGAGCGGCTCCACCCGGGCCCACGCCCGCTCCGCATCCGCCAGCCACCCCGGCCTCGTCAGCCCCAGCGCCCCCACCAACACCCGGTCCAGCTCCCGCAGCGCCTGCGGCAGCGCGCGGACCTCGGTGACCAGCACCTCCACCCCGGCCGCGCGCAGCGCCGCCAGGTCGGGGGCCCGGTTCTCCTCCTCGTTGGCGATCACCAGGTCCGGCCGGAGCTCCGCGATCCGCCGCACGTCGGGGTTCTTCGTCCCCCCGATCCGCACCGCGTCGCCGAGGTCCCCGGGATGCGTGCACCAGTCGGTGACCCCGACCAACAGCCCCGGCGCGCTCACGGCCACCGCCTCGGTCAGCGAGGGCACCAGCGAGACGACCCGCCGCACGCCGCTCAGTGTCCCGGAGACGGGGGCTCGGAAGTCGCGTGGATGTGCTCGCCCACCGCGACGACCAGGATCCGGGTCTCCTCGGTGACCGCCCGCCAGCGGTGGCGCACGCCGCCGGACAGGAACAGCGCGTCCCCGCTCTCCAGCCGGTACGCCCGCCCCTCCGCTTCGACCTGGCAGGCACCCTCGACCACGTACATCAGTTCGTCGTTGCGGTGCTGGTACTCGCGTCCGGCGTCCTGGTCCCCGGTGAACTCCATCGCGTGCAACTGGTGGTGGCCGCGCACCAGGGGCCGTACGCCCGGAACCGGGGTGAGCGCGGGGGCGTCACCGGCCCGTACGAGGTCCACCGTGCGCGCGGTGTCGGAGGCGGCCAGCAGCTCGACGGCCGTGGTCTCCAGCGCGTCCGCGACCCGCTCCAGGGAGCGCATGCTGGGTCGGGCCCGCTCGTTCTCTATCTGACTCAGGAAGGGCACCGACAGGCCGCTGCGCGCCGAGACCGCGGCCAGCGTGAGGTGGAGCGCCCGGCGCCGCTTGCGCACGGCCACGCCCACCCGGAGCGGCTCCTTGCCGTCCTTGTCCTTGCTCTTGTCGTCCCTGTCGTTCAGCTTGCCGTCCATGCCATCAATGCCGTCGGTGCCGTCCCTGTCGTTCATGTCGGGGCTGCCCTCCCCATGTCTGTCGCACATCGGTGTGCTGTAAGCACCTTACGCAGCAACCGCCTCCGGTTTCGCGTGCACGGCTCTTCCCGTACACATGCGCTCACTGTCCGTCGCGGCGCGGGGCGTCCCGACGGCCTGGACGTCCGCCGGGGGCGTTGCGGCATCATCGACTCCGTGACGACACGACGCCTGATGCTCCTGGACACCGCCTCCCTCTACTACCGCGCCTACTTCGGTGTGCCGGACTCGGTGAAGGCCCCCGACGGCACCCCGGTCAACGCCGTGCGCGGGCTGCTCGACTTCATCGGCCGGCTCGTCCAGGACCACCGGCCGGACGATCTGGTGGCGTGCATGGACGCCGACTGGCGGCCGCACTGGCGGGTGGAGCTGATCCCCTCCTACAAGGCGCACCGGGTGGCCGAGGAGACCGAGACCGGCCCCGACGTGGAGGAGACCCCGGACACGCTCGCCCCGCAGGTGCCGATCATCGAAGCGGCGCTGGACGCCTTCGGCATCGCCCGGGTCGGGGTCGCCGGGTACGAGGCGGACGACGTGATCGGCACGCTCACCGCCCGCGCGAGCGGCCCGGTGGACATCGTCACCGGCGACCGGGACCTGTACCAGCTGGTGGACGACGCCCGGCAGCGGCGGGTGCTGTACCCGCTCAAGGGCGTGGGCACCCTGCAAGTGACCGACGAGGCGTGGCTCCGCGAGAAGTACGGGGTGGACGGCCCCGGTTACGCGGACCTGGCGCTGCTGCGCGGGGACCCGAGCGACGGCCTGCCGGGGGTCCCCGGCATCGGCGAGAAGACGGCCGCCAAACTCCTGGACGCCTACGGCACCCTGGCCGGGATCATCGCGGCGGTCGACGACCCGAAGTCGAAGCTGACCCCGACCCAGCGCAAGCGACTGGACGAGTCCCGGCCCTATCTGGCGGTTGCCCCGAAGGTGGTCCAGGTGGCCTCGGACGTGCCGCTCCCGGCGTTCGACCCGGCCCTTCCGACGGCCCCGGCACAACCCGAACTGGTGGATGCGCTAGCCCACCGGTGGGGTCTGGGGGGTGCAGTCGCTCGCCTGAGCAGCGCGCTGCGCCCATGAGGTGATAACTTAGGTAAGGCTAAGTTTCATGGAGTCAGGGGAGTCACCGTGGCAGAAGGACGCGCCCGCACCGTCGGCACCGCCGTCGTCGTACGCACCGAGCGGCTTTCGCCGCACATGGTGCGCCTCGTGCTGGGCGGTGAGGGCCTCCGGGAGTTCGGCGCGGGCGAGTACACCGACCAGTACGTCAAGCTGCTGTTCGCCCCGGCGGGCGTCAGCTACCCCGCGCCGTGGGACCTGGACCGGATCCGCGCCGACTTCCCGCGCGCGCAGTGGCCGCGCCAGCGCGCGTACACGGTACGGAGCTGGGACCCCGCGCACCTGGAGCTGACCCTCGACTTCGTGGTCCACGGCGACGAGGGTCTGGCCGGCCCTTGGGCGGCGCGGGTACAGCCGGGCGAGGTCGTGCGCTTCCTCGGTCCGGGCGGCGCCTATGCCCCGGACCCGGTGGCCGGCTGGCACCTCCTGGTGGGCGACGAGAGCGCCCTCCCGGCGATCGCCGCCGCGATGGAGCGGATGCCGGCGGGCGCGCAGGTCCACGCCATCGTCGAGATCGACGGACCGGCCGACGAGCTGAAGGTCGCCACCCCGGACGGCATCGTGCCGATCTGGCTGCACCGCGGCGACCGCCCGGTGGGCGAGGCCCTGGTGGAGGCCGTCACCTCCATGGAGTTCCCGAGCACGGACGTCCACGCCTTCGTCCACGGCGAGGCCGGCTTCGTCAAGGACCTGCGCCGCCACCTGCGCATGGAGCGCGGCGTCCCGCGCGAGCGGCTGTCGATCTCGGGCTACTGGCGCCTGGGCGAGACGGACGAGGGTTGGCGCGCGATCAAGCGGGACTGGAACGCCTCGGTCGAGGCCGAACAGGAACACCGCGCCGCTGCCTAAAGGTTTCCCCACGCCGGCGGGCCCATCCCCGCCGGCGTCTCCTTTGAGCCCCGCCTTCTCCCCCAAGCCCCGCCGGCGTTTGAGGCGCGGGGTCCGGGGGCGGCGCCCCCGGCAACGGCGCCGCGCGCTCCGCGCTCCCCGGCAGGACAATGACCCCATGCGTACGCTCCCCGCCCTCGGAGCAGCCGGGGCCGCGGTCCTCCTGACCGCGGCGGTAGGCGTCACGGCCACCGCCACGGCAACGGCCGCGCCCACCCCGCCCCCCGCCCCGACGCCCCAGATCACGGACGCCGCCGTCGACAGGGCCGTCGCCCGCCTCGACCGCACCGTCGAGGACATGATGCGCCGCACCGGGGTCCCCGGCGTGTCCGTGGCCGTGGTCCACGACGACGAGGTCGTCCACATCAAGGGCTACGGGCTGCGCAGGACCGGCGAGAGCGCGAAGGTCGGCCCCGATACCGTCTTCCAGATCGCCTCGCTGTCCAAGCCCGTCTCCTCAACGGTCGTGGCCGGCACCCTCACCGACCCCCAGGAGTGGGACGACCGCACCGCCTTGCCCGGGTTCTCCCTGAAGGACCCCTGGGTCACCGGCCACGTCACCACCGCCGACCTGTTCTCCCACCGCAGCGGCCTCCCCGACCACGCCGGCGACCTCCTCGAAGACCTCGGCTACGACCAGGCGTACATCCTGGACCACCTGCGCCTGGAGCCCCTCGGCCCGTTCCGGGCGAGCTACGCGTACACCAACTTCGGGTTCACCGCGGCCGCCGAGGCCGTCGCCCGCGCCAAGGGCACCAGTTGGCAGAAGCTCAGCGCCGACACCCTCTTCAAGCCCGCCGGCATGACCCGTACGAGCACCGAGTTCTCCGCCTTCATCAACTCCCCCGACCACGCCGCCACCCACGTCAAGAACGCGGACGGCACTTGGAGCCCGCGCTTCGTCCGCGACCCGGACGCCCAGGCCCCGGCCGGCGGTGTCAGTTCCACCGCCACCGACATGGCCCGCTGGCTGCGGCTGCAGCTGGCCGGCGGCACCCTCGACGGGAAGCGGATCGTCCCCGCCGACACCCTCGCCCGGACCCACGTGCCCGAGATCGTGTCGCAGCCGACCAACGCCGTCGGCACCACCAGCTTCTACGGCCTCGGCTGGAACGTCAGCTACGACAGCGCCGGCCGCACCCGCCTGAGTCACTCCGGCGCCTTCGACCTCGGCGCCAACACCAACGTCACCATGCTCCCGCTGGAGCGGCTCGGCATCGTCGTCCTGACCAACGGCGCGCCGGTCGGCCTGCCCGACGCCGTGGCCCTGGACTTCTTCGACTACGCCGAGCACGGCAAGGTCTCCACCGACTGGCTCGCCCTCGCCGCTTCCGCCTACGCGACGACTCTCGAACCCCCGAACGGATCGAAGACCGACTACGCCCACCCGCCCGCCGGAGCCCAGCCGGCCCGGGACAGCGCCGCGTACACCGGAACCTACGACAACCCCTACTACGGCAAGGCCACCGTGACCGCCGACGACAACGGCGCGCTCACCCTGGCCCTCGGCCCCGAGCCCCTGCGCTTCCCGCTGACCCACTACGACGGGGACACCTTCAGCTTCATGACCGCCGGCGAGAACGCGGTCGGCCGCACCGGGGTGGTCTTCGCCGACGGCACCCTGCGCGTGGAATACCTCGACGCCGACCACCTGGGCACTTTCACCCAGCAGTAGCCGCATAGCCTGTTCCCCGATGAGACGCAGAGCCCAGCCACCGCCCTCGCCCCTCCCCCAGCGTGCCGGCATCGACCCGGTCCGGCTGCGGCTCCCGCCCGACCCGGACGGGACGTGGCCGGATCTGGGCGACTACCTCGCGGCACGCTACGCCGGCACCCGCGGCGCCGACTCGGTCGCCCGCCTGCTGGCCGCGGGCCGGGTACTGGGCACCGGCGGGCGGGTCCTGCGCGCGCAGGACCCGTACGAGCCGGGTGCCTACCTGTGGTTCCACCGGGACGTGGAGCCGGAGCCGCGGGTGCCCTTCCCGATCTCCGTCGTCCACCGGGACGCGCACCTGCTGGTCGTGGACAAGCCGCATTTCCTGGCCACCACCCCGCGCGGCTCCCACATCACCGAGACCGCCCTGGCCCGGCTCCGCGAGGAGCTGGACCTGCCCGGCCTCAGCCCCGCGCACCGGCTGGACCGGCTGACGGCGGGACTGGTGATGTTCAGCGTCCGGCCCGAGGACCGCGGCGCCTACCAGCTCCTCTTCCAGCGGCGCGAGGTGCACAAGGAGTACGAGGCCCTCGCACCGCACGACCCGGAAGTCGCCGGCACCCTCCCGCGCACGGTCCGCAGCCGGATCGAGAAGGCCCGCGGGGTCATCGCGGCGGTCGAGGTGCCCGGCGGCGAGCCCAATGCCGAAAGCCTCGTCGAATGCGTCGGGGCCCGCGACGGGCTGGCCCGCTACCGGCTCACCCCGCGCACCGGCCGCACCCACCAGCTGCGGGTCCACATGAACAGCCTGGGCCTGCCCATCCTCGGCGACCCCGTGTATCCGCAGGTCACCGATCCGGCCCCGGACGACTACCGCAGGCCGCTGCAACTCCTGGCCCGGGTCCTGGCGTTCACCGACCCGGTGACCGCGCACGTGCACCGCTTCGAGAGCGGCCGCACCCTCCAGGCCTGGGACGACCGCGCGGGCTGGGAAGCCGGAGCCGCTCGCTAGGTCCTGTCGCCTGGAGGGCCGACGCCCGCGATCCGCAGCGCCGCGTCCGCGGTGGCCTCCGCGAAGGCCGTCACCGGCCGCTGCGGATCCGTGCGGTGGATCAGCATGACGCCCTCGATGAGCCCGAAGACCAGGTCGCCCCGGAGCCTCAGCCCCGCCTCGTCCCCGGCCAACTCGGCGCCGACGCGGGTCCCGGCGAGCAACACCCGGTAGGCGTGCTTGAGTTCCCCGCGCATCCGACGGAACCGCGCGAAGCGCGAACCGCCCAGCTCGGGCAGCAGGTAGAGCGCCCCCAAGTCGTACGGCCCGCCGCACAGCAGCAGCACGTCGGAGCGGCACAGCTCCCACAACCTCCGCGCAGCGCACCGCCCGTCGTCCGCGAGCAACTGCCGGGCCAGCACCAGCGAGGGTGCCACCGTGGATTCCAGCAGTTCGGCGAGGAGCTCCTCCTTGCCGCCGAAGTAGTGGTACATCGTGGCCTGGCGCATCCCGGCCCGTTCGGCAACGGCCCGGGTGGTGGTCGCCGCGTATCCCCGTGCGGTGAACAACTCGGCCGCCGCGCAGAGGAGTTCCTCGCGCGGCGGCCGGCCGCTCTCCGGTCTCAGCCGGTCGGCACGTGGCCGACCGACCCGTCTCGGACCATCGTCCGCTCCCCCACTCATGGAATCGATCGTCGCACAGAGCACGCCGATTCGATCATGGCAAGAGATCAGATCAGGCCATCCCCACGCTCGGAGGAAGCCCCAAAACCGCCTAGCCGACCGAGCTGTAGGCCACTACACCCCGAAGCAATGCGTCGACGGCCTTGCGGGCATTTCGCGCCACCGTGCTCCCGCTGTCGCCGGAGGCCGCCGGAGCCGCCGCAGCGACCTGCCCGAGCACGTCGATGACCTGCTTGCACCAGCGCACGAAGTCACCCGCCGGCATCTCCGCCTCGCGCAACACCTCGTCCAGGCTCTTGTCGGAGGCCCACTGGTACGCCGCCCACGCGAAGCCGAGGTCCGGCTCGCGCTGGCCCACGCCCTCCGCCTGGTTGATGCGGTGCTCCTCCTCCAAAGCGTCGAGGCGGCCCCAGATCCGGACCATCTCGCCGAGCGCCACCTTCGCCGCGCCACCGGGCACCTTCGGCGCGACCGCGTCGTCGGACTGCCGCGCCTCGAAGACCAACGCCGAGACGCAGGCGGCCAGTTCGGCCGGGCTCAGGCCCTCCCACACCCTGGCGCGCAGGCATTCGGAGGCCAGCAGGTCCAGCTCCCCGTACAGCCGGGCGAGCCGCTTGCCGTGCACGGTGACCTCGTCCTCGCGCAGGTAGTCCAGCTCGGTCAGCAGCGCGTGGATCCGGTCGAAGGTGCGGGCGATGGTGTTCGTCCGCCCCTCGATCCGCCGCTCCAGCGCTTGCGTGTCCCGCTTGAGCCGGTGGTAGCGCTCCGCCCAACGGGCGTGGTCCTCGCGCTCGTCGCAGCCGTGGCAGGGGTGCGCCCGCAGCTCGCTGCGCAGCCGGGAGATCTCACGGTCGTCGGCGGCCGCGGCCCGGCCGCGGGAACGCCGCTCCGGAGTGATGTGCCCGGCCTTGGTCCGCAGCTGGGACGCCAGGTCCCGACGGGACTGCGGCGAGCGCGCGTTGAAGGTCTTGGGGATCCGCATCCGGTCCAGCGCCTCGACCGGGACCGGGAAGTCGATCGCGGCGAGCCGCTTGACCTGCCGCTCGGCGGTGAGCACCAGCGGACGCGGGCCCTCGGCGTACTCGTACCCACGACTGCCGTGGACCCGCCCGGCCGGCACGCCCGGGTCCAGGACCAGCGCGAGCCCGGCGAACTTGCCCGTCGGCACGTGGATGATGTCGCCCGGCTTGAGCTTCTCCAGCGAACTGGCCGCCTGCACCCGACGCTGCGCGGCGCCCTGCTTGGCCAGGTCCGTCTCGCGGTCCTTGAGGTCACGGCGCAGCTGCGCGTACTCCTCGAAGTTCCCCAGGTGGCAGGTCATGCCCTCCTGGTAGCCCTCCAGGCCCTCCTCGTTGCGCTGCACCTGCCGGGAGATCCCGACGACCGAGCGGTCGGCCTGGAACTGCGCGAAGGAGGTCTCCAGGAGCTCGCGCGAGCGGTGCCGCCCGAACTGGCTGACCAGGTTCACGGCCATGTTGTACGACGGCTTGAAGCTGGAACGCAGCGGGTACGTACGGGTACCCGCGAGCCCGGCGAGCCCCGCCGGGTCCATGCCGCGCTGCCAGAGCACCACCGCGTGGCCCTCGACGTCGATGCCGCGCCGACCGGCCCGGCCGGTCAGCTGGGTGTACTCGCCGGGGGTGATGTCGGCGTGCTGCTCGCCGTTCCACTTGACCAGCTTCTCCAGGATCACCGTGCGCGCGGGCATGTTGATGCCCAGCGCCAGGGTCTCCGTGGCGAAGACGGCCTTCACCAGGCCGCGTACGAAGAGCTCCTCCACGACCTCCTTGAAGGTGGGCAGCATGCCCGCGTGGTGCGCGGCGATGCCCCGCTCCAGCCCTTCGAGCCACTCGTAGTACCCCAGGACGTGCAGGTCCTCGGTGGGGATGGAGGCCGTCCGCGCCTCGACGAGCTCGCGGACCTTGAGCCGCGCGGATTCGTCGTTCAGCCGCAGGCCCGCGTACAGGCACTGCTGGACGGCGGCTTCGCAGCCGGCCCGGCTGAAGATGAAGTTGATGGCGGGCAGCAGCCCGTCGCTGTCGAGGCGGGCGATGACCTCGGGGCGGGACGGGGTCCAGATCCGGCCGCGGGAGCGCCGCTCGCGCTCGCGGTCGGCCTCGCGGACCATCTTGCCGCGCCGCCGGTCCTTCGGACTGTAGGTGCGGCTGTTCTCCTCGCGCGCCATGCGCAGCAGGTCGGGATTGACCTCCCGGCGCGCGGAGCCGCGGCCGCCGTGGTCGGACTCCTCCTCGAAGAGGTCGTAGATCCGACGGCCGGCCATGACGTGCTGCCACAGCGGTACGGGCCGCTCCTCGGAGACGATCACCTCGGTGTCCCCGCGCACGGTGTCCAGCCAGTCGCCGAACTCCTCGGCGTTGGACACGGTGGCCGACAGGGAGACCAGGGTCACCGACTCGGGGAGGTGGATGATCACTTCCTCCCAGACGGCCCCGCGGAACCGGTCGGAGAGGTAGTGGACCTCGTCCATCACGACGTAGCCGAGGCCGAGCAGCGACTGCGAGCCCGCGTACAGCATGTTGCGGAGCACCTCGGTGGTCATCACGACCACCGGCGCCTCGGAGTTGACGCTGTTGTCACCCGTCAGCAGGCCCACCTTGTCGGCGCCGTAGCGCTTGACGAGGTCGGCGTACTTCTGGTTCGACAGCGCCTTGATCGGCGTCGTGTAGAAGCACTTGCGTCCCTGCTGGAGGGCCAAGTGCACGGCGAACTCGCCGACGATGGTCTTGCCCGAGCCGGTCGGGGCGGCGACGAGGACGCCTTTGCCGGCCTCCAGCGCCTTGCATGCCTCGACCTGATACGGGTCCAGGTCGAAGTCGTACATCTCGCGGAAGGGGGCCAGGGCAGAGGCCTCTTCGGCGGCGCGGATCCGGGCAGCGGCGTACCGCTCGGCGGGTGAGAGTTCTTCGGTCATCTTGCTGTCGAGCCTACCCGCCACCTCTGACAACAGTCGCGATCATTTAAGTGAGCAGCCGGACGGCCCGGGGAACGCATTCGGCGGTCACCGGCAGCGCCCCCAGCGGCTCGCCGTCCGCGTACGCGCTCAGGCCCGCCGCCTCCAGGGTGATCTTCCTGACCCGGTGGACGGTCACCTTCGGATGGTCGAGGTGGCGGCCCTTGTAGACCTGCGGGAACACCTTGAGCAGGGTGGCCCGGCTGCAGTCGCCGACCACCGTGACGTCGAAGAGTCCGTCGTCGGGGACGGCGTCCGCGCAGATGCGCATGCCCCCGCCGTAGGAGGATCCGTTGCCGACGGCCACCAGCGTGGCCTCGGTCTCGATCACCGGCCCGTCGTCCAGGGTGATCCGGTACGGGAACGGTCGGAAGGCGGCCAGCTCCGCGATCATCGCCAGGTCGTACTTGAACCGCCCGGCCGGCAGCCGCATCCGGTTGCCCCGGTCGTTGACCCGCGAGTCGAAGCCGGAGCACAGCACGGTCCCGAACCACTTCTCGTAGTCGGCGCCGCCCACCCGGCCCAGGTCGATCTCCCGGATCCGGCTCTCCTTGACGGCTTCGGCGGCCATCCGCCCGGCCCGCGCCGGCTCCCGTACGGGCAGCCCCATCGCGCGCGCGAAATCGTTCCCGGTGCCCACCGCGACCACCCCGAGCGGCACCGGCGTCCCCGCCAGGGCCTGGAGCGCCAGGGAGACCACCCCGTCGCCGCCCACCGCGATCACCGCACCGGTGCCCTCACGGACGGCGGCCGTCAGCCGGGCCAGCGCGTCCGGCGCATCGGCGCCCACGACGGTCCGTACGGAGAAACCTGCCTCCCGGACAGCCGAAGCGGCCGGCTGCGCGGCGTGCGCGCCCCGGCCGCGTCCGGCTGTGGGATTGACGAAGAGGGTGACCTCGTGGCTCATCCACGGGAATGTACCGGAGCCCGTTCTCGGGCCCCGGTCGCCCCCCGGGGCACCTCCCGGCGGTAGCCGGGGGCGCACCCGTCAGGTGGCGTCGTCGTAGCCGTTGATCCGCTGGCGTCCGCCGTCGGCCTGTTCGGGCAGCGCCGCGGGGGCCGGAACGGATTCCAGCGCGCCGATCGGCGCCGGGGTGAGGTCCAGCTGTGAGGCTTCGTCGTCGCTCAGATCCGCGTCGGGGTCGTTGCGCCTGCGCCTGCGGTCGTTGAGGAGACAGATGCCGAGGGCGGCGAAGTAGAGGGCCACGATGGGCACGGCCAGCGCGAGCATCGTCGGCGGGTCACCGGTGGGCGTCGCGAAGGCGGCGAAGATCGTGATGCCGAGGACCATGCCCCGCCACCAGCTCGCCAGCCGCTTGCCGGTGAGCACACCGGTGAAGTTCAGCAGGATCAGCAGCAGCGGCAGCTCGAAGGCGAGGCCGAACACGATCACCATGCGGGTGACCAGGTCGAGGTAGTCGTCGACCGGCAGCAGGTTGCGCGCGTGGTCGGGGGTGAACTCGAGCATGATCGTCGCGGTCTGCGGGAGGATCTTGTACGCGATCACCGCGCCGGTCAGGAAGAGGGGCGCGCCGACCGCGACGAAGCTCCGCGCGTACTTCTTCTCGTGGCTGTGCAGCCCGGGCGCGGCGAACGCCCACAGCTGGTACAGCCACACCGGGGCGGACAGCACCACACCGGCCATCAGTGCGACCTTCAGGGCGATCGAGAACGCCGAGATCAGGCCGTTCACGGTCATGTCGGCGCAGGGGCGGCCGTTGCGCTGGGTCACCACACCGTCCGTGCAGCCGACGGAGTCCAGCATCGGCTTCAACAGGAAGTTGATGATCTCCCGGTAGAAGAACGCGGCGATGATCGTGATCACCACGATCGCCAGGACCGACTTCAGCAGGCGGTTACGAAGCTCACGCAGGTGCTCGACGAGAGGCATGCGCCCTTCGGCGTCCTTCGCCTGCCGTTCCTTCTTCTCCTGCTTGCGGGCAGAGTTGAGCAACCCACGTCCCTTGTCTCGTTGCAGATGACTGGCGTGTACGGCGGGTGTCAGCCCTGGGCGGTGCGGTTCGGCTCGCTCACCGGACGCGAGCTGCTGACGTCACCCGGAGCGGCCTGGATGGTACGCGGGGCGACGGGCTGCTGCGCGGACTGGTCCGCGGGCGCGGCGGCGGCAACGTCGTCACCCTCGCCGTCCTTCTTCATGGCCTTGGCCTCGCTCTTGAGGATGCGGGCCGACTTGCCGAGGGAGCGGGCCATGTCAGGGAGCTTCTTGGCGCCGAACAGCAGGATGATGAGTCCGACAATGACGAGGATTTCCCAACCCCTGAAGTTGCCCATAGGTATCTTCCTTCTTCTCCGAGGTTCACAGCACGCCGGACGGGCGCCTAGGACTTGCTCTACCGAGGATCGTAACCCCAGGGGGTTAACGCCCGGCAATCCCCGGGGGTCACCGCGGTTGCACCTGGGCAGGTTCATCATGCCCAGGTCACACGCGTTCGTCCCCGGGTCAGGGACGTACGCCGTGTCCCGCCCGGGCCAGGTCGACGGCCGCCCGCTCGAGGTCCGCCGAAGCGTCGGTGACCCGGCGGCTGGCCTGCGCCACCTGGGACGCCAGTCTGCGCACCTCCACGTACACCCGCACCGCGAGCACGGCGAGCACGGCCACTCCGAGGAAGCCCAGGACAATTGCGAACATCGGCCACAGCATGGGGCGAGCCTAGGCCACCCGCCCGGTCAAATGCTGCGCAGGGTGCTCACGCCACCACCGGTGAGCAGTTCCACGATCCGCTCGCCGGCGGGTTTGCGTACGGCGGCACCGCATGCCGGACAGGTGAAGGAATAGAAGGTGGCCCGCCTGCTCCCCCCGATGGCCAGCCGCAGGGCGCCCGCGTCCAGCTCGAAGCGGGCCCGGCAGTCGGGACAAGAAGCCTTGAAGGCGACGGGCCCGGACGTTGGCGACATCGACCGCGTTCCCCTCAGACCTGTTCCCCGTACCCCGCCAGCGCCTCCCGGGCGGCGCTGCGCGCGCTGTCCGCCAGCTCGGCCGGAGCGACGATCCGGCCCTCACGGCCCAGCCGCAGCGCCAGCCGGCGCAACGAGGCCGGGTCCGGGCTGCGCAGGGTGATCCGCAGACCGCCCCCGGCCAGCTCCTCCGCGCTGTCGTGCGGGTAGTACTCGGCGACCCAGCGCCCGCCCGGCCCCACCTCGACCACGACCTCCGGGTCCTCGGCCGCCGGCTGGACCAGCCCCTCGGACAGGTCGCGCGGCTCGATGGCGGGCGGCTCGGCCCGCTCGTCCAGCAGCCGGATCTCCGCGACCCGGTCGAGTCGGAAGGTCCGCCGGGCCTCCGAGATGTGGCACCAGCCCTCCATGTACGTGTGCCCCACCGCGAAGAGCCGGATCGGGTCGACCGTGCGCTCGGTGAGCTCGTCCCGCGCGGGCGAGTAGTAGCGCAGCCACAACCGCCGGCGCTCCGCGATGGCCCGGTCGACGTCCGCGAAGACCCCGCCCTCGGACTCGAAGGTCACCGACAGCCGGGAACTGGCCCCGGCCACCTCCCCCGCGGCCGCCTCCAGCTTGGCCGTGGCCCGCAGCAGGGCGTTCCGGTCGCTCTCGCGCAGCCCCGGCAGGGTGGCCACCGCGCGCGCGGCCACCAGCAGCGCGGTCGCCTCGTCGGCGGCCAGCCGCAGCGGCTCCGCGGTGGACTCCCCCGAGGCGTCGGGATTGCGCCACCAGATGCGCTCCCCGTCGGTGTCGATGTCGAGCAGGTCCCCGCCCCGGAAGCTCGTCCCGCACATGGGCAGCACGTCGAGGTCCGAGATCAGCTCGTCCTCCGTGATCCCGAAGGCACGCGCGACGTCCGCGACGTGCGCACCGGGGCGCTCGCGCAGGTAGGTCACCAGGGACAGCATCCGGCGGGTCTGGTCGATGGCGTTGGCAGCCATGCTGGTACGTCTCCCCCTCAGGGCACGTCTTGGATGTCGCTCTTGTGAAACGGTGCGGCCGCGGATCGGCCGCCGGGCCCGCGGGCCCCGGGATCGGGCCCGATCAGGCCCCGGCCACGGCCCGCAGCCGGTCCACCACGTCCGCCCGCAGGTCGGCCGGACCGACCACGACGACGTCGGGCCCGAACTCGACCAGCCAGGCGTCCAGCCCGTGCCCGTACGGGATCTCCAGCTCGTCCCAGCCGTCCCCGCCCTCGCGCACCGCGGTGGCCTTGGCCCGCAGCGGGTAGCCCGCCCCGGCCCGCAGCCGGATCAGCGCGCTGCGGTCCGCGCTCTCCCCGGCCCAGCTCGCCACGGTCTCCCGCACGGTCACCACGTCCGGCACGTCGGCCGTGTACTTCGCGGCCCGGGAGCGGACCTTGCCGGTGATCCGCGAGAGCCGGAACACCCGCTCCGCCCCGCGGTCGCGGTCATAACCGGCCAGGTACCAGTGGCCGCGCCAGCACTCCAGCGCCCAGGGCTCCACCTGCCGGGCCTCGGGCCGGGCGGCGGTGGACTTGCGGTAGTCGAAGACCACCGGCCGGCGGTCCCGGCAGGCCAGCATCAGCGGCTCGAAGGCCGCCTCGTGGACCGGGATGCGCGGCTCGATCGCACTGTGCTGTCCCTCGTACGGGTCCTCCGCCTCGGGCATCCCGCCCGCGCGCAGCTTCTGCAGGGCCCCGCTGGCGGCCCCCGCCAACCGCGCCTGCTGCCAGACCTTGGCCGCCAGCCCCAGGGCGGCGGCCTCCTCGGCGTCCAGCGAGACGGGAGGCAACCGGTTGCTGTCCCGGCGGGCCAGGTAACCGGTCTCGCCGTCCAGGTTCTCCACCGTCTCGATGACCAGGCCGAGTTCGCGCAGATCGTCCTTGTCCCGCTCGAACATGCGGTTGAACGACTCGTCGTTGCCGGCTTCCATGTAGGCCTCGATGGAACCGCGCAACTCCCGCTTGCTGAGCGGCCGGCGGGTCCCCAGCAGACACAGCGCCAGATTCATCAGCCGCTCGGCCTTGGCAATCGCCATCGACGCCCTTCCGCCCTTCTCCGCCTGCACATCCGTCGGACCGTCACACGGGACACGACCGGTTGCGGACGGACCCGTTGACCGTTGACCGTACCGCCCCGGCGCGCCCGGGCAAAAGCGAGGGGCCCCCACCGGACGGCGGGGGCCCCTGCACCGATCGCGGATGGCCGGATCAGCCGACCTTGACCAGGTCGCAAACGAAGATCAGCGTCTCGCCCGGGGCGATCGCACCGCCCGCGCCACGGTCGCCGTACGCGAGGTGCGCCGGGATCGTCAGCTTGCGGCGGCCACCGACCTTCATGCCCTGGACGCCCTGGTCCCAGCCTGCGATGACCTGACCGATGCCGAGCTGGAACTGCAGCGCGGAACCGCGGTTCCAGGAGGCGTCGAACTCCTCGCCGGTGGAGAAGGCCACACCCACGTAGTGGACGGAGACCCGGTCGCCCTTCTTGGCCTCGGCGCCGTCGCCCACCCAGATGTCGTCGATCACGAGGTCCTTGGGGGCCTCGCCCTCGGGGAAGTCGATCTCGGGCTTCTGGAGGTCACTCACGGAACTTCTCCTCATACGTACGAAACGGTCAACCGGAACAGTCTTACATCACCGCGACGATGTCGAGGCTGAAGACCAGCGTCGACTTCGCCGGGATGGTGCCCTGCTCCTTGTCCCCGAAGGCCTGGTCCGGCGGGATGACCAGCAGGATGCGGCTGCCGGCCTTCTTGCCGACGATGCCGTCCTTCAGACCCTTGACCGAAAGCTCACCCAGCGGCCAGGTGACGGCCTGGCCACTGGTGTAGGTGCTCTCGAAGGACTTGTCGTCCTTCCACGTCTTGCCGTTGAACCTGACCACGACGCTGTCGGTGTCCTTCACGACCGCGCCGTCACCCTCCAGGACGTAGTCCGAGACCAGCTTGGTGGGCTCGGCGGTGTCCTTCGGGACGGTCACCGACACTTCCTTGCCGTCCGTGTTCGTGCCGACCTTGGGCAGGTCCTTGTTGTCCTGGGCGACTTCCTTGCCCGTGGCCGAGGCCGGTACGGACGTGCCCTTGACGATGTCCACGACGAAGACCAGCGTGGCGTTCGGCTTGATCTTCGGGGGCGAGCCCTGGGCCCCGTAACCGAGCTCCGGCGGGATCACCAGCTCGACGCGGCTGCCGACCTTCTGGCCCTCCAGGCCCTGGTCCCAGCCCTTGATGACCGCGCCCGCACCGATCGTCACGTCGAAGGGCACGGGCCGCCCGAAGCTCTTGTCGAACGACTCGTTGCCGTCCCACACCTGGCCGAGGTAGTGGACCTGCGCGATGTCGTCCTTCTTGAGCACCGGCCCGGCGCCCTCGCTGATGGTCACCACCTTGAGCTCCTTGGGCGGCGCGCCCTTCCCCTTCGACAGGGTGGGCGTCTCCCCGAAGGCGGCACCCTTGGTGATCGCGGGAGCCCCGTTCTTCATCTGGGCGGAGTCGGAGCCGCTGTCATCGCCACACGCTGCGGTCGTCAGCAGCAGCAGGGGTACGACAAGCAGGCCGGCAAGTCGGCGCACGTGTTCCTCAGATCTCAGACGGCAAAGCGGTCGCTCGCCACTCTAAGCCGTGCACAGGGCCCCGTACGAGAGACGTACGGGGCCCTAGCGAGGAGTGCGATGTCACACTGCGGTCACCCTGCGGGTCCTACATGCCCGCGATCAGCTTCTCCACCCGGTCGTCCACCGACCGGAACGGGTCCTTGCACAGCACCGTCCGCTGCGCCTGGTCATTGAGCTTCAGGTGCACCCAGTCGACCGTGAAGTCCCGCCGCTGCTCCTGAGCCCGCCGGATGAAGTCCCCGCGCAACCGCGCCCGCGTCGTCTGCGGGGGCACCGACTTGCCCTCGAAGATCTTCAGGTCGTTGCAGATCCGCGCCGCCTGCCCCTTGCGCTCCAACAGGTAGTACAGCCCGCGCCGACGGTGGATGTCGTGGTACGCGAGGTCTATCTGAGCCACCCGCGGATTCGACATGGTCATGTTGTGCTTGGCCCGGTACCGCTCAATCAGCTGGTACTTCATGACCCAGTCGATCTCGGTCCCGATCCGGTCCAGGTCCTCCGCGTCGATCGCGTCGAGCGTGCGGCCCCACAGCTCCAGCACCTGGTCCACCACGCCGGTACGGATCCCCCGGCGCTCGGCGAAGTCCACCGCCTTTTCGTAGTACTCCCGCTGGATCTCCAGCGCCGAAGCCTCCCGGCCGCTCGCGAGGCGCACCTTGCGCTGACCCGTGATGTCGTGGCTGACCTCACGGATCGCCCGGATCGGGTTCTCCAGGGTCAGGTCCCGCATCACCGTGCCCGCCTCGATCATGCGCAGCACCAGGTCGGTGGCCCCGACCTTGAGCAGCATGGTCGTCTCGGACATGTTCGAGTCACCCACGATCACGTGCAGCCTGCGGTAGCGCTCGGCGTCCGCGTGCGGCTCGTCCCGGGTGTTGATGATCGGCCGCGAGCGGGTCGTCGCGGAGCTGACGCCCTCCCAGATGTGCTCGGCCCGCTGACTCACGCAGTAGACCGCACCCCGCGGCGTCTGCAGCACCTTGCCGGCGCCACAGATCAGCTGGCGCGTGACGAGGAACGGGATGAGAATGTCCGCCAGGCGGGAGAATTCCCCGTGCCGGGCCACCAGGTAGTTCTCGTGGCAGCCGTACGAGTTGCCCGCCGAGTCGGTGTTGTTCTTGAAGAGATAGACGTCGCCCGCGATTCCTTCCTCGTGCAGGCGTCGTTCGGCGTCGACGAGCAGACCTTCGAGAATGCGCTCGCCTGCTTTGTCGTGAGTGACCAACTCGGTCACGTTGTCGCATTCGGGAGTTGCATATTCCGGATGCGAACCCACGTCGAGGTACAGGCGGGCGCCGTTCCGCAGGAAGACATTGCTGCTGCGGCCCCATGACACAACACGGCGGAAGAGGTAGCGCGCCACTTCGTCAGGAGACAGTCGGCGCTGTCCCCTGAACGTGCACGTGACGCCGTACTCGTTCTCCAGCCCGAAAATGCGGCGGTCCATGACTGAACATTACGCCTTCTGCCCTCTTCTGAAACCGGGTTCGGGAGCGCCATTTCGATCAGCTCCCGTCAGCGGGCCGATCGACGCCCCGATCACGGCCCGATCGGCCCATCCGGCGCACCCACCGATCAGGACGCCGACGACACCTCCGACGGCACGTCAGGAGCCACCTCCGACACACCGTCGGACGAACCCGCCACCGCACGACTGCGCCCGCCAGTTGCCAACACCCGCTGAGTGACCATCAGGACCAACAGCGCCGAACCGCCCGCCACGCTCGCCACACCGAAGCCCGCCGCGGTACCACCGAGCTCCACCGCCGGCCCCGCAGCCGCCGTACCGATCGCCGCACCCACCCCGAAGAACGTCACCAGCCACGAGAACGCCTCCGTCACCGTGCCCGCCGGAGCGTGCCGGTCCACCACGATGAACGCACACGCCAACGCGGGCGCCAGGAACACGCCCGACAGCGCCGACAACCCCGTCATCGCCACCGCGCCCGGAACCAGCATCAGCGGCAGGTAGCAGACCGCCAGCAGAGCCACCAGCAGCCGCAGCCGCCGCTCGGGCGCACCGGCCCACTGCCGCGCACCGTAGAACACCCCACCGATCAGCGCACCCAGCCCCAGCGCCGCCATCAGCCAGCCGTACACCGCCTGACCGCCGTGATCATCCGCGTACGCCACACCCGCCACCGTGATCGAACCCAGCGCCATGCCCACGAAGAAGAACGCACCCAGCAGCGCCAGCAGCCCCCGCGAACGCAACGCCCCCAGCCAATGCGCCTCCCGCGGCTCCGAACGCCACTTCCGCGAAGGCTCGCTCACCACCACCGACAGCGCGCCCAACACACCGATCGCATTCAGCGCCAGCAGCGCCCCCGCCGGCGACCACATCGCCACGAACAGCGTCACCAGCAGCGGACCGACGGTGAACATGACCTCCTGGGCCACCGCATCCATCGCGTACGCCGCGTGCACCTTCTCCTCACGACCGCCCAGCACCCCCGGCCACAGCGCCCGCAGCCCGCCCTCCAGCGGCGGCGTGAACAGCCCCGCGACCACCACCGCGGCGTACGCGGCCACCGCGGACCCCGTACCCGCGAACGCCAGCCACACCATGCCCAGTGCGGAGACCAGAGCCGCCGGCAGCTGCACCCGCGGCTGCCCGAACAGGTCCACGGCCCGCCCCAGCAGCGGCTGACCCACCGCGTTCGCCAGCCCGTACACGGCGGCCAGCGCCCCCGCCAGGCTGTAGCTGCCGCCCTCGGCACGCGTGAACAACACGATCGCGATCGGCCCCGTGGCATTGGGCAGCCGGCCCACGAGCGTGCCCACCAGCAGCCTCGCGGCGTGCCTGGTCCTCAGCAGCTCCGCGTATCCCGCGGCCATCTCCGCCCCACCTTCTGCCCGGATCCAGCCGGGAGCCATCCAAGTAATACGTATAACGTGACCGCTCATACGTACCATGGCCGCAGTCCGCCGGTCCACCCCGCGGACCCCACCACACCCCCCGACCTCGCACTTCAGGAGTCCCCTGTGACGAGACCCACCAGCCGCGACGTGGCCACCGCCGCCGGGGTCTCCCAGGCCACCGTCTCCCTCGTCCTCGGCGACAAATGGCCCGGCCGCGTCTCCGAACGCACCGCCACCCACGTCCGCGAAACCGCCACCCGCCTCGGCTACCGCCCCAACCTCGCCGCCCGCAACCTCCGCCTCGGCACCACCCGCACCGCCCTCCTCGTCGTCCCCGCCCTCACCAACGAATTCTTCGCCCGCGTCTACACCGGAGCCGCCCGCGTCGCCGCCGCACACGGCTTCGGCGTCGTCCTCTACCCCTCCCCCGACGGCACCGGCCCCGCCCGCGACCCCTTCGCCTCCGCCCGCGCCGCCCTCGACGGAGTCATCGCCTCCTCCATGGCCGCCCACACCCTCGACGCCATCGGCGGCAACACCCTCCCCCTCGTCATGCTCGACAGCGACCCCGCAGCCGACACCGCCGCCGCCCACGTCAACCTCGCCATGGCCGACGGCATGCGCCAGGTCACCGAACACCTCCTGGCCCTCGGCCACCGCCGCTTCCTCCACCTCGCCTCCGCCGTCGACTCCTGGACCTTCGACACCCGCGCCGAAGCCCTCACCGCCCTCCTGGGCCCCGACACCGAGCTGCGCACCGTACGGGCCCCCCTCACCGTCGACGCCGCCCGTACGGCCACGGAGACCGCCCTGGCCACCCCCCAGGACCGCCCCACCGCCATCGTCTGCGACGACGACATCCTCGCCGCCGGCGCCTGCAAGGCCGCCCGCCGCCTCGGCCTGCGCATCCCCGAAGACCTCTCCGTCACCGGCTTCGACGACCTCGCCCTCGCCACCGCCGTCGAACCCGAACTCACCACCGTCCACCTCCCCGCCGAACGCGTCGGCGAACAAGGCATGACCGCCCTCCTCGCCGTCCTGGAAGGCACCGCCTGGACCGCCCCCGACATCCCCGTCCGACTCGTCGTCCGCGACTCCACGGGCCCCGCCCCCACGCCGTAGCCGACCGCAGGCGCCTCCGGACACGACGAAGCCCCGGCCCGCCGAGAACGGCGAACCGGGGCCCCTCACGCACTGCGCCTACTCGGCGTCGTCCTCCGGCGCCTCGTCGTTCGACACGGCATCGGCCTGCACCGCCGCCGTCACGTCCGCCTCCAGCAACCGCGACAGCTGCCGACCCCGGATCCGCTTGAACTTGCGCTGCTGCGCACGCGTCCGGTCCAGCACCGCGACCTCCAGCCGCTCCGCCGGAATCGTCTTGTCCGCACCGTTCGCCTGACTGGACAGCGCCTGCACCGCCAGCTTCAACGCCTCGGACAGGGTCATCCCGTCCTGGTGACGCTGATCCAGGAAGGTACTGATCTGCTCGGCATTGCCACCGACCGCGACCGAACCGTGCTCGTCCACGATCGACCCGTCGTGCGGCAGCCGGTAGATCTGGTCGCCCGCGGCGGTCGCACCGACCTCCGCGACCACCAGCTCCACCTCGTACGGCTTCTCGCCGGCCGAGGAGAAGATGGTGCCGAGCGTCTGCGCGTAGACGTTCGCCAGCCCACGGGCCGTCACGTCGTCGCGGTCGTAGGTGTACCCGCGCAGATCCGCGTACCGCACACCACCGATCCGCAGGTTCTCGTACTCGTTGTACTTGCCGGCGGCCGCGAAGCCGATCCGGTCGTAGATCTCGCTGAACTTGTGCAGCGCACGGGACGGGTTCTCGCCGACGAACACGATGCCGTCGGCGTACTGCAGCACGACCAGGCTGCGACCGCGGGCGATGCCCTTGCGGGCGTATTCCGCCCGGTCGGCCATGGCCTGCTGGGGTGACACATAGAACGGAGTCGACACCGGCTGTCCGTCCCTTTCTTCTGGGCTCCTACGGGGCGACGGATGGTCAGAGCAGGGCGGCGCGCGGGCCGTCGGGCTGCTCCAGCCGACGGTTGGTGACCGTACGGGCGAGCTCCTGCGACTCGTCGTCGGTCAGCCTGCGGAACCCCTCGTCCGTGATCACGGTGACGATCGGGTAGATGTGGCGGTACAGGTCCGGCCCACCGGTCGCCGAGTCGTCGTCGGCGGCGTCGTACAGCGCCTGGACGACCAGGGTGGTGGCCTGCTCCTCCGTCAGATCGGGGCGGAAGAGCTTCTTCATGGAGCCCCGGGCGAAGATCGAACCGGAACCGGTGGCGGCGTAACCGTGCTCCTCGGAGCGGCCGCCGGTCACGTCGTAGGAGAAGATCCGGCCCTTCTCCTTGGCCTCGTCGTACCCCGCGAACAGCGGCACGACGGCCAGGCCCTGCATGGCCATCCCCAGATTGCTCCGGATCATGGTGGAGAGCCGGTTGGCCTTGCCCTCCAGGGAGAGGGTCGTCCCCTCCACCTTCTCGAAGTGCTCCAGCTCCAGCTGGAACAGCTTGACCATCTCCACGGCCAGGCCGGCCGTACCGGCGATGCCGACGGCGGAGTACTCGTCGGCGGGGAACACCTTCTCGATGTCCCGCTGCGCGATCATGTTCCCCATGGTCGCCCGCCGGTCACCGGCGAGGACCACCCCGCCGGGGAAGGTGGCGGCGACGATGGTCGTCCCGTGCGGCGCCTCGATCACGCCTTCCGGCAGCTTGCGGTTGCCGGGCAGCATCTCGGGCGAGTGCGCGCCCAGGAAGTCCATGAAGGACGACGACCCCGGCGTCAGGAAGGCTGCCGGTAGACGCCCTGTGCTACGAGTGTTGGGTTCCACAGGTTTCCTTCCACGTAAGCGGCTGCACGCCTCATGACGTCCGGCCGATCCTTGAACTGCCCCAGGGCTGCGTTACAGCTGAAGCACAGTACGCCTCGGACCTTACCCGTCTGATGATCGTGATCAACGTGCTCGGCCGGAGCCTTTTGGCAGATCACGCAGACCCCGCCTTGAGCACCGATCATCTCGTCGCGCTGAGCCTCGGTGATGCCGTACGAACGCTTCAAGTGCCCAGCCCGGCCCTGAATGGCCTTGCACGCCTTGCATCGAGTGGATAAGCCGTCAGACGCCGACGCGTTCTTGTGCCACTCGCTGTGCGGCTTGACCTCACCGCACAGCCGGCAGAGCTTGTGGCCGGACGGGACATCCACCTTCTCTTTGACGACCTTGCCCCTATCCGCCTGACGGCGCCGGTAGTGCGCGGCACAGTACTCGGCCACGCACTCACGACACCTCGGCTGAAGGCCATCGCCACGATTGCGGTCTAGGGCGAACCCGCTCAGCAGCACGTCCCGGCTGCAGCCACGACACCACTTCGTTCCATTGGACATGAAGCCAATGCTGGCGAGTTCACCTTGGATTCGAAGGCTATTCGCCACCTTTTTGTACGAAACTCCGAACGAAATCCTCGGCGTTCTCCTCGAGGACATCGTCAATCTCGTCAAGTACGGAGTCGACGTCGTCGGAGAGCTTCTCCTGGCGCTCCTTGAGGTCGGTCGATTCTTCGACCGCCGCCTCCTCGACCTCCTCGGTCGAGCGCGTCGCCTTCTGCTGTCCGCCGCCGGTGTCCTTGGTCGCCATGTCTACCTCACCCCGCTCGGTTCGCACGCTCATGTCGAGAGACCCCGGGATTCGGGATCTCTCAAGATCAGACCCTATGCCGGACCCTATAGGGAGGGTCCGACATTCGTCCCCGCACTTGTTCAAAAGCTCGCGGAACAACGTCCGGTTCTCTTCATGATTCCCGGACCGGAGGCCTTTCAGGCCCCCCGGGCACCGCTCACTGCCCCGAAAGCACCCGCACCAGGTCCTCCGCCGTGCGGCAGCGGTCCAGGAGCTCCTTGACGTGGTTGCGGGTCCCCCGCAGGGGTTCCAGCGTCGGGACCCGCTGGAGCGAGTCCCGGCCGGGGAGGTCGAAGATCACCGAGTCCCAGGACGCCGCGGCCACGTCGTCCGCGTACTGCTCCAGGCAGCGGCCGCGGAAGTACGCCCGGGTGTCCTCCGGAGGCTTGCTCTGAGCCCGCTCCACCGCCGGCTCTTCCACCAGGCGCTTCATCTTGCCGCGGGCCACCAGGCGGTTGTAGAGGCCCTTCTCGGGCCGTACGTCCGAGTACTGGAGGTCCACCAGGTGCAGCCGCGCCGCGTCCCACTCCAGCCCGTCCCGGCGCCGGTAGCCCTCCAGGATCTCCCGCTTGGCGATCCAGTCCAGCTCCCCGGACAGGCTCATCGGGTCGCTCTCCAGCCGGCCCAGTACGTCCTCCCAGCGGCCCAGCACGTCCTTGGTCTGCTCGTCCGCGTCCGACCCGAAACGTTCGTCCACGTACTTCCGCGCCAGCTCGAAGTACTCCATCTGGAGTTGCACCGCGGTCAGTGTCCGGCCGCTGCGCAGCGTGATCAGGTGCTGGAGGTCGGGGTCGTGGGAGACCTGGTGCAGGGTGCGCACGGGCTGGTCGACGGCCAGGTCGACGTTGATGAACCCGTCCTCGATCATGGACAGGACCAGGGCGGTCGTGCCGAGCTTGAGGTACGTGGAGATCTCGGAGAGGTTGGCGTCTCCGATGATCACGTGGAGCCGGCGGTACTTCTCGGCGTCCGAGTGGGGTTCGTCGCGGGTGTTGATGATGGGGCGCTTGAGGGTGGTCTCCAGGCCGACCTCGACTTCGAAGTAGTCGGCGCGCTGGCTGATCTGGAAGCCGTGGTCGCGGCCGTCCTGGCCGATGCCCACGCGTCCCGCGCCGGTCACGACCTGTCGCGAGACGAAGAAGGGGGTCAGGTGGCGCACGATCTCCGAGAAGGGGGTTTCCCGCTTCATCAGGTAGTTCTCGTGCGTGCCGTAGGAGGCGCCCTTGTTGTCGGTGTTGTTCTTGTAGAGGTGGATCGGCTGGGCGCCGGGGAGCTGGGCGGCGCGGACGGCCGCTTCGGCCATGATCCGCTCGCCGGCCTTGTCCCAGAGGACGGCGTCGAGCGGGTTGGTGATCTCGGGCGAGCTGTATTCGGGGTGTGCGTGGTCGACGTAGAGCCGTGCGCCGTTCGTGAGGATGACGTTGGCGAGGCCGATGTCCTCGTCGGTGAGCTGGCTGTTGTCGGCGGCCTCGCGGGCGAGGTCGAAGCCGCGGGCGTCCCGCAGCGGATTCTCCTCCTCGAAGTCCCAGCGGGCGCGTCGCGCCCGGTGCATCGCCGCCGCGTAGGCGTTGACGATCTGGGACGAGGTGAGCATGGCATTGGCGTTCGGGTGCCCCGGGACGGAGATCCCGTACTCCGTCTCGATCCCCATTACTCGCCGTACGGTCATGCGGCCCTCCTTGCCCGGCGGCGCTCCCCTTTCGGGAGCGGCGCTCAAGTACCGCTGGTGCTCCGGTGCGTGTGCCTGTGCGGTGCCCGTCCCCGCACTGCGCGTCCGGCGGTACGGAAGAGCCTAGAACCACTGCGCGCTCGTGGGGAGATCATTTCCGTCATTGGATCCGCCTCGTCACCGGCTGAAAAGAGGCCGGTAAAGGGGTGGGGTAAAGCAGTCGGCTGCGGATGCCCGGGGAGGGCATCCGCAGCCGCCCCGCTTTGTCAGAGGTACTGACCGGTGTTTGCCACCGTGTCGATGGAGCGTCCGGTGTCCGCGCCTTGCTTTCCGGTGACGAGGGTGCGGATGAATACGATCCGCTCGCCCTTCTTTCCGGAGATGCGGGCCCAGTCGTCCGGGTTGGTGGTGTTGGGCAGGTCCTCGTTCTCCTTGAACTCGTCCACGCAAGCCTGGAGCAGGTGGGAGACCCGCAGGCCCTTCTGGTTGTGTTCGAGGAAGGCCTTGATCGCCATCTTCTTGGCCCGGTCGACGATGTTCTGGATCATCGCGCCGGAGTTGAAGTCCTTGAAGTAGAGGACTTCCTTGTCGCCGTTGGCGTACGTGACCTCGAGGAAGCGGTTCTCCTCGGTTTCGGCGTACATCTGCTCGACGACGGTCTGGATCATGCTGTGGACGGTGCCGGCCGTGGAGCCCTGGTGTTCGGACAGGTCGTCCGTGTGCAGGGGCAGCGAGGCCTTGAGGTACTTCGCGAAGATGTCCTTCGCGGCTTCGGCGTCCGGACGCTCGATCTTGATCTTCACGTCGAGGCGGCCGGGGCGCAGGATGGCCGGGTCGATCATGTCCTCGCGGTTGGAGGCGCCGATGACGATGACGTTCTCCAGGCCTTCCACCCCGTCGATCTCGGCGAGGAGCTGGGGGACGATGGTGTTCTCGACGTCCGAGCTGACTCCGGATCCGCGGGTGCGGAAGAGGGATTCCATCTCGTCGAAGAAGACGATGACGGGGGTGCCCTCGCTGGCCTTCTCGCGGGCCCGCTGGAAGACGAGGCGGATGTGCCGCTCGGTCTCGCCGACGTACTTGTTGAGGAGTTCGGGGCCCTTGATGTTCAGGAAGTACGACTTCCCCTGGGCCTGTCCGGTCACCTCGGCGACCTTCTTGGCAAGGGAGTTGGCGACGGCCTTGGCGATGAGCGTCTTGCCGCAGCCGGGCGGGCCGTAGAGCAGGATGCCCTTCGGGGGCCGCAGTTCGTGTTCCTTGAAGAGGTCGGGGTAGAGGTACGGGAGCTCGACCGCGTCGCGGATCAGCTCGATCTGGTCGCCCAGGCCGCCGATCTTGTCGTAGTCGATGTCCGGGACCTCTTCGAGGACCAGGTCTTCGACCTCGCTCTTGGGGACGACCTCGTAGACGTAGCCGGAGCGGGGTTCGAGCAGGAGGGCGTCGCCGGGGCGGATGGTGATGTCCAGGAGCGGCTCGGCGAGCCTCACCACCCTTTCCTCGTCGGTGTGCCCGACGACCAGGGCGCGCTCGCCGTCCTCGAGGATCTCCTTGAGGGTGACGATGTCCCCGGCCCGCTCGAATTCCATGGCCTCGACCACGTTGAGGGCCTCGTTGAGCATGACCTCTTGGCCGCGCCGGAGGTCTTCCGGGTCGACGCTGGGGCTGACGTTCACGCGGAGCTTTCGGCCTCCGGTGAAGATGTCGACGGTGCCGTCCTCGTTGGCTTGCAGGAAGACACCGAAACCGGCCGGCGGCTGTGCGAGCCGGTCGACTTCTTCCTTGAGGGCCACGATCTGGTCTCGGGCCTCACGGAGGGTATTCGCGAGTCGTTCGTTCTGTGCGGATACGCCGGCCAGATTTGTCTGGAGCTCGACGATCCGCTCTTCGAGAATCCTCGTGTGTCGCGGAGAGTCGGCGAGCTTTCGTCGCAGGACGGCGATTTCCTGCTCGAGATAGGCAACCTGGCCGGCGGGGTCCTCGGACCCTCGCGCGGGCCGGATGCCGCGGTTGATGTCGTCGTCGTGGGCTGCCACGGTCCTCACCTCCTCCAAGGGGAGCTGGACGCTTCCTGACCCTACCTGGGCTGGTGGTGATTGAAACCCCTAGATCACAAAGACGGTAGAGGTGTGTCCGATCTTCACCCTTGCGTACTCCCTCACGCCAAGGAAATACCCACCCATCAAACTCGGGAAGCAGCCGGTTGTAAGGTCGAACTGTTCAACACCCGCCAGGGCTCGCGCGACTTGCTGCGGGTCGTGACCGGGATGGATCACTCAGCGCAGGGAACGGCAGGAGATATGACCGTGCAGCAGGAGGCTCCGACGGGCGGCGGCGGCGAGGCCGGCGAGCCGCTCGAGGTCTGGATCGATCAGGACCTGTGCACCGGGGACGGCATCTGCGTGCAGTACGCGCCTGAGGTGTTCGAGCTGGACATTGATGGTCTGGCGTACGTGAAGAGCCCGGAGGACGAGCTGCTGCAGGACGCGGGGGCGACCACTCCGGTTCCGCTGACGCTGCTCCAGGACGTGGTCGACTCGGCGAAGGAATGTCCGGGGGACTGCATTCACGTAAGGCGCGTTTCGGACAGGGTGGAAGTCTTCGGTCCCGACGCGGAGTGACGCTTCAAACACTCCTGGCGGCCGAGTCCGTCAGCTCCTGGCGGAATTTTCCGTCGTGCCAGCGCCACTTGGCGAGCTGTTTCGTGTCGGGGCTGTAGCGGGGCACGTCGGGTGAGGAGTAGCCGACGAGGGTTGCCGTGACGAGGCCGTCGCGCACGGTGAGCTCGGTGGCGGTCTGTCGTTTCGCGGTGTCGAGCAGGGTGGCGACGACGCGGGGGCGGGCGCCTTGGGCCGGGTCCTGGGTGAGTACGTAGATCGCGTGGGGCGGGGTGCCGGAGCCTGCGTCGCAGCGGACGGCGGCCACGGTCTCGGGGCGGCGGTCGCCGTCGAGGTCGCCCTGGGCGCTGGTGGTGACGGTCTGCGGGGCGCCCTTGCAGTCGAGGGGGTAGGTGACTCCCGCCGGGTCGGGTGCGGTGGCCTGCGGGCCGTTCGCGGGCGGTTCTGCGGCGGTCGTGGTGGTGTCGGTGGCCGGGGTGCCGGTGGCGGGCTGTACGAGTCCTGCGCCGGCTATGACGGCTGCCATGGCGGTGGCCGTGGCGAGCCAGTGGACGGGCCTGGTGCGGCTGTGCTCCAGGGTGTGCGGGAGCGGGGCCGTCTCGGCGTGGCTGTGCGTCACGCGGGGTGTCTCCTGTGCGAAGGGTGACGAGGAGCCAGCATCGTGCCACACCTCACAGGGTGGTGGAACGGCTGGGTCCGGGGCTGGTGCACGGGACAACGAAAAGGCGCTGTGGTGCAGTTCCCGGGTGGGTCGGGGGAACTGTGCCACAGCGCCTTTGTGTTGGGTCTGCGTCGGGTCTGCGGGGCCGTTATGCGGAGCGGTCGCTGCCGGGGCCGTCGTAGTCCTCGCCGTAGGCGCCCTTGGCGGGGCGGCGGCGGCGCATGGGGGGCTCGACGCCGTCCGCGAGGCGGCGGGCGGTGACGAGGAAGCCGGTGTGACCGATCATCCGGTGGTCGGGGCGGACGGCGAGGCCTTCCACGTGCCAGTTGCGGATCATCGATTCCCAGGGCTGCGGCTCGGCGAAGCAGCCGATCTCGCGGATGGACTCGACGGTCTTGGACAGCTGGGTGGTGGTGGCCACGTAGCAGCAGAGGATGCCGCCGGGGACCAGGGCCTTGGAGACCGCTTCGAGGCATTCCCAGGGGGCGAGCATGTCGAGGATGACGCGGTCGACGTCCGTGTCGGACAGGTTGTCCTGGAGGTCGCCGACGGTCAGCTGCCACGCGGGGTGGGGTCCGCCGAAGTAGCGTTCGACGTTGGCGGTGGCGATTTCGGCGAAGTCCGCGCGGCGCTCGTAGCTGTGGAGCATGCCCTGGTCGCCGATGGCGCGCAGCAGGAAGCTGCTCAGGGAGCCGGAGCCCACTCCCGCTTCCACGACGCGTGCGCCGGGGAAGATGTCGGCGAAGGCCAGGATCTGGCCCGCGTCCTTGGGGTAGACCACGGCGGCGCCGCGGGGCATGGACAGGACATAGTCGGGGAGCAGGGGGCGCAGCGCGAGGTATGCGACGTTGCCCGTGGTGCGGACAACGCTGCCTTCGGGAGCACCGATCAGCTCGTCGTGCGGGAAGGAACCCTTGTGGGTGTGGAAATTCTTCCCGGCTTCGAGCGTGAACGTGTAGTGGCGGCCCTTGGGGTCGGTGAGCTGTACCTGGTCCCCGACCTCGAAGGGCCCGCGTCGGCGGGCGGCACCGGTCGGTTCGGACATGTGACCAGTGTATTGGCTTCAGGACTGGGGCCGTGCCATGGCCTTCACGAAGGCTTTCTCGACGTCGAGGGTGGAGAGGACGCCGTAGATGGTGCCGCCGGTTTCGAGGACGAGGTATTCGGTGGCGGGGGTGGCGCGGAGGTGGTCGAGGAGTTCTTCGCCGGTGAGGTCCGCTGAAACCTTCATGCCGTCGGTGAGGTCTTGGGCGAGGGTGCTGACGGCGACCCAGGGGCGGCGGTGTTCGGGGACGGAGGCGATGGCGGTTTCGCGGACGATGGCGGTGGGGTCGCCGTGTCCGTCGACGACGACGAGGGCGCGGGCGCCGGCTTCGTTGGCGCGGCGGAGGGCTTCGGAGAGGGGGGTGGCGTTCTCGACGGGGATGGCACGTCGGGTGAGGGTGCGGGCGCGGAGTTCGGGGAGGTGTTCGCGCAGGCGGGCCATGCGCAGGCTGTTGCCGGCGCCGGTCCAGATGATGCCGGCGAGGATGGCGGCGAGCAGGGCGTCCATGACGGTGTTCATGCCGCCGATTTCCTCGGTGCGGTTGCCGAGGACTCCGGTGTGGGTGAGGAGGGGGAGGCCGAGGAGGACGGCGAGGGCGAGGCCGCGGCCGACCCAGGCGGCGGCGACGGTGCCGGCCATGGGTTTGCCGGTGATGCCCCAGATGACGGCGCGGAGCATGCGGCCGCCGTCGAGGGGGAGGCCGGGGAGCAGGTTGAAGGCGGCGACCAGCAGGTTGGAGATCATCAGGCCGGCGAGGAGGACGCCGGGGACGGTGGCCGGGTCGACGGCTTTCATGCCGAGGTAGAAGGCTCCGGTGAGGAGGAGGGAGAGCAGGGGGCCGACGAAGGCGAGGACGAATTCGCGGCCGGGGGTCTCGGATTCCTTTTCGATCTCGGAGACTCCGCCGAAGAACTGGAGCTGGATGCGGCGCACGGGGAGTTTGAAGCGCAGGGCTGCGACGGTGTGCGCGAGTTCGTGGACCAGGACGGAGGCGTAGAAGGCGACGGCGAAGAAGAGGGAGACGAGGTAGCGGACGGGTCCGAGGTCGGGCAGGACGCGGTCGAGCTGGTCGCCGAAGACCCAGGTGATGAGGGCGGCGACGAGGAACCAGCTGGGCGAGACGTAGACGGGTACGCCGAAGGGGCGGCCCATGAGGAGTCCGCCGCCCGGTCCGGAGCGGCTGCCTGCGCGCTCGCCGGTTTCGTCGGTGTCTGCCACGGTTGTCCTTCGTTCGGTGCTGGTGGTTCCAGTGTGTTCTGTTCTGTGTTCTGTTCGCGTACGGGGTGGTGCGGTAGCGGGTTGTGATGCTCCGATCATGCAGTGCGAGGGGGGTCATCGTCGATGGTATGCGCGTCCTGTCGGTGGTGGGTCGTAGGGTTTTGTGCATGACGACGAGCCCTGGTGCTGTGCCTGGCGCAGCCGATGCCGATGCGCGGAGCGCTGTGGCGCCTTCTTCGCTCTCTCCTTCGCGGGCGAGCGATTTCATGCAGTGCCCGTTGCTGTACCGGTTCCGGGTGATCGACAGGTTGCCGGAGAAGCCCAGTGCCGCTGCTACCCGCGGGACGCTGGTGCATGCGGTGCTGGAGCGGCTCTTCGATC
This sequence comes from Streptomyces sp. NBC_00273, assembly GCF_036178145.1. Lineage (NCBI taxonomy): Bacteria > Bacillati > Actinomycetota > Actinomycetes > Kitasatosporales > Streptomycetaceae > Streptomyces > Streptomyces sp. NBC_00273. The sequence continues at coordinate 7,453,352 of NZ_CP108067.1, read as the reverse complement.
ATCCGGCGCAGGAGCGGACGGCGCCGCGGGCGAAGGCGTTGGTTCCGGGGCAGTGGGACCGGTTGTTGGAGTCGAAGCCGGAGCTGACGGAGCTGTTTCCGGAGGGTGACGAGGGGGCGGGGCTGGCGCGGTGGCTGACGGAGGCCGAGGCGCTGGTGGAGCGGTGGTTCACGTTGGAGGACCCGACGCGGCTGGAGCCGGTGGAGCGGGAGTTCTTCGTGGAGACGGAGCTGGAGTCGGGGCTGCGTCTGCGGGGGATCATCGACCGGGTGGACGTGGCGCCGACGGGTGAGGTGCGGATCGTCGACTACAAGACGGGGAAGGCGCCGCGGCCGGAGTACGCCGAGGGTGCGTTGTTCCAGATGAAGTTCTACGCGCTGGTGGTGTGGCGGCTGAAGCAGGTGGTGCCGCGGCGGCTGCAGCTGGTGTATTTGGGTAGTGGGGACGTGTTGACGTACGACCCGGTGGTTGCGGATCTGGAGCGGGTGGAGCGCAAGCTGCTCGCGTTGTGGGAGGCGATCCGGGAGGCGACGGAGTCGGGTGAGTGGCGGCCGCGGCCGACGAAGCTGTGTGGCTGGTGTGATCATCGGGCGGTGTGTCCGGAGTTCGGGGGTACTCCCCCGCCGTATCCTCTGACGATCTCCCCCGGCTATCGCCGGGAGGTGCCCCCGGCGCGGTCGGAGGCGGAGCTCCCGGCGGAGTCCTGATCTTGGTGTCAGGGCAGAATGGACGGGCCCGCCGTAGCCGTCCGACGAATACGAGGTAGACCCCGTGGCGATCCGCGTCCTTCTGGTCGACGACCAGCCGCTGCTGCGCACCGGCTTCCGGATGATCCTGGAGGCGGAGGAGGACTTGGCGGTGGTCGGTGAGGCCGGGGACGGTCTGCAGGCGCTGGACCAGGTGCGGGCGCTGCAGCCCGATGTGGTGCTGATGGACATCCGGATGCCGCGGATGGACGGGGTGGAGGCGACCCGGCAGATCACGGGTCCGGAGCGCGACGGGCCGGCGAAGGTGCTGGTGCTGACCACGTTCGATCTGGACGAGTACGTGGTGGAGGCGCTGCGGGCGGGGGCGAGCGGGTTCCTGCTGAAGGATGCGCCGGCGAACGAACTGGTGCAGGCGATCCGCGTGGTCGCGGCGGGTGAGGCGATGCTCGCGCCGAGTATCACGCGGCGGCTGCTGGACAAGTACGCGGGGCATCTTCCGTCGGGTGAGGCGAGTCTTCCGAACACGTTGGGGACGCTGACCGAGCGTGAGGTCGAGGTGTTGAAGCTGGTGTCCCGGGGGTTGTCGAACGCGGAGATCGCGGCGGATCTGTTCGTGAGCGAGACGACGGTCAAGACGCATGTGGGGCACGTGCTGACGAAGCTGGGGCTGCGGGACCGGGTCCAGGCGGCGGTGTACGCGTACGAGAGCGGTCTGGTGCGCCCCGGGGCCCAGTAGGTCCGGCCGGGCGCGGACGACGCGGAGGGGGCCGTACGTGCGTGCACGTACGGCCCCCTCCGCGTGGCGGCGGGCCCGCTCTGGGCGGGCCCGGCTCCGGTGGCATCAGCCCTTGCTGATCTCCCAGAAGCGGAAGACGGTCGAGGCGTCGAGGGACCACTGCAGGCCGCTCACGTTCTGGCGGGTGACGGCGTACTGCTTGCCCTGCCAGAGCGGGATGAGCGGGAGCTCTTCGGCGACGATGTCCTGGAGGCGGTTGTAGTCGGTGTTGGCCGCGGTGCGGTCGGACTTCGCGGAGGTCGACGGGATGATCGTCCCGGTGATCTCCTTGTTGTCGTAGTTGTTGTTCAGCACGTTGTCCGGGCCGAAGAACGGCTGCGTGAAGTTGTCGGCGTCCGGGTAGTCGGGCACCCAGCCCTTCACGTACACGCCGTACTTGCCGGCCTGGATGTCCTTCTCGTACTGCTCGTACTCGACGGACTTGACGTCGGCGTCGAAGAGGCCGCTGTCGTTGAGCTGCTTGGCGATGACCTCGAACTGCTGGTCCGTGGAGGGGCCGTAGCGGGACGGGGTGGAGTACAGGGTCAGCTTGACCTTGCCGTTGATGTTGGCGGCCTTGAGGACGGCCTTGGCCTTGTCGAGCTGCGGGGTGCCGCCGTAGCGGTCGAAGAACGGGGTCGTGTGGCCGGCGATGCCGGTGGGCACGATGGAGTAGAGCGCGGTGGCGGTGCCCGCGTACACGTCGCGGACGAGGGCTTCGCGGTCGATGAGGTAGGCGATGGCCTTGCGCACGGGGAGCTTGCCGACGACGGGGTCGTTGACGTTGAACACCATGTGCTCGACTTCGGCGCCGGTGCCCTGGACGACGTCGACCTTGTTGTCGCCGGTCTTGCTGGAGGCGAGGGCGGCGATGTCCTTGGCGGCGAGGCCGCGGAAGGCGAAGTCGACGTCGCCGCTCTCCAGGACGGTCTTGAGGCCGGCCTGGTCGCCGTTGAAGAACTTCAGCGTGACGCCGGTGTTCTTGGCCTTGGCCTTGCCGCTGTAGGACTCGTTGACGGAGAAGGTGGCGCTCTTCTCGCCGAACGAGTCGAGCTTGTAGACGCCGGAGCCGACGGCCTTGTTGTCGCCGCGCAGCTTGTCGGCCGGGTATTCGGCGTGGTCGACGATGGAGCCGGCGCCCGACGCGATCTTGCTGGGGAAGGTGGCGTCGGAGTTCTTGAGCTTGAAGATGACGGTCTTGTCGTCGGGAGCGTCGATGCTCGCGATCGACGCGAGCATCACGGCCGGGCCGTTGGCGTCGTTGATCTTCAGGGTGCGCTCGAAGGAGAACTTGACGTCCTTCGAGGTGAGGCTGTGGCCGTTGCTGAACTTCAGGCCGTCGCGCAGGGTGCACTTGTAGAGCTTGCTGTCGCCGCCCTCGAAGCCGCAGGCCTGGGCGGCGTCGGGCTCGGGGGTGGTGCCGCCCTTGGGGAAGCTCAGCAGCGACTGGAAGACGTTGTTGAACAGCAGCCAGGAGCCCGGGTCGTAGCCCGATGCCGGGTCGACGGACTTCACCTTGTCGGATATGCCCATGACCACGCCCTTGCCGCTGCCGGCATTGGAGCCATCGGTCGAACCGCAACCGCTGAGCAGCGCGGCGGCGGTGGCTGCGCCGAGCGGGGCCGCCAGCCACTGGTTACGTCGATTCACGCGAACGTCCTTCACAGTCGAACTGTTTCGTTGTTCCGGCCCGCGACACCCGCTGCCGGTCTTTGCCTTGCTCAGCCGCTTACGCCACGGCCGAGCTCCCACAACTGGAGGTCGGAGATGGCGTTGACCGACCACTCCACTCCGGTGATCCCGTCGCGTGCGGCGACGTACTGCTTGCCCTGCCACAGGGGCAGGACGGGCACGTCCTCGGCGACGATGTCCTGCATCTCCGTGATCGCGGGGACGGCGACCGTACGGTCGACCGCCCGCCGGGATTCGGGGATGAGCCTGCTGCGCACCGCACTGTTGGCGTACGGCGTGCCCAAGAAGTTGTCCTGCTCCAGGAACGGGGCGAGGAAGTTGTCGGCGTCCGGGTAGTCGGGGAACCAGCCGAGCCCGTAGGCGGCGTGGTCGCCCTTCTTCTGGGCGGGGCGGAAGTCCGTCCACTCGCTGCCCTGGACGGTGATGTCGAACAGGCCGGTGGAGTTGAGCTGGGCCTTGAGGGCCTCGAACTCGGCGGCCGTGCCGTCGCCGTAGTGGTCGCTGGTGTAGTGCAGGGTCAGCTTGACCGGGGTCTTGATCCCGGCTTCCTTCAGCAGGGCGGCGGCCTTGGGGGTGTTGGCGTCGCCGTACTTGTTGTAGAAGGAGTTGACGTGGCCCGTCACGGTGGTGGGGACCAGCGAGTAGAGCGGCTGGGCGGACTTGCCGTAGACCTTGGAGATGAGCTGGCCGCGGTCGACGGCGGCGGCGAGCGCCTGGCGCACGGCCTTGTCCTTGACGACCGGCGCATCGGTGTTGAAGCCGAGGTAGCGGATCTCCAGGCCGGGCATCGGGACCAGCTTGACGCCCTTGGGCGGCTGGGCGCTGAACTCGGTGATCTGGGCGGGCGACAGGGTGCGGGAGACCATGTGGATCTTCCCGTCGGTGAGTGCCTTGCCCATGGTCGGGGAGTCGGTGAAGGTGCGCAGCTCGACCTTGTCGTTCTGCAGCTTGAGGTCGCCCTTGTAGTGCGGGTTCTTGGTGAAGACGGCGCGGACCAGTTGGTTGCCCTTGACCTCGGCCTTCATCGTGTACGGGCCGGAGCCGTCCACGGCGAAGCCCTCGCGGAGCTTCTTGGCGTCGTAGTTCTTCTCGCTGACGATGCCGGCGGCGGGGGTGGAGAGCTTGAACGGGAAGGTCGCGTCCGGGGTCTTCAGGTGGAAGACGACGGTGTCGGTGCCCTTGACCTCGACGTTGTCGAGGGTGGAGAGCAGCGAGGAGGGGCCGTTCTCGTCCTTGATGGCGCGGACGCGGTCGATGGAGAACTTGACGTCCTTGGCGGTGAGGGGCTCACCGTCGGCGAACTTCAGATCGGGGCGCAGGGTGCAGCGGTAGCTCTCGTTGCCGGCGTCGGTGAAGCGGCAGGCGGAGGCTGCTTCGGGGACGGGCTGGCCGCCGCCGCGCGGGGTGTGCATCAGCGTCTGGACGGTCTGGCGCAGGACGTTCCAGGTGCTGGCGTCGTAGGCGTAGGCCGGGTCGAAGGGGGCGGGAGCGAAGTCTGCGGCCTCGAACCGATCTGTGGTTCCGACGACGATCGCTCCGGATCCTGCTCCTCCGCCGCTCGCGCTGCCGCAGGCGGCCAGCGCGGGGGTGAGCAGTCCGGCCGCGGCCGTCAGCACCATGGTCTTGCGGTTCATGCTGGAAGTACTCCCTGTAACCGGCACTTGTTCAAAGCGGCGTAGAGGGCACTTCGCGTCGGTCGCCCGTTCGGGGCGGAACGATCGGGCCGGTGTAGTGACGATCGGTCCACGCGGTCCCGGCACAGGGGTGTGTGTCGGGACCGGCTGAGGTGCGGCGTAGTGCCCACATCGACAGTAGTGGTCCGGGACTGGATGGCTGGAACTGGCGGAACTTGGGGCGTAATCGCACCGTGATCGGAGCGAACTGCCTGTTGGCAGGCAGGCTGCGCAGATTCGGTCAGGGGCTGATCAATGTGGACACATTGGAAGCCGCGGAGGCCCCGGGGCGGACCCGCCGAGGGTGCGCAGGGTGACCAAGGTCACCCTGCGCAACAACCCGGGAGGGGATGGAATTTCAGCCTCCGGGGCCTACCACGGAAGATCCTTCCGCCGTAACGCGGTCGAGCAGCGTTCCATTCGGCACGGAGCGTGCTCGTAGGGCTCCAGTGCGTCGCAATGCATACCGATGTAGGCCAGTGCATGCCGATGTGTCCGCTTGGGTCGTGCGCGCCCGACGGGAGGGCAGGGGCGTCACTCTCAGTTAAACGGGGCGATGAGCGAGCGCAGGAACGCCAGGTCCACGTCCTCCAGCGAGCGGACCACCGTACGCCCGGGGGCGGGCTCGATCACGCCGACCGAGGGGATGGCCACGACCCGGCAGCCGGCGGCCTCGGCGGCCGCCACACCGGTGCGGGTGTCCTCGATGACCGCGCACCGCGAGGGGTGCGCGCCCAGCGAGCGCGCGGCGAACAGGTACGGATCGGGGTGCGGCTTGGTACGGGCCACCTCGTCGCCGGCGACCGTCATCGCGAAGCGGTCGCGGCCGAGGGTGAGCAGGACCTGGTCGATCACCCGGCGGTGGGAGGCGGAGACGAGGGCGGTGGGCACGTTGTGCCGGGCGAGCTCGGCCAGCAGCCGCTCGGCTCCGGGCATCAGCGGCACCCGGTCGGCGATGCGTGCCTCGAAGCGCTCGTTGAGCAGGACGCTCAGCTCGGCGAGGCCGATGGCGGCGCCGGTCGACTCGATCAGGAAGGTCGCGCTGCGGCTCATGGGGCCGCCGACGACCACGTCGCGCCAGGATTCGTCGAGGCGGTGGCCGAGCTCCTGGAAGACCTCGGCCTCGATCTCCCACCAGAAGCCCTCGGTGTCGACGAGGGTGCCGTCCATGTCGAGCAGCACCGCCTGCAGGGCAGAACCGTCGGCCGTACGGGCGACGGGGGCGGGAACGGTGCTCGTCATGCGCATGCCTCTCAGAAGGGACGAGAAGGCCGGTCACCTCTTCCGCGGGGCATACCACCCCGGGGAACAGGCGACCGGCCTGTATGGGACCGACAAGTGTACGTCGGCAGAGCTCAGCGTGCGTTGAAATACTTCGCTTCGGGGTGGTGGATCACGATCGCGTCGGTGGACTGCTCCGGATGGAGCTGGAACTCCTCCGACAGGTGGACGCCGATCCGCTCCGGCTCCAGTAGGTCGGCGATCTTCGCACGGTCCTCCAGGTCGGGGCAGGCGCCGTAGCCGAGCGAGAAGCGGGCACCGCGGTACTTGAGGTCGAACATGTCCTCGACCTTCGCGGGGTCCTCGCCGCCGAATCCGAGCTCGGCGCGGACGCGGGCGTGCCAGTACTCGGCCATGGCCTCGGCGAGCTGGACCGAGAGGCCGTGCAGCTCCAGGTACTCGCGGTAGGAGTCCGACTCGAACAGCTTGGCGGTGGCCTCGCCGATCTTCGAGCCGACGGTGACCACCTGCAGACCGACGACGTCGGTCTCGCCGGACTCCTCGGGACGGAAGAAGTCCGCGAGGCACAGGCGCCGGCCGCGGCGCTGGCGCGGGAAGGTGAAGCGGGTCCGCTCGTTGCCCTGCTCGTCCAGGATGATCAGGTCGTCGCCCTTGGAGACGCAGGGGAAGTACCCGTAGACGACCGCGGCTTCGAGCAGGTTCTCGGTGTGCAGCTTGTCCAGGAGGCCGCGCAGGCGCGGACGGCCCTCGCTCTCGACGAGCTCCTCGTACGTGGCCCCGCCCGCGCGGGCCTGCTTGAGGCCCCACTGGCCCTTGAAGAGGGCGCCCTCGTCGAGCCAGGAGGCGTAGTCCTTGAGCGGGATGCCCTTGACCACGCGGGTGCCCCAGAACGGCGGGGTGGGGATCGGGTTGTCGACCGAGACGTCGGAGCGGCCGCCCGGCTCCTCGGCCTCGTCGACCGGGAGGACGGGTGTGTCGCGCTTGGCGACGCGGCGCTGCTTGAGCTCGGGCAGGGTCGCGCCGGGGACGCCGCGCTTGACGGCGATGAGGGCGTCCATGAGGCGCAGGCCCTCGAAGGCGTCGCGGGCGTAGCGGACCTCGCCCTCGTAGATCTCGTGGAGGTCCTGCTCGACGTAGGCGCGGGTGAGGGCGGCGCCGCCGAGGATCACCGGGTAGTCGGCGGCCAGCTTGCGCTGGTTCAGCTCCTCCAGGTTCTCCTTCATGATCACGGTCGACTTCACGAGGAGGCCGGACATGCCGATGACGTCGGCCTTGTGTTCCTGTGCGGCTTCGAGGATCGCGGAGACGGGCTGCTTGATGCCGATGTTGACGACGTTGTAGCCGTTGTTGGTGAGGATGATGTCGACGAGGTTCTTGCCGATGTCGTGGACGTCGCCGCGGACGGTGGCGAGCACGATCGTGCCCTTGCCCTCGTCGTCGGTCTTCTCCATGTGCGGTTCGAGGTAGGCGACGGCCGTCTTCATGACCTCGGCGGACTGCAGGACGAAGGGGAGCTGCATCTGGCCCGAGCCGAAGAGCTCGCCGACGACCTTCATGCCCTCCAGGAGGGTGTCGTTGACGATGTCGAGGGCGGGGCGGGTCGCCAGGGCCTCGTCGAGGTCGGCCTCCAGGCCGTTCTTCTCGCCGTCGATGATGCGGCGCTGCAGTCGCTCGTCCAGCGGCAGGGCGAGGAGTTCCTCGGCGCGGCCGGCCTTGAGCGACTTGGTGTTGACGCCCTCGAAGAGGGCCATCAGCTTCTGCAGCGGGTCGTAGTCGCCCTCGCGCCGGTCGTAGATCAGGTCGAGGGCGGTGGTGACCTGCTCCTCGTCGAAGCGGGCGATCGGCAGGATCTTGGAGGCGTGGACGATGGCGGAGTCCAGGCCGGCCTTGACGCACTCGTCGAGGAAGACCGAGTTCAGCAGGACGCGGGCGGCCGGGTTGAGGCCGAAGGAGATGTTGGACAGGCCGAGGGTGGTCTGGACCTCCGGGTGGAGCCGCTTGAGCTCGCGGATCGCCTCGATCGTGGCGATGCCGTCCTTACGGGACTCCTCCTGACCGGTGCAGATCGTGAAGGTCAGGGTGTCGATGAGGATGTCCGACTCGCGGATCCCCCAGTTGCCCGTGAGGTCGTCGATGAGCCGTTCGGCAATGGCGACCTTGTGTTCGACGGTGCGGGCCTGGCCCTCCTCGTCGATGGTCAGCGCGATGAGCGCGGCACCGTGCTCCTGGGCCAGTCGGGTGACCTTGGCGAAGCGGGACTCGGGGCCGTCGCCGTCCTCGTAGTTCACGGAGTTGATGACCGCGCGGCCGCCGAGCTTCTCCAGGCCCGCCCGGATGACGGGGACCTCGGTGGAGTCCAGGACGATGGGCAGGGTGGAGGCGGTGGCGAAGCGGCCGGCGAGCTCCTCCATGTCGGCGACGCCGTCGCGGCCCACGTAGTCCACGCAGAGGTCGAGCATGTGCGCGCCCTCGCGGATCTGGTCGCGCGCCATCTCCACGCAGTCGTCCCAGCGGGCCTCCAGCATGGCCTCGCGGAACTTCTTGGAGCCGTTGGCGTTGGTGCGCTCGCCGATCGCCATGTACGAGGTGTCCTGGCGGAAGGGCACGGTCTGGTAGAGCGAGGCGGCGCCGGGCTCGGGCTGGGGGGTGCGCTCGGTGACGGCCGCGCCGCGGACCCGCTCGACGACCTGGCGCAGGTGCTCGGGGGTCGTGCCGCAGCAGCCGCCGACCAGGGAGAGCCCGTACTCGCGGACGAACGTCTCCTGGGCGTCGGCCAGCTCGGGGGCGGTCAGCGGGTAGTGCGCGCCCTCCTTGGTCAGGACGGGCAGGCCGGCGTTGGGCATGCAGGAGAGCGGGATGCGGGCGTTGCGCGCGAGGTAGCGCAGGTGCTCGCTCATCTCGGCGGGGCCGGTGGCGCAGTTCAGGCCGATCATGTCGATGCCCAGCGGCTCCAGGGCGGTCAGGGCCGCGCCGATCTCCGAGCCGAGGAGCATGGTGCCGGTGGTCTCGACGGTGACGGAGCAGATCAGCGGGACGGTGACGCCGAGGGCTTCCATGGCCCGGCGGGCGCCGATGATCGAGGACTTCGTCTGCAGGAGGTCCTGGGTGGTCTCGACGAGCAGCGCGTCGGCGCCGCCGGAGAGCAGGCCCTCGGCGTTGATCTGGTAGGCGTCGCGGATCTGGCCGTAGGTGATGTGGCCGAGCGTGGGGAGCTTGGTGCCGGGGCCCATGGAACCGAGGACCCAGCGCTGCTGACCGGTGGAGGCGGTGAACTCGTCGGCGACCTCGCGGGCGATGCGCGCGCCGGCCTCCGACAGCTCGAAATTGCGTTCGGCGATGTCGTACTCGGCGAGCGCCGCGTAGTTCGTGCCGAAGGTGTTGGTCTCGACGCAGTCCACGCCCACCGAGAAGTACGCCTCGTGGACGGAGCGCACGATGTCGGGGCGGGTGATGTTGAGGACCTCGTTGCAGCCTTCGAGCTGCTGGAAGTCCTCCATGGTGGGGTCCTGCGCTTGGAGCATCGTTCCCATGGCTCCGTCGGCGACGACCACGCGGGTCGCGAGTGCCTCCCGGAGGGCATCGGCCCGGGTCTGGGTGTCAGCGGGCAAGGTGGGCAACGAAGCCATGGTTGTGCTCCCTGGGATGCGACGGCTGTCGGCTTTACACCCCCGCTGTGTCAAGGGTGCACGCGGCCAGGGTAACCGCGAGGCAGGCGCCCCGGTGTGGGTGTCCCACGTGGCGGACTGCATTCTGTGGCGGGGACTTTCCGGGGCGGTGTCCCTGCGACGGTACGGCGAACAGCTGTCCGACGGTGCACAAGGTCGACATCGACCGATACTGTTCAGCATTGTCGAACCGCGTCAAGATGGTCAGTAATACCGAAGGTCTGCAGGAGGCTGCGCGATGGCACGGAACATCCAGTCGCTCGAACGAGCCGCTGCGATGCTGCGACTCCTGGCGGGCGGCGAGCGCCGGCTGGGACTCTCGGACGTGGCGTCCTCGCTGGGCCTGGCCAAGGGCACGGCCCACGGCATCTTGCGCACCCTGCAGGCCGAGGGCTTCGTGGAGCAGGACCCGGCCTCCGGCCGGTACCAGTTGGGCGCGGAGCTGCTGCGCCTGGGCAACAGCTACCTCGACGTGCACGAGCTGCGCGCCCGCGCGCTGGTGTGGACGGACGACCTGGCCCGGGCGAGCGGCGAGAGCGTGTACGTGGGCGTGCTGCACCAGAGCGGGGTGCTGATCATGCACCACGTGTTCCGGCCCGACGACAGCCGTCAGGTGCTGGAGGTCGGGGCCATGCAGCCGCTGCACTCGACCGCACTGGGCAAGGTGCTGTCGGCGTACGACCCCGTGGCGCACACCCAGGCGCACGAGGTCGAGCGCGAGGCCTTCACCCCCCGCACGGTCACGGACGGCCCCGGCTTCGAGGAGATCCTGGGCCTGACCCGGGCGCGCGGCTGGGCCTCCGACGTCGAGGAGACCTGGGAGGGCATCGCCTCGGTGGCGGCGCCGATCCACGACCGGCGCCGGATGCCGGTCGGCGCGGTGGCGGTCGCCGGCGCCGTGGAACGGGTGTGCGGCGAGTCCGGGGAGCCCCGTGCGGCCCTCGTGGCGTCGGTGCGGGACTGTGCGCGTGCGGTTTCACGCGATCTCGGCGCGGGCCGGTTCTGAGCTTCCTTTAACAGGTCCTGGCCACACCCTGGCCTCTTTATGCCTGTTTTTCGCCACATCCCGGCCTTGAGATGGCTGGTTTTGGCTGATCGCACCTACGGGTAACGATCCGACACTTTGGCCCGACCGACCCTTGACGCGTTCTTCACTTGGGCGGAAAACTGCCGTTCATCGGTCGGCATTGTCGAACACCTACCGGCAATACGCGCTAGGATGCGACAAGCCACGGACCGGTGCAGCACTCACCGAGTGCGCGGAACCACCGGAGGGACCCGGTGTCCGCTCACCCCTGGACGTACAAAGGAGTCGCGGGTGTCCAGCTCCGACATCTTCATCGGCGAGACCATCGGTACCGCCCTGCTCACACTGCTCGGCGGTGGCGTCTGCGCCGCAGTGACGCTCAAGAGCTCCAAGGCCCGCAATGCGGGCTGGCTCGCCATCACGTTCGGCTGGGGTTTCGCCGTACTGATCGCCGCCTACGTCTCCGCGCCGCTCTCCGGTGCGCACCTGAACCCGGCGGTCACCGTCGGTCTCGCCGTCAAGACCGGCGAGTGGGGCGACACCCCGGTCTACTTCGCCGGCCAGCTGCTGGGCGCGATGCTCGGCGCCGTGCTGATGTGGGTGACCTACTACGGGCAGTTCCGCGTCCACCTGGCCGACCCGGAGCACATCCGCGACGCCAAGCTCGGTCCCGAGGACCCGCACCCGCACGATGTGGCCGGCCCCGTGCTCGGCATCTTCTCCACCGGCCCCGAGATCCGTAACGTCGTGCAGAACCTGACGACCGAGATCATCGGTACCGCCGTCCTGGTCCTGGCGATCTTGACCCAGGGCCTTCAGGACGGCGGCAAGGGCCTCGGTGTCATCGGCGTCCTGATCACCTCGTTCGTGGTCGTCGGCATCGGTCTCTCGCTCGGTGGCCCGACCGGCTACGCCATCAACCCGGTGCGTGACCTCGGTCCGCGTATCGTGCACGCCCTGCTGCCGCTGCCCAACAAGGGCGGCTCCGACTGGGGTTACTCCTGGATCCCGGTGGTCGGCCCGCTCGTCGGTGCCGCGCTCGCCGGTGGTCTCTACAACATCGCGTTCGCCTGATCAGCAGTACCGGCAAGATCGTAAGATCCGCACCGCCCTCCTGATTCCGCCTACTCACCCGACCTGCCAGGAGCAGCCAACATGACCACCAGCACCGGCCCCTTCATCGCTGCGATCGATCAGGGCACCACCTCCTCCCGCTGCATCGTCTTCGACCGCGACGGCCGCATCGTCGCCGTCGACCAGAAGGAGCACGAGCAGATCTTCCCGAAGCCGGGCTGGGTCGAGCACGACGCCACCGAGATCTGGACCAACGTCCAGGAGGTCGTCGCCGGGGCCATCGCCAAGGCCGAGATCACCGCCGCGGACGTCAAGGCCGTCGGCATCACCAACCAGCGCGAGACCACCGTCCTGTGGGACCGCCACACCGGCGAGCCGGTTCACAACGCGCTGGTCTGGCAGGACACCCGCACCGACGCCCTGTGCAAGGAGCTCGGCCGCAACGTCGGCCAGGACCGCTTCCGCCGCGAGACCGGCCTGCCGCTGGCGAGCTACTTCGCCGGCCCGAAGGCCCGCTGGCTGCTGGACAACGTCGAGGGCCTGCGCGAGCGCGCCGCCGCCGGCGACATCCTCTTCGGCACCATGGACTCCTGGGTCATCTGGAACCTCACCGGTGGCGCCCAGGGCGGTGTGCACGTCACCGACGTCACCAACGCCTCGCGCACCATGCTGATGAACCTCCACACGCTGGAGTGGGACGACAGCATCGCGAAGTCCATGGAGGTGCCGCTCACCATCCTCCCCGAGATCAAGTCCTCCGCCGAGGTCTACGGCCACGTCAAGGACGGCGTCCTCGCCGGTGTTCCGGTCGCCTCGGCGCTCGGTGACCAGCAGGCCGCCCTCTTCGGCCAGACCTGTTTCGCCGAGGGCGAGGCCAAGTCCACGTACGGCACCGGAACGTTCATGCTGATGAACACCGGCGACAAGGTCATCAACTCCTACAGCGGCCTGCTGACCACGGTCGGCTACAAGATCGGCGACCAGAAGCCGGTCTACGCGCTGGAGGGCTCCATCGCCGTCACCGGCTCGCTCGTCCAGTGGATGCGCGACCAGATGGGCCTGATCAAGTCCGCGGCCGAGATCGAGACCCTGGCCTCCTCGGTCGAGGACAACGGCGGCGCCTACTTCGTGCCGGCCTTCTCCGGCCTCTTCGCCCCGTACTGGCGTTCCGACGCCCGCGGTGTGATCGCCGGCCTCACCCGGTACGTCACCAAGGCGCACATCGCCCGTGCCGTCCTGGAGGCCACCGCCTGGCAGACCCGCGAGATCACCGACGCCATGACCAAGGACTCGGGCGTCGAGCTCGCCGCCCTCAAGGTCGACGGCGGCATGACCTCCAACAACCTGCTGATGCAGACGCTCTCGGACTTCCTGGACGCCCCCGTGGTGCGCCCGATGGTCGCCGAGACCACCTGCCTCGGCGCCGCCTACGCCGCCGGCCTGGCCGTCGGCTTCTGGCCCGACACCGACGCCCTGCGCGCCAACTGGCGCCGCGCGGCGGAGTGGACCCCGCGGATGCCCGCCGACCAGCGGGACCGCGAGTACAAGAGCTGGCTCAAGGCCGTGGAGCGTTCCATGGGCTGGGTCGACGACGAAGACGCCAGCTGACCGCACCAGCTGAGTCAATCGACGAGGAGCTAAGAGAGATATGAGCAGCCTGCAGAGCGTGACCGCACTGGGCACGCACCCGACCGCCGGTGCCAACGTCAGCCGCGCACAGACCCGTGAGCAGCTGTCGAAGGCCACGTACGACCTGCTGGTCATCGGTGGTGGAATCCTGGGCACCTCCGTGGCGTGGCACGCCGCGCAGTCGGGCCTGCGGGTTGCCATGGTGGACGCCGGCGACTTCGCCGGCGCCACCTCCTCGGCCTCCTCCAAGCTCGTCCACGGCGGTCTGCGCTACCTGCAGACCGGCGCGGTCAAGCTGGTCGCGGAGAACCACCACGAGCGGCGGGTGCTGGCCAAGGACGTGGCCCCGCACCTGGTCAACCCGCTCACCTTCTACCTGCCGGTCTACAAGGGCGGTCCGGTGGGTGCGGCCAAGCTGGGCGCGGGCGTCTTCGCCTACTCCGCCCTCTCGGCCTTCGGCGACGGCATGGGCAAGGTCATATCCCCGGCCCGTGCCGTCGCCGACAACCCCGGCCTGAAGACGGACAACCTCAAGGCCGTCGCGGTCTACTACGACCACCAGATGAACGACTCCCGCGTCGCCGTCATGACGGTCCGCGCGGCCGTCGAGTCGGGCGCGGTCGTCCTCAACCACGCCGAGGTCACCGGACTGCGCAAGACGCGCGGCCGGGTCACCGGCGCCGAGCTCAAGGACCGCCTCGACGGCACCGAGTTCGGGGTCGACGCCCGCGTCGTGCTCAACGCCACCGGCCCGTGGGTGGACCACCTGCGGCGCATGGAGGACAAGCACTCCATGCCGTCGATCCGCCTCTCCAAGGGCGCGCACATCGTCATGAAGCGCAAGTCGCCGTGGAAGGCCGCCATGGCCACCCCGATCGACAAGTACCGCATCACCTTCGCCCTCCCGTGGGAGGACCAGCTGCTGCTCGGCACCACCGACGAGGTGTACGAGGGCGACCCGGCGGACGTGCGCGCCACCGAGTCCGACATCACGCAGATCCTGGACGAGGCGGCCTTCTCGGTGAAGGACGCGGACCTGGACCGCTCGCTGATGACGTACGCCTTCGCGGGTCTGCGGGTGCTGCCCGGCGGCCCCGGCGGCGTCGAGAAGGCCAAGCGCGAGACGGTCGTCTCCGAGGGCGCCGGCGGCATGCTGTCGGTGGCCGGCGGCAAGTGGACGACGTACCGCCACATCGGCCGTGTGGTCATGGACAAGCTGGCGAAGCTCCCGGGCAGCCCGCTGACCGAGGACATGGAGCCGGTGAAGTCGCTGGTGCGCCGGATCGCGCTGCCCGGTGTCGCCAACCCGAACGCGGTCGCGCACCGGCTGCTGGTGGACCGGGAGCCGGGCACGCGGATGGACCCGCTGACGGCCCGCCACCTGGCCTCCCACTACGGCTCGCTGGCCTTCGACATCGCGCGCCTCGCGAACGAGGACCCCGCGCTGGCCGAGCGGATCCACCCGGACGGTCCGGAGATCTGGGCACAGGTCGCCTACGCCCGCGACAACGAGTGGGCCGAGACGGTCGACGACGTGCTGCGCCGCCGTACGACGGTGACGATCCGCGGCCTGGACGACGAGTCCGTCCGGGCGCGGGTCGAGGAGATGCTGGGCCGCAAGGCATAGCTCCTGCGCAGGTGGGGAAGAGGGGCGGTTCCGAGGGGAACCGCCCCTCTGTCGTGGGCTGTGGCCGGTGCCTCATCAAGGCTTAGGCTGACCCACGTACACAAGGGAACTTCGGAAGGAGACCTGGGTGATCGAGCTTGAGGGCGTGCCCGAGCTGATCGACCCGGTCATGGTGGCCGCGTTCGAGGGCTGGAACGACGCGGGTGACGCGGCCTCCGGTGCGGTCGCACACCTGGACCGGGAGTGGAAGGGCGAGGTCTTCGCGGCGCTCGACGCCGAGGACTACTACGACTTCCAGGTCAACCGGCCGACGGTGTGGCTGGACAACGGGGTACGGAAGATCACGTGGCCGACGACACGGCTGTCGGTGGTCCGGATCGGCGGCGCCAAGCCGCGGGACCTGGTGCTGGTCCGGGGCATCGAACCGTCCATGCGGTGGCGGTCGTTCTGCAACGAGATCCTCGGTTTCGCGCACGAGCTGGGCGTGGAGATGGTGGTCATCCTGGGCGCGCTGCTCGGGGACACCCCGCACACGCGGCCGGTGCCGGTGAGCGGGGTCACCTCGGACGCGGACCTGGCGCGGACGATGGACCTGGAGGAGACCAAGTACGAGGGCCCGACGGGCATCGTGGGCATCCTTCAGGAGGCCTGTACGCACGCGGGTGTGCCGGCGGTGTCCCTGTGGGCGGCGGTGCCGCACTACGTCTCCCAGCCGCCGAACCCGAAGGCGACGCTGGCCCTGCTGAACCGGCTGGAGGATCTGATCGACATCCGGATCCCGCTGGGCGAGCTGCCGGAGGACGCGCGGGCTTGGCAGTTGGGCGTGGACCAACTGGCCGCCGAGGACAGCGAGGTGGCGGAGTACGTCCAGACGCTGGAGGAGGCCCGGGACACGGCCGATCTGCCGGAGGCCTCGGGCGACGCGATCGCGCGGGAGTTCGAGCGGTACCTGCGGCGGCGGGATCCGGCGGGGAGTCCGGAGACGGCCACCGACACGGGTTCCTACTTCCGGGACCTGTCCGGCGGTGCCCGACCCCAGGCGAAGCCGAAGCCGGAGGACGCGCAGGAACCGCCGGCCGCCGACGGCCCGGAAGGTCCCCCGGAACCGGAAGGCAAGTCCGAAGGCAAGTCCGAAGGCAAGGCCGAGGCCGGACCGAAGGGCAAGCCTGACGGCACGTCGGACGGTCAGGCCGAGGGCCCGCCGGAGGGCGAGGGGGACGCTCCCGAGGCCTAGCCCCAGCCGGCTGCCGGCGTGTCAGTACCCCCTGCTTGGATACGGGTTGCCGTTCCGAGAGAGGGAAGCATGACTCGTACCACCCCGCCCCGCCCGCTCGACGTGGCCTCGGCCTTCCCGGAGCTCGCAGGGACGTCCAGGACCGCCACCCGGCTACACCCGCGGCCCGGTGCGCCCACCCTGCACGAGAGCTCGGTAGGCGGGCCGCTGCTGTGGCCGGCCGACGAGCCCTGGGCGTCGTGCTCGCAGGAGCACGACGCCCCCTTCGAGCTCAACACGCCCGAGGAGGTCCGCACCCTCCGGCGGATCCTCGCCCTCGAGGTCTGGACGGACGAGGACCACGCCGAGGTCTCGCGGATCCACGCCGGCCATGATCCGTCGCTGCTGCCCGAGGGCCCGCACCCGCTGATACCGGTGGCGCAGCTGTACGCCCGGGACGTCCCCGGCCTGCCGTTCCCCGAGGGCACGGACCTGCTCCAGGTGCTGTGGTGCCCGTTCATCGACATCGAGGACCAGAGCGGCTCGGAGGCCGTCCAGCTGCGGTGGCGGCGGGCCGCCGACGTGGCGGAGGTCCTGGAGACCGCGCCGGAGCCCGCGTACGTGGGCACGTCCGAGCTGGTGCCGGTCCCGTGCGTGCTCCATCCGGAGCAGGTCCTCGAGTACCCGGCCGCGCACGATCTGGACCCCGAGCTGGCCGGGCGGATCGACGACTGGGAGGAGGACGGGGCCACGGGCTACCGCGGAGCGCTGTCCGTCGCACCCGGGTGGAAGGCCGGCGGGTGGGCCGCCCCCTTCACGTTCCGTGATTCCGGCGGCCCAAAGGAACTGCGCTGCGCGCGGTGTTCGGCCGTCGGCGAACCGCTGCTCACCCTCGACCACACCGAGTGGAACGCCGAAACCGAGAGCTGGCGGCCGGTCGAGGAGGTGCACGGCGCGTCCGCGACCCCCACGGAGGTCACCGTGGGCCGCGGCTACACCCTGCAGTTCTACGCGTGCCCCGCCGATCCCCGGCACCCGCCGGTCACCGTCATGCAGTGAGGCCGTGAAACGGCGGGGCGCGCCCCCGGCCGTGCCGGGGGCGCGCCTGTTCGGTCGCCTAGAGGGCTACGCCCAGCAGCGCGTCGACCGTGCGGGAGACCAGGCCCGGGGCCGACTCGTCGTCGCCGTCGGTGGCGTTCTGGAGCTCCACCCAGCGGTCCACGGCCGCCAGCGCCGCAGGGGCGTCCAGGTCGTTCGCCAGGGCCTCGCGGACCTCTTCGAGCACGGCGTCCGCCGGGATTCCGTCCGGCCGGGACACGGCCGCGCGCCAGCGCTCCAGCCGGGCCACGGCCTCGTCGAGGACGGCGTCCGTCCACTCCCAGTCGGCCCGGTAGTGGTGGGACAGCAGCGCGAGGCGGATGGCCGCCGGGTCCACCCCGGAGCGCCGCAGCGCCGATACGAAGACGAGGTTGCCCTTCGACTTCGACATCTTCTCGCCGTGCAGCGCCACCATGCCCGCGTGCACGTACGCCTTGGCCATCGGGAACTCGCCCGTCAGCGCCTGGGCGTGCGAGGCGCCCATCTCGTGGTGCGGGAACGCCAGGTCGGAACCGCCGCCCTGGATGTCGAAGCCCATGCCCAGGTGGTCGAGGGCGATCGCCACGCACTCGATGTGCCAGCCCGGCCGGCCGCGGCCCAGCGAGCCGCCGTCCCAGCTCGGCTCGCCCGGACGCGCGGCCATCCACAGCATCGGGTCCAGCGGGTTCTTCTTCCCGGGCCGGTCGGGGTCGCCGCCCCGCTCGGCCGAGAGGAGCCGCATCGCCTCGGCGTCGAGGTGGGAGACCCCGCCGAAGTGCGGGTCGGCCTCGACCGAGAAGTAGGTGTCGCCGTCGAGCTCGTACGCCGCACCCGCGTCCCGCAGCCGCTCGACCAGCGGCACGATGCCGGGTATGGCCTCGACGGCTCCGATGTAGTGCTGCGGGGGCAGCATCCGCAGGGCCGTCATGTCCTCGCGGAACAGTGCGGTCTCGCGCTCCGCCAGCTCGGTCCAGTCCTGGTTGTCGCGCAGCGCCCGCTCCAGGAGCGGGTCGTCCACGTCCGTGACGTTCTGGACGTAGTGGACCTGCCGCTTGGTGTCGAGCCACACGCGTTGTACGAGGTCGAACGCGTTGTAGGTCGCCGCGTGACCGATGTGGGTCGCGTCGTACGGAGTGATGCCGCAGACGTAGATACGGGCGACGGGACCGGGGGCGAGGGTGATCGTCCCCTGGGTCGCGGTGTCGTGGATCTGGAGGTCGCGGCCCTTGCCAGGAAGGGCGGGGACCTCAGAAGCGGGCCAGGCATGCATGTCTCGAGCCTAACCGGACGGATGTTCCGGAAACGAACTGGACCTGCACTGTTGTCTTGATCGGCACTCTTGCGGTCTGGCTGATTTTGTGCGTATGGCCGATGGCTGATTCAGACCGGTGGCCAGGGGATCGACGGCCATTGCCCGGACGGCTGGGGATGGGTGCCGGTCCGCAGCAGGTGCTCCACCCGGTCCCGTACGGCGGCCAGCTCGACCGGCGTGATCAGTTCGGCCAGCCGGGTGGCGAGCGGGGCCCCCTCGGCCAGCGCGTCGGCCAGCGCGGCGAGCACCTCGCGGGCCTCGTCGGTCAGCGGCTCGCCCGCCCAGCCCCACAGGAGGGTGCGCAGCTTGTCCTCGGCGTGGAAGGTCACGCCGTGGTCGATGCCGTAGAGCCGTCCGTCGGGCGCGGGCAGCAGGTGGCCGCCCTTGCGGTCGCCGTTGTTGATCACTGCGTCGAGTACGGCGAGCCGGCGCAGCCGGGGGTCGTCGGCGTGCACGAGCAGCGCGGTGCGGCCTTCGCCGACCTCGGCGAGCGCGACGGCCTTCCAGCCCTCCCCCGCCTCCTCGCCGTCGACGAGCCCGAGGAGCGCGCCCAGCGGGGCGTCCTCGTCCGGCTGCTCGGCGTCGATCCACCGCTGGACCATGCCCTCGCCGTACGGTCCGTCGCGCAGCACGGTGGCGGGGACCAGGCCCCATCCGGTGGCCTCGGAGATCAGGTAGGCGGCGACCTCTCGGCGGGCGAGGTTCCCGTCGGGGAAGTCCCACAGCGGCCGCTCGCCCTTGACCGGCTTGTAGACGCAGTCGGCGCTCACGCCGCCGTACGTGACGCTGCACAGCAGGACGGCGTTGGACGCGTCGCGGATCCGGCCTATGACGGTGAGCTCGCCCTGGGCGAGCAGTTCCTCCATCTTCTCCCCCGTGTCCGTCACGCCTGGCGCCGGTAGCCGTTCTGGCGCGGGCACACGTGCCCCTCCGGGTCCAGCGGGAGGCTGCACAGCGGGCAGGGCGGGCGGCCGGCGTTGACGACGTCCAGGGCCCGCTTGGCGAAGGCCCGGGCCTGGGCGCCGGTGAGGCGGACCCGCAGCATCGGCGGGCCGTTCTCCTCGTCCTGGAGCAGCCGTTCCTCGGCCTCGGCGAGGTCCTCGTCGGAGTCGGCGTCGAGTTCGACGAGCGCCTGGGCCTCGACGATCATGCGCTGTTCCTCGCCGTCCCAGGCCAGGGCCATGGTGCCGACGCGGAACTCCTCGTCGACCGGGACGTCCAGCGGCGCGGTGTCGGCGGCCTCGGCGGGGGCGACGGCCGGGACCGGCGCGTTGCCGCCGGTCCGCCGTACGACCTCGTCCAGCAGCTCGTCCATCCGCTCGGCCAGCGCTGCGACCTGGGTCTTCTCCAGGGAGACGCTGGTGACGCGGGGTCCGGCGGAGGCCTGCAGGAAGAACGTACGGCGTCCCGGCAGACCGACCGTGCCGGCCACGAAGCGGTCCGGGGGGTCGTAGAGGAACACCTGACGGGGCACGTCCAGTCTCCAAGTCTCGGCGGCAGGGGGCAGGTCTGCGCCCTTGTGTTGGCCCGTCCACCCTACTGCGCCGGGCGATCAAGCCGCGCCCGCGCCGCCTCCCACGACCGCGTTCCCCGCGCCTTCGGTGTCCTTGTCGGATGCGACGCTCTCCGGTGCGGCGGGGCGCCGGACGAGCGAGCCGAAGTCCCCGGTGTCGCCGAGCCGGAACACGAAGGGCCGGGTGGCGGTGTACCGGACGGCCGTCACCGAACAGGGGTCGACGTGGATGCGCTGGAAGAGGTCCAGGTGCATGCCCAGGGCGTCCGCGACAAGGGACTTGATGATGTCGCCGTGCGAGCACATCAGGAAGACGGCGTCGCTGCCGTGCTCCTGCTCGATCCGCGCGTCCCAGTCGCGTACGGCTTCCACGGCGCGCGCCTGCATGGCGCGCATGGACTCGCCGCCGGGGAAGGCGGCCGCCGACGGGTGCTGCTGGACGATCTTCATCAGCGGTTCGTCGGAGAGCTCGGACAGTTTGCGGCCCGACCAGTCGCCGTAGTGGCACTCGCCGATCCGCTCGTCGGTGTGCAGTTCCAGCTCCGGCCGGGCGGCCATCAGGGGTGCGAGGGTCTCCCGGCAGCGCTGGAGCGGGCTGGTGACGGCGGCGGCGAGCGGCACCCCCGCGAGTCGGCCGGGCAGCGCGGCGGCCTGCTCCGCGCCGCGCTCGTCGAGGGCCACTCCGGGGGTCCATCCGGCGAGCAGCCCAGCGGTGTTGGCGGTGGACCGCCCGTGTCGTACGAGGATCAGCGTGGCCATGGGGCCAGCGTATGCGCTGCCGCAGGTGTGCGGGCGGGCCGTGGGCAGGGAAGAATGCCCGGCGTGATTGTGGACTGCGCGATTTACCGGGACGGCCGCCGCACCGAGGGGCCGGACGACTTCTCGGACGCCCTCGACGAGGCCCGGGCGGCCGGTGACGCCTTCCTGTGGATCGGCATGCACGAGCCGACCGCGAAGGAATTCGACCACGTCAGCCAGGAGTTCGGCCTGCACCCGCTGGCGGTGGAGGACGCGCTGACCGCGCACCAGCGCCCGAAGCTGGAGGTGTACGACGATTCGCTGTTCGTCGTCCTCAAGCCGGTGCAGTACGACGAGGACGCGGACACGGTGACCGCGGGCGAGCTGATGGTCTTCATAGGGGATTCGTTCGTCGTCACGGTCCGGCACGGCGAGGGGGCCCCGCTGGCCGCCGTGCGCCACCGGCTGGAGCAGGAGCCGGACGTGCTGCGGCACGGCCCGACGGCGGTGCTGTACGCGGTGTCCGACGCGGTGGTCGACCACTACATCGAGGTGGCGGCCGAGCTCCAGGCGGACCTGGAGGAGCTGGAGGCCGAGGTCTTCGCGCCGAACGCCTCGGACACCAAGAACACCGCGGCCCGGATCTATGGGTTCAAGCGGCAGGTGCTGGAGTTCCGGCGGGCGACGAGCCCGCTGCTCCAGCCGATGGACCGCCTCGCCTTCGGGGAGGTCCCCTTCGTCCACGAGCACGCGCAGCCGTTCTTCCGCGACGTCGCCGACCACCTGACCAAGGCGAACGAGTACATCGAGGGCCTGGACCGGCTGCTGTCGGACGCGCTCGCCGCGCACCTGGCGCAGATGGGCCTGCGGCAGAACGACGACATGCGCAAGATCTCGGCCTGGGCGGCGATGGCGGCCGTCCCCACGATGGTGGCGGGGATCTACGGGATGAACTTCGACCACATGCCGGAGCTGCGGCACGCCTGGGGCTATCCGGCGGTGCTGGTGGTCATGGCGGGCGCGTGCCTGGGCCTGCACCGGATGTTCAAGCGCCGGGGCTGGCTCTGAGCTCCCGCTCGCGCGGGGCGTAGGCGAGCCCGCCCGCGGGGGTCGGTGCGCCGCCGAGGGCGTCCAGGCGCTCGGGCAGCCGCAGGTTCACCATCCGGTGCCAGCCGCTGAACCGCTCGTACGCGTACATCGCGCGGATGCCGGCGGCCAGCGCGGCCGCCTTCGGGGCGGGCCAGTGCAGCAGCCGTCCCATGTGGCTCATGACGGCGAGGCTCACGTCCCGGTAGACGGAGATTTCGGCGAGCGCGCTCTCGCGGAGCACCCGCTGGATGGTCCGGCCGTATCCGGAGCGGGCCAGGCGCAGCAGTTCCTCGTGGCAGTAGGAGAGGTGGTTGTCCTCGTCGTGGCTGATCAGGTGGATCGCCTTGCCCACCTCGGGGTGGTCGCCGAAGTACCTGACCAGCATGTCCATCTGGTCGGCGGCGCGCTGTTCTGTGACGCGGCTGTGCGCGAGGTAGACGACGATGTCCTCCTCGGTCAGCGCCACCTCGCGGCGCAGCTTCTCGTGCGCGAGGCCGATGCCGCGGCGCTCCAGCAGCATCGTGTAGTCGGTCTCGGGGGGTACCGGGACGGCGGGCAGGCCGCGCTTGCGGAGCAGGGCGTTGAAGATCCGGCCGTGCTTGTCCTCGTCGGCGCCGTGTCGGGTGATCTTGGGCGCGAGGTGACGCATGCCGTCCGGCACCAGGGCCGCGATGCGGGCGTTCTCCCAGCCGCCCTGGGTCTCCCCGCTGGCGGCGATGGAGCAGAACAGCTGGAAGGAGTCGTCGTTGTCGACGATCTCCTGGAACAGGCTGCGGGCAGAGAGCATGGAACGAGTCAAACGCCGGTGGGCGGGGCGGGCAACCGATGGGTCGCACTACTCGTCCGAATGAACGAAATCGAGGGGTGGGCCGACGTGCGTAACCCGGCGGGCGTTCCCGGCGTTGTTCGCTGTGTCGGCCGTGGCGGGGAAGACCCCCCGAGCCCCCACCACGGCCGCAGAAGCGTTCACCGGTGCCGGCGTCCGTCCGCCGGCACCGGGACCTGCCGGTCAGGCGATCAGGCGAGACCCGCCAGCTCCATCGCCTCGGTGCCGGCGCGCAGGGCGGCGATCCGCTCGTCCAGGGTGAACCCGGCCGGGGCGAGCGTGAGGGTGGTGACCCCGGCCTCCGCGTAGGCCCGCATCCCGTCGGCGATCCGGGCGACCGGGCCGAGCAGGGTGGTCGAGTCGATCAGCGAGTGCGGGACGGCCTCGGCGGCGCCGGTCTTGTCGCCCGCCAGGTACTTGTCCTGGATCTCGGCGGCTTCCTTCTCGTAGCCCATGCGCTGGGCCAGCTGGTTGTAGAAGTTCTGCTTCCGGCTGCCCATGCCGCCCACGTACAGGGCGGTGTACGGACGGAACATGTCCGCGAGCGCGTTCACGTCCTCGCCGAGGGCCAGCGGCACGGTCGGGCAGACGTCGAAGCCCTCCATGGTCAGCCCGGCCTTCTCGCGGCCCGCCCGGATGTGGGTGAGGGCGGTGGCCTCGAGGTGCTCGGCGGCCGGGAAGATCAGCAGGGCGCCGTCGGCGATCTCGCCGGTCTGCTCCAGGTTCTTGGGGCCGATGGCGGCGATGTAGAGCGGGATGTGCTCGCGCTCGGGGTGCACGGTCAGCTTGAGCGGCTTGCCCGGGCCGTCCGGCAGCGGCAGCGTCCAGTGCTCGCCCTCGTAGGAGAGCCGCTCGCGGGTCATGGCCTTGCGGACGATCTCCACGTACTCGCGGGTGCGGGCCAGCGGCTTGTCGAACTTGACGCCGTACCAGCCCTCGGAGACCTGCGGGCCGGAGACGCCGAGGCCGAGCCGGAAGCGGCCCTTGGTCAGCGAGTCGAGGGTGGCCGCGGTCATGGCGGTCATGGCGGGCTGGCGGGCCGGGATCTGGAGGATCGCCGAACCCACGTCGATGCGCTCGGTCTGGGCGGCGACCCAGGCGAGCACGGTCGGGGCGTCGGAGCCGTAGGCCTCGGCGGCCCAGCAGACGTCGTAACCCAGGCGGTCGGCCTCCTGGGCGACGGCGAGGTTGTCGGCGTCCATGCCCGCGCCCCAGTAACCAAGATTGATGCCGAGCCGCATGTGTCGTCCCCTTACCGGTTTACCGATCAGTAACGTTGGTGTGCGGGGACTGTAGCGCGCCAAGGTCCTCTACGTCAGCGCCCCAGTAGTCTCAGCGCTCATGGAGCAGAGGCATCTCGGCCGCACCGGACTGCGCGTCTCCCGGATCGGCCTCGGCACCCTCACCTGGGGCCGCGACACCGGCGAGGAAGCCGCCGCCGAGCAGGTGAAGACGTTCTGGGAGGCGGGCGGCACGCTCGTCGACACCGCCGACGCCTACGGCGGCGGCGAGGCGGAGTACCTCCTCGGGCGGCTGGTGGGCGGGCTGGTCCCGCGCCGGGACCTGGTGATCGCGACCAAGGCGGGCAGCGTGCCGGACCCCGACCGCAGGTTCGACGGCTCGCGCGGGCACCTGCTCGCCGCCCTGGACGCCTCGCTGGACCGGCTGGGCACCGACTACGTCGACCTGTGGCAGGTGCACGCCTTCGACCCCGCGACCCCGCTGGAGGAGACCCTGCAGGCGCTGGACCTGGCGGTGAGCAGCGGCCGGGCCCGGTACGCGGGACTGGCGGGCTTCTGCGGCTGGCAGTTGGCGAAGGCGGCGACCTGGCAGCTCGCGGCCCCCGGGGTGCGCACCCGGATCGCCTCGACGCAGATGGAGTACTCCCTGCTGCAGCGGGGGGTGGAGCGCGAGGTGCTGCCGGCCGCGCTGGACCTCGGGATCGGCCTGCTGCCCTCCTCGCCGCTGGGCCGCGGGGTGCTGACGGGCAAGTACCGGGACGGCACGCCGGCCGACTCCCGGGGCGCCTCGGAGTCGCTGGCCGCCCTGGTGGACCCGTACCTCGACGAGGCGGCGGGGCGGATCGTGGACGCGGTGGTGACGGCGGCCCAGGGTCTGGCCGTGACCCCGCTCCAGGTGGCCTTGGCGTGGATCAGGGACCGGCCGGGGGTGGTGGCGCCGATCGTCGGCGCGCGGACGTCCGCACAGCTCGGGGCGGCACTGTCGGTGGAGGCCCTTAGTCTTCCGGAGGAGATCTGCCGGGCGCTGGACGATGTTTCGGTTCCGGTGCACCGCTACCCCGATCAGGACTGGAGCACGCTGTGAGTACGGACCCTCAGGCCGACACCGCTGCCGCGGAGGACCCGGCCACCCCGGAGGCAGAGCCGTCCGCAGCCGGCGAAGCGGAAGCGGCCCCGGAAGACGCGCACGGGCCCGGCCCGTCCGAGGCAGACGCCGAAGCGGGTACGGACCCGGCCGACGAGGCCCCGCTGGCGGCCGACGCCACGGAACCCGAGGCGGAGCCCCCGGTTTCGGAAAGGGGCGGGGCGGGGGAAAGCCCCGCAGGGCCCGAGGCCGGATCCGAGGCTGAGGCCGGGGCTGAAGCCGGGGCCGAGGCCGGGGCCGATCCCGAGGGCACCGCCGAGCAGGCCGCCGAGGCCCAGGCCGCGCCCGCGCTCTCCGAGGCCCAGGCCGAACTGGCCGCCCAGAAGATCGAGCGGGAGCGGATCGCCCGGCGCAAGGCCGAGCGGGAGGCGCCCGTCGAGGCCGGGGCGAAGCTCAGCGGGAAGGCCGCCGACCTGCTGGCCGCCGTCCGGGCCGTGGAGAGCGGTGCGAAGCCCTCCGCCGTGTACTTCGACGAGGCCCCGGCCGCGCCCCGCAAGGCACCCGCCACGCCCCCGCCGCCGCGGCCCGTCGCCCCCGCTGCGGTGGCCGCGCCCGCGCCCTCCGCCGACGCCGTCGAGGGCGTACGGGCCGTACTGGCCCGCGGCGGCGCCCCCGAGGCCCTGGCCGCCCCCGCCGCGGCGGCCCTGGGCGAGGACGCCGCCGGGCAGCTCACCGAGAACCCCTGGCGCCTGCTGTCGCTCCCCGCCGTACGTCCGGCCCAGGCCGACGGCTTCGCCCGGGCCCTGCTGGGCCCCGACGCGGGTCCCGGGGACGAGCGCCGCACCACCGTCCTGGTGGGCTGGCTGCTGGCCCAGGCCGGGCTGAAGGGGCACACCGCCCTGGAGGCCCCGGTGCTGGAGAAGGCCCTGGCCCAGTACGGCGTACCCGATCCGGCCGGGGCGCTGGAACAGGCCGTCGCCGAAGGCTCGGTCCTGGTCTTCCACGAGCCCCTGGGGCCGCCGGTCGGCGGGGGCGCCGAAGACGCCGAAGGCGCGGAGCAGCCCGTCAGGGTGCTCGTGGGCCTGGAGGGTGCCGCCATGGCCGAGGAGAGCCTGGCCGACGGCCTGGCCCGGCTGGCCGCCGGCACCTTCGACGCCCCCGGGGACTGGGAGCGGGCCGCCGGGTCCGCGCCGAGCCCCTCCGCCGCCGAGCTGATCCGCGCGGTCGCGGGCCACGGCCTGGTCACCCACACCGGCGGCGAGGCCGCCCGCGCCGAACCGGTCGCCCTGGCCGCCGCGGCCCGGGAGTCGGGCCTGCGGGTCTGCGTGGCCGCGCACGCCCCCGGCGGCGGCCCGGACCCGGTGACCGTGGCGGGGCTGCTGTCCGGGGCCGAGGGGCCCGGGCGCGACGCGGACGGGCAGTTCGCACTGGACCTGCTGGTGGTGCTGGACGCGCCGCAGCTGGACGTGGAGACCGCGGCCGCGCTGGTGGAGTCCGTCCCGGACGGGGCCAGGCTGGTGCTCTCCGGGGACCCCGGCGTGCTCGGGTCGGCCGGGGCCGGGCGGGTGTTCGCCGATGTGCTGGCGGCCCGTACCTGCCCGCAGGTGATCTCCCGCACCCCCGACCCGGGCCCCCTCGGCGAGCTCGTCTCCGGGATCGGCATCGGGGAGCTCAACCAGGTGGACGCCC
Source organism: Streptomyces sp. NBC_00273 (assembly GCF_036178145.1). NCBI lineage: Bacteria > Bacillati > Actinomycetota > Actinomycetes > Kitasatosporales > Streptomycetaceae > Streptomyces > Streptomyces sp. NBC_00273. Next base: position 7,426,459 of record NZ_CP108067.1, on the reverse strand, counting down.
CCGGCAAGGAGGTCGTCATCGTCCCGGTGAAGGACGCCGGAGAAGCGGTGCACCGGGCCGTACAGCTGGTGGGTGAATCGGTGCCGCGGGCCTTCGGGATCCCGGCGGACCAGGTGCAGGTGATCACCCCGGGCCACGGCGGCTCGGCGGGCACCCGGGCGCTGAACGCCGCCCTGAAGGAGCGCCTGAACCCCGGCCCGGGCCGCTTCGGCGGGTTCGACCCCGGTGACCGGGTCGTCCACGTACCGTCCGCCGGGCGGGCGCTGGCGGCCCGGGTGGTGTCGGCCGACGCCGAGGGCCTGCACCTGGACCGGGCGGGCGCACGGGTCGTCGTACCGAAGGAGCTGGTGGAGTCCCAGGTGCGGCACGGCTGGGCGGTGACGGCGCACCAGGCCGTGGGCGCGCGCTGGCCGGCGGTGGTCGTCGTACTGCCGGGTGACGCGGCGCAGGCGCTGTCGCGGGACTGGGTCTACACGGCGTTCGGCCGGGGCGAGCGGCACCTGTCCGTGGTGCACGGGGTCGACCAGGCGCTGCCGCACGCGGTGGCCGAGGTACCGGCGAAGCCGCGTACGACGCGCCTGACGGGCCTGCTGACGGCCCTGGCGACGGCGGGCACGCAACCGGAGTGAGAGCCGGCCGTGGCCCCCGCCCGGGAGGGCGGGGGCCACGGGGTCCGGCGGGCTCGGGGCCGCGAGAAGCGGCGACCGGGCCGGGTCAGGCCGGGGTCAGCCCCGGCTCCGCGGCCTCGTCCTCGTCGAACTCGTCGGTCTCCTCGTCGAAGACGGAGCTGACGTCGAACCGGTGCAGCACCTCCTGCGGATCGATGTGCCCGAAGGGCGAGCCCAGCCACTCCCCCGGTTCCGCCACCTCCTCCGAGGCCGCGATCCAGAGCGTGGAGTCGCCCTCCTCCAGCCCGAAGTCCTTGTAGCGGGAGGCGATCTCGTCGGGCTCGTACTCCCCGAAGAGGACGCCCAGCGCGTCGGCGCTACCGCCGTCGCCCACGAAGTCGGCGTCCCGGTCGTGCGCGGCGACCCGCTCGGCCTGGGCGATCAGCCGGGCCGGTTCGACCACGGCGTAGTCGCGGCGGATGAGCACGCTGAAGGCGGCGGGCTCGGCGGGGCCGGTGTACGGGACGCCGTCCTCGGGCGTGGGGATCTCGAAGGGGGTGACCTCGTCGTAGCGGTCGTAGAGGAGTTCGTCGTACACCTCGGCCGCGGCGGCGAGTTCGTTGAACGCGGCGTAGACGTCCGGGTCCTCGTCCCCGATCCTGTGCTCGACCGCGGCGAGGTGACGGTCGAGCGCGGCCTTGACCGCCTCGGCGGCGGCGCGTACCTCGGCAACAGTGGGCAGATCGGCATCAGACATAGGACAGACGCTATCCGTAGCAGGGCTCTGCCCGCACAATAGATGCGATGCCGGAATACGAATTCGTCGATGTGTACGTGCCCCGCGGTGTTCCTCGCAAGGAGGCGACCCGCCTGTTGACCGATCATGCCGAGTACGGGAACTGGGAACTCGACCGGTTGAGCCTGTACCGGGACGGCAGCCGCCGTGTGCGACTGCGCCGCCGGATCATCCGTCAGGTCCGCGCGACCTGGTGACGCGGGCCCCGGGGGCGGGGCCCGCGCCGTGAACGCCCGTCAGGCGGCGTTGCGGGCCCGCCGGTAGAGCACGGTGCCGGCGAGCAGCAGGCCGCCCGCGAGCGGCAGCCCGGCGGTGAGGACGTCACCGGACCCGGTGGCGGCGAGACCGGGGTTGCTGCTCCCGGTTCCGGGCCCGGGGTGCGTGACGGGGGTGCCGGTACCGGGATTGCCCGGGGTGCCGGGGTTACCCGGGTTACCGGGGTTCCCAGGGTTGCCGGGGTTCCCGGGGTTCCCGGGGTTGCCCGGGTTGCCCGGGTTGCCCGGGTTACCGGGGTTCCCGGGGTTACCGGGGTTACCGGGGTTCCCAGGATTGCCGGGGTTGCCGGGGTTGCCCGGGTTGCCGGGGTTACCAGGATTGCCGGGGTTGCCGGGGTTCCCAGGATTGCCGGGGTTGCCCGGGTTACCGGGGTTCCCAGGGTTACCGGGGTTGCCGGGGTTACCCGGGTGGTCGTCGCACGGTTCGTCGTCGCCCGGGTGGTGCGGCTTCGGGGGCTTCGGGGGCTTCGGCTTGGTGGGGCCGGATCCGTTGGGGCAGTGGTTCCCGAAGGCCGGGTTGAGGGCTCCCACCACCGTGATCGTGTTCCCGCAGGCGTTCACCGGCGCGTCCACGGGCGCTTGCAGGTTGTTCCCGGACAACAGGCCCGGAGAGTTGGCGGCGTGCCCCGAGGCGCCGGAGTCCGCGTGTGCGTAGCCCCCGCCCATGGCGAGGACACCCCCCGCAGCCGCCATGGTGATCAGGGTCTTCCTGGTGACCTGTGCCGGTCGTCGCATCTGTACTCGTCCCCTGGTGTGTGCGTTTCGGCCGTCGTCCGACGGCCCGGCCCACCTGGCTCCCCCGCCTGGTACGCCGGAAGTGAAGGAGATCCGGGCCGGAAAGCCCGGTGGCCCCGGAGCGCGGGATGCGCTCCGGGGCCGAAGACTTCAGATGCGTCAGGCGTTGACGCAGGTGTTGCCGAAGGCCGGGTTCAGCAGGCCGATGACGGAGATCGTGTTGCCGCAGACGTTCACGGGGATGTGAACGGGAACCTGCACCACGTTGCCGGACAGGACACCGGGCGAACCGATGGCCGCACCCTGCGCACCCGCATCGGCGTGGGCCAGACCCGCACCCGCGAGAACCAGGCCACCGGTGGCAGCCACTGCGGCGACAACCTTCTTGATCATTGTTCCTCCTAGTAGGCAATGCGGTCCCAGCCGCGGACCGCACCACCTGTAACGAGGAGGGATCACCGGGGCTACGAGCGTATGAGTGCATTCACTCTTCTCAGTGGAATGCGCACACCTTCTCGAATCTCAGGCGTTGTCGATGAACCGGTCGAGCACCCGCACACCGAACTTCAGTCCGTCGACCGGCACCCGCTCGTCCACGCCGTGGAACATCCCGGCGAAGTCCAGCTCCGGCGGCAGCTGCAGCGGCGCGAAGCCGAAGCAGCGGATCCCGAGGTCGTCGAAGGACTTGGCGTCCGTACCGCCCGAGAGCATGTACGGGACCGCGCGCGCGATCGGGTCCTCGGCCTTCAGGGCGCCCTGCATGGCGTCCACCAGCCTGCCGTCGAAGTCCGTCTCCAGCGCCTTGTCGCCGTGCACGTCCTCCCGCTTCACGCGCGGGCCGAGGATCCGGTCCAGGTCGGCGAAGAACTCGTCCTCGTAGCCCGGCAGGAAGCGGCCGTCGACGTGCGCCGTCGCCTGGCCGGGGATGACGTTGACCTTGTAGCCGGCACCGAGCATCGTCGGGGCGGCCGAGTTGCGCAGCGTCGCGCCGACCATCTTGGCGATGCCGCCGAGCTTGGCGAGCGTCGCGTCCATGTTGTCCGGGTCCAGGGGGGTCCCGAGCGCGTCCGAGAGCTCGTCCAGGAAGCTGCGCACCGTCTTGGTCACGCGGACCGGCCACTGGTGGCGGCCGAGTCGGCCCACGGCCTCGCACAGCTCCGTGATGGCGTTGTCGCTGTTGGTCATGGAGCCGTGGCCCGCGGTGCCCTCCACCGTGAGCCGCATCCAGTGCATGCCCTTCTGGGCGGTCTCCACGAGGTAGAGCCGCAGGTTCTCGTTGACCGTGAACGAGAAGCCGCCGACCTCGCCGATCGCCTCGGTGACGCCCTCGAACAGGCCCGGGTGCTTGTCGACGAGGTGCCGGGCTCCGTAGATGCCGCCCGCCTCCTCGTCGGCGAGGAAGGCCAGCACGATGTCCCGCGGGGGCTTGCGCCCGCTGCGCATCCGGTCGCGCACGACGGCCAGCGTCATCGCGTCCATGTCCTTCATGTCGACGGCGCCGCGGCCCCACAGGCAGCCGTCGGCGATCTCGCCCGCGAAGGGGTCGTACGTCCAGTCGGCGGCGTTGGCCGGAACCACGTCGGTGTGCCCGTGGATCAGCAGCGCCGGCCGCGAGGGGTCCTCCCCCTCGATCCGCGCCACGGTCGAGGCGCGCCCCTTGTGCGATTCGAAGATCTGCGGCTCCAGCCCGACCTCGGCGAGCTTCTCGGCGACCCATTCCGCCGCCTTGCGCTCTCCGGGGCCCGAGTGGTCTCCGTAGTTGCTGGTGTCGATCCGGATGAGGTCCCTGCAGAGGTCGACCACCTCGTCCTCGCCGGAGACGGTCCTGCCCGTGCTCGACTCGCTCACGCTGCTTCCTCCCACTGATCAGTACCGAACCCCCATCCTCCCGCTCCGGGCCGCTCTCCCCAAGGGCGATCCTCGGTCGCCGGGGGGTGTGATCGAGGACCCCGGAATGTTTGGTAATGTTTTCCACGTCGGAACGGCCCGCGAGGGACGCGAGACAGACACCTTGTCCGGGTGGCGGAATGGCAGACGCGCTAGCTTGAGGTGCTAGTGCCCTTTATCGGGCGTGGGGGTTCAAGTCCCCCCTCGGACACCATGGTCGAACGACCTGGAAGAGCCGGTCAGAGCGATGTGAAGTCGCACTGACCGGCTCTTTCGTCGTCCCACGGCACGGGGCGCCCCGGTGGAGCCGGCAGTTCGCGTGGTGCCGGTCACCGGGGGCGCGCCGGGTCAGCCCCGGCCGTCCTCCAGCCAGGGGCGGAGCTTCTCCGGATTGCGGACCGCCCAGATGCGGGTGACGCGATCGCCGCTGAGCTCGAACGCCGCCACGGTCACGGTGACCCCGGTGTGCCGGGCGACCAGGCCGGGCCGGCCGTTGACCGAGCGTTCCAGGAGCTCCAGTCCGGGAGCCCTGTCGGCGATCTGGATCAGGTACTCGGCGATGCGCGCGCCGCCCTCGATCGGACGCAGGGCGGCACCGACCAGTCCGCCCCCGTCGGCGATCATCGCGGCGTCGGGTGCCAGCAGACCCACGAGGGCCTTGATGTCCCTGGCCTCCCACGCCTCCTTGAAGTTCCGCACCAGAGGGGCCTGTCCGGCCGTCGGGGCCGTCGGAACCTGCGCGGCGCCCACCCGTCGGCGGGCCGACGTCGCCAGTTGCCGGCAGGCCGCCGGCGTCCGGCCGACGATCCCGGCTATCTCGGCGAAGGGGTAGCGGAAGACGTCGTGGAGGACGAAGGCGACGCGTTCGGCCGGGGTCATCGACTCCAGTACGACGAGGAAGGCCATGTTGACCGACTCGTCCAGGGTGACCCGGTCCGCCGGATCGATCGGCCAGGCCCCGCCGCCCGCCGGCCCGCTGATCCACTCCGCGCGGTCGGGCAGCGGCTCCGGGACCCATTCGCCGACGTAGCGCTCGCGCCGCGCCCGCGCCGAGCCGAGCAGGTCCAGGCAGATGCGGCCGGCGACCGTGGTCAGCCAGGCGCCGGGCGACTCGACGGCCGCCTGCTTCTGCTTCGGCATCGCGTACCAGCGCGCGTACGTCTCCTGGACCGCGTCCTCGGCCTCGGCCAGCGAACCGAGCAGCCGGTAGGCGAGGTTGGTGAGGTGTCCCCGCTCCCCGACGATCACGTCCAGGGTCGGATCGGACCCGCCAACCCCGCGCGTGGACGACGTACTCATGCTCACGACCGCTCCCCCCGGCCCGCCGCTCGGTGCCTCGCCTCACATTTCGCGGGCCCACGTCGTCGGACTACCGAGACCATATCGATCTACGCCGTGAGGCAGAAGAGAGGACCGCCACCATGGCCACTCTGACGACGGAGAAGCCGCGCACCTTCACTTTCCTGCAGGTCACCGTCGGCCTGCAGACCCTGGCCCTCTTCTTCCAGGCGGTCACCGCCGGGGTGCTGCTGTCCTCGGCCCACGGCGAGCTGCTGCACGGCATCGGAGCGCGCGTGATGTACGGGGCGACGATGCTGTACGTGATCGCCGCGGTGCTGGCCTGGCGGCCGGGCGGCGGGTCGCCCCGGCCCGTCCTGTACTCGTCGGGCTTCCTCGTCCTCGCCTCGGTGCAGGTGGTCCTGGGCATCGCGCGCGTGCCGTCGGTCCATGTCCCCCTGGGTGTCCTGATGTTTGCCCTGAGCCTGCTCGCGCTGAGCCGCAGGCCGTCGGCCCGCCGGTCCTGATCAGTGCAACAGGGCAGGTCAGAGCGACGCAATACCGCCCTGACCTGCCCTGTTGCTATGTTGGGACCACATCGGAGGGGCAGACCGGCTGATGGAGGTCCCGTGACGTGGGCTGAGGGTGCCGGCCCTCGTCCGCTGTTCGGCCAGGACGCGGACGAGGTGGTCGCCGCCGCCCTGGCGGGTGATCCGTCCGACGTGGACCGGCTGGTGCGCGAGTACCGGCTGCTGCGGCAGGTCCTCGACGGGGCCCGGGCGGGGATCGCCCTGCTCGACACCGACCTGCGCTACCTGTACGTCAGCCCGCACATGGCCGTGATGAACGGCCTGCCCGCCGAGGCGCTGCTGGGGCGGACGCTGAACGAGGTGCTGCCGGACGTCGAGCGCCCTGACGAGGTGCTGCACGAGGTGCTGCGGGACGGGCGGCCCCGGGAGCTCGTCCTGGAGGGCCGTACCCTGGCCGATTCCCCGTACGAGTCGCGGGTGTGGCGGGGGACCTACCACCGGCTGGAGGAGGACGGGCGGGTGCTGGGGCTGGCGGGGATCGGCCTGGAGGTCAGCGCCCCCAGGGAGCGGCAGCGGGAGCTGTCGCGCACCAACCGGCGCCTGCTCATGCTGGACACCGCCGCGGTGCGGGTCGGCACCACCCTCGACGTGGACACCACCTGTCGTGAGCTGAGCGAGTTCCTGGTTCCCGGGCTGGCCGACGCCGCGAGCGTGGAGCTCATTCCGCGGGAGGGGCCGGGCGGGGAGCTGCCCGCCGACGGGGCCCTACGCCTGCGGCGGGTCGCGGTGGCCTCGGTACGGGAACTTTCGCCGCGGGTGCGGGTGCTCGGCGCGGCCGGGGAGCACGTGGACTACCAGCCGGGCTCCGCGGTCAGGCAGTGCCTGGAGAGCGGTGAGCCGTGGCTGGGCAACTTCTCCTCCGACGAGGCCTTCAGCCGGGCGGCGCCGAGCGCGGACCGGGTCACCGCGTACCGGGAGGCGGGCATCCACTCGGGTGTCGTGGTCCCCCTGATCGCCCAGGACCGGCCGATCGGCACCCTCACGCTGGTGCGTGCCGGGGCCTCGCCGGCCTTCGGGCTCGAGGACGTCGTCGTGGCCCGCACCCTGGCCGAGCGGGCGGCCGCCAGTCTCGCCAAGGCGGAGCGGTTCGCCCGGGAGCAGGGGATGGCCCTCGAACTGCAGCAGGCGCTGCTGTCCGAGCCCACCTTCCCGCACGACGATCTCGAAGTGGCCTCCCGCTACCTGCCCTCCGGCACGGGTGTCCTGGTGGGCGGGGACTGGTTCGACTGCCTGGCGCTGCCCGGCGGCCGGACCCTGCTGGTGATGGGCGACGTGATGGGCCACGGGGTCGAGGCGGCGGTCGCCATGAGCCACTACCGTTCCCTCATCCGTGCGCTGGCCGCGTCCGGGAACGCGCCGGCGGACATCCTGCGCGAAGCGGACCAGGTCGTTTTCGCGGGCGGTCTGGACCGGGTCGCCACCTGCCTGCTCGTCCTGGTCGACCGGGCCGCCGGGGCGTGCGTCCACGCGAGCGCCGGGCACCTGCCCGCCATGGTCATCGGCCGCGGGCAGGGCCCGTTCCTGGCACCGGTCCCGGTGGGCCCGCCGCTGGGCACCGGCTACGGCCGGTACGAGGACGCGTCCTTCGAACTCAAGCCGGGTTGTGTCCTGATGCTCTTCACGGACGGCCTGGTCGAACGCCGCGGCGAGGACATCGACGCCTCGCTGCAACGGCTCACCGGCATTCCGCTACCGGTGGACGGGGCCCTGAACGAGGTCATCGACACGGTGCTCGCGGCGCTGCGGGCCACCGACGCGGAGGACGACGTCACGGTCCTGGCCGCCCGCACCGCCGCACGGCGCGGACACTAGGCCGTCTCTTTGGTCGAAGTGGCGAAGCCCCCGCGCGGGACGGGTCCGGTGCGGGGGCTTCGACGATCGCGGGATCAGCGGCGGGTGGTGGCGAGTTCGGCCACGCGGCCGCGGACCAGGTACCAGCCGCCGACCAGGGCGGCGCCGATGACCGGGACGAAGAGGACCGTGGTGCGGCCGACGCCGCCGTCGCACCACATCAGCACCAGCACGGCGAGCAGGAACACCAGGGTGACGATCTGGGTGTACGGGGCCCAGGGCAGGCGGTACGAGGGGCGCTCCACGAGGCCCTGCTGGGCGCGGCGCCAGAAGAACAGCGAGCAGATCATGACCATCGCCCAGGTGCCGAGGATGCCCAGCGAGGCGAAGTTCAGGACGAGCTCGAAGGCGTCCTTCGGCATGAAGGCGTTCAGCCCGACGCCCGCGAGGCCGAAGGCGGCGGTGAACAGGACGCCGCCGTAGGGGACCTTGCCCTTGTTCATGACGCCGGTGAACTTGGGGGCGGAGCCGGACAGGGACATCGAGCGCAGGATGCGGCCGGTGGAGTAGAGGCCGGAGTTCAGGCTGGAGAGGGCGGCCGTCAGGACGACGAGGTTCATGATGCCCGCGGCGCCGGGGACGCCGAGCTTGTCGAAGACGGTGACGAAGGGGCTCTGGTCGGAGCTGTACGCGGTGTAGGGGAGCAGGAGGGCGAGGAGGACGACCGAGCCGACGTAGAAGAGGCCCACGCGCCACATGATCGAGTTGATCGCCTTCGGCATGATCTTCTCGGGGTTCTCAGTCTCGCCGGCGGCGACTCCGCAGAGCTCGACGGAGGCGTACGCGAAGACGACGCCCTGGATCACCAGGAGCATCGGGAGGACGCCGGAGGGGAAGAGCCCGCCGTTGTCCGTGATGTTGGCGAGGCCGGGGGTGGTGCCGCCGATGTCGTGGCTGGTGGCGACGAGCCAGATGCCGACGATCAGGAAGACGACGAGGGCGGCGACCTTGACGAGCGAGAACCAGAACTCCATCTCGCCGAAGTACTTCACCGAGATCAGGTTGGCGGTGAGCACGATGGCGAGGGCGATGAAGGCGAGGACCCACTGGGGGACGTCGGTGAACAGCGACCAGAAGTGGGCGTAGGTCGCGGCGGCCGTGATGTCGGCGACGGTGGTCGTGGACCAGTTCAGGAAGTACAGCCAGCCGGCCGTGTAAGCGCCCTTCTCCCCCATGAACTCACGGGCGTAGGAGACGAAGGCGCCGGAGGAGGGCCGGTAGAGGACGAGCTCGCCGAGCGCCCGGACGACGAAGAAGGCGAAGACTCCGCACACCGCGTAGGCGATCGCGAGGGAGGGGCCGGCGCCGGCGAGGCGGCCGCCCGCGCCGAGGAAGAGGCCGGTGCCTATGGCCCCGCCGATCGCGATCATGTTGATGTGGCGGGACTTGAGGTCCTTGCTGTAGCCCTCGTCGCCGGCGTCGACATGGCGGGTCGGCGCCGGGGCGGGTGCCTCGGTCAAGGTGCGGTCACTCAGGTCACTCATGTGGGACTTCGCCTTCGTGGATGGGACAAGGCAGGCCCGGGACGCCGCGCAGGGGGGCTGGGTGATGTCCCCTGTGCTGCGATCCGGGTGGTTTGGTCGCAACAGGAGACCATGAGGCTCCTCTCCCCTCCAAAAGCACCCCCTGCACGCCGAAGCCCCCGACGACCATGGAAACGGGTGTCGGGGGCTTCGTAGGGGCTGGAAAGCGAGGTCAGTCGCCCGGGGTGCCCTCCGCCGCCTGGTCGAGACGGAAGGCCTCGTTGCCCAGGCCGATGCGGGCGTGCACCTCGGGGCGGCTGCGGCGCAGCAGGGCTCCGTAGGCCAGGCCGATCACGACGGCGGCGCCGATGATGCCGGGCAGCACCCAGCTGAGCGCGGAGCCCTTCTCGGCGCCGACCAGGACGCCGAAGTCCTTGACGGTGTAGACGGCGATGGCCAGCAGGGCGAGGCCGGCGGCGCCGGCCGCGACGAGGCGCCAGACCTGGGCGCCGGCGGTGCCGCGGCGGACGAAGAAGGCGATGACGGCGAAGGAGGCGGCGGCCATGAGGAGGGTCACGCCGAGGGCGCCGACGCTGCCCATCCAGGTGAACAGGTGCAGTACGGGGGTGGTGGGGTCGGGCGGCTGCACCGCGACGGCGGGGTCGGCGGGGGCCTTGTCCTCGGTGAGCGCGAAGGCGATCACGACGAGGGCGGCGACGCCGGTCTGCAGCAGGGAGCCGGTGGCGGGGGCGCCGGTGCCGGCGTTGGTGCGGCCGAAGGTGGCCGGGAGCAGGCCCTCGCGGCCCATGGCGAAGGCGTAGCGGGCGACCACGTTGTGGAAGCTGAGCATGGCCGCGAACATTCCGGTCACGAAGAGGACGTGCAGGACGTCGGTGAAGGTGGTGCCGAGGCGGGCCTCGGTGAGCTGGAAGAGCAGGGTGGGGCCGGCCTCGGCGGAGGTCTTGACGACCTCGGAGGGGCCGGTGGCGACGGTGAGGGCCCAGGCGCTGACGGCGAAGAAGAGGGCGACGAAGCCGACGGCGAGGAACATCACGCGCGAGACGACGATGTGCGGCTTGCTGGTCTCCTCGGCGTAGACCGGGGACTGCTCGAAGCCGACGAAGGCGGCGATGCAGAAGCAGAGGGCGGTGCCGAAGCCGGCTCCGCCCAGGGTCTCGGGGTTGAAGGCGTGGAGCGAGAGGCCTTCGGCGGCCGGCTTGCTGAGGGCGGCGACGTCGAAGACGACGACCAGGACGCACTCGACGAGGAGGAGGACCCCGAGGACCTTCGCGTTGAGGTCGATCTTGAGCCAGCCGAGCGCGCCGGTGGCGGCGACGGCGAGCAGCGCCGGTATCCACCAGGAGAGTTCGATGTCCAGGTAGGTGGCGAAGAGGCTGGACATCTCGAAGCCGAGGATGCCGAAGACGCCGACCTGCATGGCGCTGTACGCGACGAGGGCGACGAGGGCGGCGCCCGCGCCGGCGGTGGGGCCGAGGCCGCGGGCGATGTACGCGTAGAAGGCGCCGGCGTTGTGGACGTGGCGGCTCATCTCGGCGTAGCCGACGCTGAAGAGGGCGAGGACGGCGCCGAGGATGACGAAGAGCAGGGGCTGGCCGACGATGCCCATGACCCCGAAGGTCGTGGGCATGACACCGGCGACGACCATCAGGGGCGCGCTGGCCGCGAGCACGGACAGGAGCAGCCCTGCGGTGCCGAGGCGGTCGGCGCGCAGGGCCCGGTCCTGGCCCTTGTACGTACGGATCTCGGCCGGGTCTTGGAGCGTGGAGGGTCTGCCCGTCGGCATGGCGGCGTCCTTTCGGGGGCGTGGTGCTCGGGGGATGGGCGTCTTTCTTGGGGGGCGCTCGCGGGCGTCGTCCGGCCGGTGGCGTCCGGCGGGCGGCGCGGTCAGGCCGTGCCGAGGGCGACGCCGCGGGCGGCGAGGAAGGCCTTGTGCGGGTCCCGGTCCGGATAGGACCAGGGGGCGCGGGTGGCATGGCTGCCGATGCGGTGGAAGAGTGCTGCGGCCTCGGCGGGGCGGCCCTCGCAGAGTTTGGCGTGGGCGAGGAAGTTGAGGTCGACGCGGTTGCGGGGGTGGTCCTCGCGCTCCCACTCCAGCCACCAGTCGAAGGCGGAGCGCAGGACCTGGCGGGCGCGGCGGCCCGCCCAGTGCGCGGCGGCCGACTCGGGCGAGTGGCCGTGCGTGGCGGCCAGCACCCGGTACCGCTCGGCGTGCGCGACGACCGGGAGCACGGCGAGCGGGGAGTCGGCCGGGGACTCCTCGGCGGCCCAGGACGCGAAGTCGTAGACCTCGTGGAGCGGGTCCTGGCCGGAGCCGAGGGTACGTTCGGCCAGTTTGGCGACCATCAGGTGATGGGCGTGGTGGTGCTCGCGGTGACGGGCCCGGACCTGGTCGAAGTGGCGGCTGAACTCCTCCTCGCTGCCGAAGGTGCGGGAGAGGAGGAGCAGCCCGAGCCAGGGCGTCGGGTCCGCCGGGTGCAGGGCGGCGGCCCGGCGGCAGGCCTCCTCGGCCGCGGCCGGGGTGCCCTTCTGGCGCAGGGCGGTGAAGACGGCGGCGCAGGCGAGCAGGGTGGCGGCGTCGGCGCTCTCCGGTTCGGCGAGCAGCCACTCGCGGGCCCAGGCGGCGGCCGCCGGGGTCTGCGCGAGGACGGTGACTCGGTGGCCGCGGCGGTCCCAGTCGTCGCCGGTGCCGACGAGGAGGGCACGGGCCCGGGCCCACCGCCCCTGGGTGAACTGGGTCCGGACGTCTACGAGTTCGGCGTCGCACAGGGCCGGGTCGAAGAGCTGGGCGTCCCGCTTGCGGGCGCGGCCGAGGGGCGGCGGAGGCGGGGACATCCGCGGGTTTCCCTCCAGGGCGCGGGTGGACGAGGGGTGCGGCGGCCGGACTGCCCGCGCGGGGCGCGCGCGAGGGGTTCGGCCGGGCCGGTCGGGGATCGCGACGGTGAGCGCGTCGGTGATCACGCACAGCAAAGCGGTATGCCCAGCTCCGCGTCAAGGTCCAGTCCACTGGGTGGCGGGTTTCAACTGCTTTGAGGATGGTGCGAGTTGAGACGGACTGGCCGGATCTGTGGGTGTCCGCGCCATCTCGTAGGGTGGCCGCATGACCACCTACGATGATCTTCCCCCGTACCTGCTGGGGTTCCCCGGTCCGCTGCGCGACCAACTGGTCGCGGCCGTACTGAGCGGGGCGAAGACCAGCACCACCGGTCTGCTCGCGGAGTACGAGGCCGAGGACGAGCCACTGCCGCGGCCCGGCGCCCGGTCCCTACTGGTGGATTCCGCGGAGCGCGGGGTGGCGGTGGTGGAGGTGACCGCCGTGGAGGTGCTGCGGCTCGGGGACATCGGGCTCCAGCACGCGCTCGACGAGGGCGAGGGGTACACGTCGGTGGCCGAATGGCGCACGGCTCACGAGGAGTTCTGGCACAGCGAGCCGGTGCGCGGAGCGATCGGCGACCCGGGGTTCACGGTCGACGACGACACCTTCGTCATCGCGGAGCGGTTCCGGGTCACCGAACGGCTGGTCTGACGGGTTTGACGGTCAGGCCGGTCGGACCCGACAGGCGGCGGCCGTCGCACCCCGAGGGCGGGGAGTCGTCAGCCGACGGCCCGGGCCGCGGCGCGGCCCGCCGCCCGGCCCGAGAAGATGCACCCGCCGAGGAACGTGCCCTCCAGGGCCCGGTACCCGTGCACCCCGCCACCGCCGAATCCGGCCGCCTCGCCCGCCGCGTAGACGCCCGGCAGCGGTTCGCCGGACGCGGTCAGGACGCGCGAGGAGAGGTCGGTCTCCAGGCCTCCCAGGGACTTGCGGGTCAGGATCGACAGCCGTACCGCGATCAGCGGCCCGGCCTTGGGGTCCAGGATCCGGTGCGGAGCGGCCGTGCGGATCAGCTTGTCGCCGAGGTACCTGCGGGCGCCGTGGATGGCGGTGACCTGGAGGTCCTTGGTGAAGGGGTTGGCGATCTCCCGGTCGCGGGCCACGATCTCGCCCCGGACGGTGGCCTCGTCGAGGAGGTCCTCCTTGGTGACCGCGTTCATCCCGCGGACCAGGGCGGACAGGTCCCGCTCGACGACGAAGTCGGCGCCGTTGTCCATGAAGGCCCGGACCGGGGCGGGTACGGCCTGGCGCGCGCGGGTGATGACGTCGCGCACCGACTTGCCGGTCAGGTCCGGGTTCTGCTCGGAGCCGGAGAGGGCGAACTCCTTGCCGATGATGCGCTCGTTGAGCACGAACCAGGTGTGGTCGTGGCCGGTCTTCATGATGTGGTCGAGGGTGCCGAGGGTGTCGAAGCCGGGGAAGAGCGGCACGGGCAGCCGCTTGCCGGTCGCGTCCAGCCACAGCGGGGAGGGGCCGGGCAGGATGCGGATGCCGTGCCGGGCCCAGATCGGGTCCCAGTTCTGGATTCCCTCGGTGTAGTGCCACATCCGGTCCTTGTTGATGTGGCTGGCGCCCGCCCGCTCCGCGATGCCGAGCATCAGACCGTCGACGTGCGCCGGGACCCCGGAGAGCATCCGCTGCGGCGGGGTGCCGAGCCGGGCGGGCCACTGTGCGCGGACGAGGTCGTGGTTGCCGCCGATGCCGCCGCTCGTGACGATCACGGCCTGGGCCCGCAGGGTGAAGGTGCCGGTGACCTCGCGGCTGCTGGCGCCGCCGCGCACGGCGTCGGAGGGTTCCAGGACCTCGCCCGTCACGGTGTCCACCGCGCCGGCCGTGGCGGAGAGCCCGGTGACCCGGTGGCGGAACGCGAACCGGACCAGGCCGCGGGCCACGCCCGCCCGCACCCTGCGCTCGAAGGGCTCCACCAGGCCGGGGCCGGTTCCCCAGGTGATGTGGAAGCGGGGGACCGAGTTCCCGTGGCCGTTCGCGTCGTAGCCGCCGCGCTCCGCCCAGCCGACCACCGGGAAGAAGCGGACGCCCCGGGCGTGCAGCCAGGAGCGCTTCTCGCCGGCCGCGAAGTCGACGTAGGCCTCGGCCCAGCGGCGCGGCCAGGCGTCCTCCTCGCGGTCGAACCCGGCGGTGCCCAGCCAGTCCTGGAGGGCCAGGGCGTGACTGTCCTTGATCCGCATCCGACGCTGTTCGGGCGAGTCCACGAAGAACAGCCCCCCGAAGGACCAGTGCGCCTGGCCGCCGATGGACCGCTCCGGCTCCTGGTCGAGCAGGATGACCTTGCGGCCCGCGTCGACGAGCTCGGCGGTGGCCACGAGCCCCGCGAGTCCGGCTCCGATCACGATCACGTCTGCGTCGTACGTCATGCGGTTACCCGTCCTCCGTCGGTGGTGGGGCAGATCCTTGGCTACGGAGCGGTAACCAGTCAACAGCGGTGATTGGATGACCCGTATGAGTGCCGCAGACGAAGTGCTGGACGTGGTGGACCGGGACGACCGGGTCGTCGGACGGGCCCCGCGGGGCGAGGTGTACGCCCGGGGGCTGCTCCACCGTTGCGTGTTCGTGCAGGCCAGGGACGCGGCGGGGCGGATCTTCGTACACCGGCGGACCGCCTCGAAACTGGTCTTCCCCGCGCACTACGACATGTTCGTGGGCGGGGTGCTGGGCGCGGGCGAGAGCTACGCGCAGGCCGCGCTGCGCGAGGCCGAGGAGGAGCTGGGGGTGCGGGGGCTGCCGCAGCCGACGCCGCTGTTCAAGTTCCTGTACAAGGGCCCGGGCGGGGCCTGGTGGTCGTACGTGCACGAGGTGCGGTGCGAGCTGCCCGTGGACCCGCAGGTCTCGGAGGTCGACTGGCACGCCTACCTCACCCAGGAGGAACTGGACCGGCGGGTGGACGGCGGGGAGTGGGCCTGGGTGCCGGACGGGCTGGAGGCGTACCGGCGGCTGCGCGCACATCCGGAATCCCGCTTGTAGATTGATCGGGTGATCGACTTCGTCAAGGACGTGCGCCTCTGGTTCGCACCCTCGCGGCTGAGGGACGAGGGCGAGACCCCGGACTACCGCTTCTCGCTGGCCAACGAACGGACCTTCCTCGCCTGGATCCGGACCTCGCTGGCTCTGGTGGGCGGCGGTTTCGCCGTCGACCAGTTCCTGCCGGACCTGCGCTGGGGGGTGCGGGTCGGGATGGCCTTCACGCTGCTCGCGGTGGGCGCGGCCTGTGCGCTGCGGGCGGTGAACCACTGGGTTCGGTGCGAGCGGGCGATGCGGCGGGGCGAGGACCTGCCGCTGTCGCGCTTCCCGGTGCTGCTGAGCCTGGGCGTGGGACTGGTGGCGGTGACGATGGTGGTGGTCGTACTGCTGGGCTGGACGACGGGCCGGTGAGCACGTCGGGCACGGACCGCGATGCCGGGCTGCAGCCCGAGCGGACCCGGCTCGCGTGGCGGCGTACGACGCTGGCCTCCTCGGTGGTGGCGGTGCTGGCGCTGCGGCAGGCGCTGCGCGGGACGGGCGCGCCGGTGGAGCTGGCCGGGGTGGCGGCCATCGCGCTGATCTGGCTGGCGTTCCTGTGGGTGGCGCACCGGCGGATCCGGGCGCTGGCGACCGACCGGCCGCGGGACCTCGCGCCGCGGGCGGCCCTGGCGGTGGTGGCGTGCACGGTGGCGTTGGCGGCATTCGCGATCACGGTGATCTTCTGAGCCACCGGCCGGTGTGATGATCGCGTTTCACCACGCCACTGCGACAGAACGGGCGATACCCGGCAATCCGCACTAACCTCGGCGCCATGACGACCCTGCACCACGAACACCCCACGCACCAGCACACGCACGGCGCGGACTGCGGGCACCAGGCGGTCTCGCACGGCGACCACGTCGACTACGCGCACGACGGCCACCTGCACCGGGAGCACTCGGGGCACTGGGACGAGTGCGAGCCCGGCGGGCACACCACGCACGAAGGCCACGCGCACGCGCACGGCGCGGACTGCGGGCACGAGACGGTTCGGCACGGCGATCACGTGGACTACGTGCACGACGGGCACCGGCACGCGGAGCACGACGGACACTACGACGACCACTGACCGGTACCACTGACCGGCACCAGTGACCGGCACCAGCGACCGGCACCAGCGACAGATCCGGCCGACCGGACTCCCGGTCGGCCGGGAGCGGTACCCGCCCTACCCCGGCGCGGCAACGGCTGGCAGGATGCCGACCGTTCGTGGAAGCGACCCGGGGAGAGCGCAGATGTCCGTCGAAGAGCCGTACCTCGTCCAGCCCGCGCCGGGGGTGTACGCCTACGTCCAGCCGGACGGCGGCTGGTGCCTCAACAACGCCGGATTCGTGACCGACGGGGGCCGGACCCTGCTCGTGGACACCGCCGCCACCGAGCGGCGGGCCCTGGCCCTGCGCGCCGCGGTCGTGGCGGCCGGGGCGCCGCTCCCCCGCACCGTGGTCAACACCCACCACCACGGCGACCACACCTACGGCAACGGCGTCTTCGCCCCCGAGGCGCTCGTCCTCGGGCACGACAACGCACGGTCCGAGCAGCTCGCGGCCGGGCACCAGCTGGAGCTGATCTGGCCCGCCACGGACTTCGGCGCGATCGACATCGTGCCGCCCGATCTCACCTACAGCGACCGGGCGACCCTGCACGTCGGCGCGACGGAGGTGCAGGTCATCCACCCGGGCGTCGCGCACACCACCGGGGACTCGGTCGTGTGGCTGCCCGGCCAGCGGGTGGTCTTCACCGGCGACCTGGTCTTCGCCGGGGGGACGCCGTTCCTCGCGATGGGCTCGCTCGCCGGCTCGCTGCGGGCGCTGGAGCTGCTGCGTTCACTGGACGCGGAGACCGTCGTACCGGGCCACGGACCCCTGACCGACCCCTCGGCCTACGACTCCACCGAGCGCTACCTGCGGTACGTGGCCGAACTCGCCCGGGAGGGGCGGACGAAGGGGCTGTCCCCGCTGGAGGTGGCCCAGCAGGCCGATCTCGGCGAGTTCGGCTCCTGGCGGGAGAGCGAGCGGCTGGTGGCGAACGTGCACCGGGCGTACGCGGAACTGGCCGGCCGACCGGAGGGCGCACCGCTGGACATCCTGGCGGTCCTGACGGACATGACCGTGATGAACGGCGGAACACCGATCCTCTGCCACGCCTGACCGCACCCGGCGCCACCGGATGCGGCCGGATGTCGCCGGATGTCGCCGGGCGGAGGGTTTTCTCTCCGCCCGGCCTCTGGACGACATACCGACTGGTCGGCATGATGGCTCGCGGCGGTGCTCCGACGCACCGCCGCCCTTCCCCTCGTCGACACGCACGGAGGTGCGCCCCATGACCTCAGCCCCGGCCGACCCGCGCGGCCTGGATCTGGAACGGCTGCGCGGTCATCTCGACCGGGTACGGCCCGAAATGGTGGCCGGGGCGCTGCGCGGCCGGCTCATCGAGGGCGGCCGGTCGAACCTCACGTACGAGATCACCGACGGGACCGCCCGCTGGGTGGTCCGCCGGCCGCCGCTGGGCCACGTACTGGCCACCGCGCACGACATGCGGCGCGAGCACCGGGTCATCGAGGCGCTGCACGGCACGGCGGTGCCGGTGCCCGAGCCGTTGCTCCTGTGCGAGGACGAGGCCGTGCTCGGGGCGCCGTTCTACGTCATGGAGTTCGTGGACGGGGTGCCGTACCGGACGGCCGAGCAGCTCGCCGCGATCGGACCGGAGCGGACCCGGCGGGCGGTACTGGGCCTGGTGGACACCCTGGTCGACCTCCACGCGGTGGATCCGGAGGCGGTGGGCCTGGGCGACTTCGGCCGGCCCGAGGGCTTCCTGGACCGGCAGCTGCGCCGCTGGGGCAAGCAGCTCGCGGCTTCCCGGGGCCGGGAACTCGCCGGGATCGACGAGCTGCACGGCGCGCTCGGCCGGACGCTGCCCGACTCCCCCGCCCCGACCGTGGTGCACGGGGACTTCCGGCTGGACAACGTCCTGATCGGCGGGTCCCCGTCCGGCACCGACACCGTCCGGGCGGTGCTGGACTGGGAGATGTCCACGCTCGGGGATCCGCTGACCGACCTCGGGCTGCTGGTGATGTACAGCTCGGACCTGGGCCTGACCGGATCGCCGGTCAGCACGACGAGCGGGGCGCCGGGCCATCCGACGCCGGCCGAGCTCGTCGAGCGGTACGCCGCCCGCTCGGGCCGGGACACCGGGGCGATCGCCTGGTACACGGCCTTCGCCTGGTTCAAGCTCGCCGTGATCCTCGAGGGCATCCACTACCGCTACACGCTGGGACAGACCGTCGGGGCGGGCTTCGACCGGATCGGCGAGCTGGTCCCGGTCTTCATCGAGCACGGACTGACCACGCTCCAGAACCGCCAGGAAGGCTGAGGCACCCACCCATGGATTTCGCATTCGACGCCCGGACCGAGGAACTCCGCGAGCGGCTGCTCGCGTTCATGGAGGAGTACGTCTACCCGGCGGAGCCCGTCGCCGCCGAGCAGCGCGCACGGCTGGCCTCGCCCTGGGACACCCCGGCCGTCTTCGGTGAACTGAAGGCCGAGGCGCGCCGCCAGGGCCTGTGGAACCTCTTCCTCCCCAGTGCCGAGCACGGCGCGGGGCTGACCAACCTCCAGTACGCCCCGCTCGCCGAGATCACCGGCCGCAGCCCGCACCTGGCGCCGACGGCCACCAACTGCGCGGCCCCGGACACCGGGAACATGGAGCTGCTCGCCCAGTTCGGGAACGAGGAGCAGAAGAAGCGGTGGCTGGAGCCCCTGCTGGCCGGGGAGATCCGCTCCGCCTTCGCGATGACCGAGCCCGAGGTGGCCTCCTCGGACGCGACGAACATCGAGACCCGCATCGAGCGCTCGGCGGACGGTGCCGAGTACGTGGTCACCGGCCGCAAGTGGTTCATCTCCGGGGCGATGAACCCGCACTGCGAGATCTTCATCGTGATGGGCAAGACCGACCCGGACGGCGCCGATCCGCGCCGCCAGCAGTCGATGGTCCTGGTGCCCCGCGACACCCCGGGGGTCGAGGTGCGCCGGGCCATGACGGTGTACGGGTACGAGGACCACGACCACGGCGGCCACGCCGAGGTGGTCTTCGACGGGGCCCGGGTCCCGGCGGCGAACCTGATCGGCGAGGAGGGGTCCGGCTTCGCCATCGCCCAGGCCCGGCTCGGTCCGGGCCGCATCCACCACTGCATGCGGCTGATCGGGATGGCGGAGCGGGCCATCGAGCTGATGTGCCGGCGCGCGGTGGAACGTACCGCCTTCGGCAAGCCGCTGGCCGCCCAGGGCGTCGTGCAGAACTGGATCGCCGACGCCCGGGTGACGGTGGAACAGTTGCGGCTGCTGGTGCTGAAGACGGCCTGGCTGATGGACACGGTCGGCAACCGGGGCGCGCACACCGAGATCCAAGCCATCAAGATCGCGACCCCGCGGGCCGTGGTGCGGATCCTGGACGACGCGGTGCAGCTGCACGGCGCGGGCGGGGTGAGCCAGGACTTCCCGCTGGCCGAACTGTGGGCGGCGGCGCGGACCCTGCGGCTGGCCGACGGGCCGGACGAAGTGCACCAGCGGTCTTTGGCGCGACGGGAGTTGAAGCGGTACGCGGCCGGCCGCTCGTGAACGTGTGGGAATCGTGCGGGAGTTCACGTGAACCTGTGTACGAGGTGAAGGCGGTGCGGGGGACCCTTTAAGAAACCTTGTTGAACAACCCCATAACCCCAAGGCGTTCTTGATTTGCGCCTGTCAATCGGAACAGGGTTCTCCAGAAGGTCTGACGCCCCCAACGTCAACATGAGGAGAACCCTCCAGATGGCAACTCACAAGCGCTCGCGCGGTTTCCGGTACGCGGCAGTCGGTACCGGAGCGGCCACGGCGGCCGCCGTGGCCCTGCTCGCCACCCCCCTCGCGGGAGCGGCAACCCCGGCCGAGGGCACGGTGTACGGCCTCGGCGCGCCCGGCGCGATCAGCGGAAGTTACGTCGTCATACTCGACGCATCCGCGAACAAGGAACAGCTCGCCCGCAAGTACGGCGGCGAGCTGAAGCGCTCCTACGGCTCCGGGGTCAACGGTTTCTCGGCCTCGGACCTCAGCGAGACCGAGGCGAAGCGGCTCGCCGCGGACCCGGCCGTCAGCAAGGTCGTGCAGAACAAGAAGTTCACCATCAACGCCACCCAGACCAACCCGCCGTCATGGGGTCTGGACCGGATCGACCAGACCGCACAGGCGGGCGACAAGAAGTACACGTACCCCGACGGCGGCGGCGAGGGCGTGACGGCGTACGTCATCGACACCGGCGTGCGCACCACCCACAAGGACTTCGGCGGCCGCGCGTCGTCCGGGTTCGACGCGGTGGACAACGACGACAGCGCCGACGACGGCAACGGCCACGGCACGCACGTGGCCGGCACCATCGCGGGGACCTCGCACGGCGTCGCCAAGAAGGCGAAGGTGGTCGCGGTGCGGGTGCTGGACGACAACGGCTCCGGCACCACCGAGCAGGTGGTCGCCGGAATCGACTGGGTCACCAAGAACCACTCGGGGCCCTCGGTGGCCAACATGAGCCTGGGCGGCGGCGCCGACGAGGCCCTCGACGAGGCGGTGCGCCGGGCCGTCGCCTCGGGCGTCACCTTCACCGTGGCGGCGGGCAACGAGTCGGCCGACGCCGGCCAGGGCTCGCCGTCCCGGGTGAAGGAGGCGATCACGGTGGCGTCGAGCACGATCGACGACGAGCAGTCCTCGTTCTCGAACTTCGGCTCCGTGGTGGACCTGTACGCGCCGGGTTCGGACATCACGTCCACCTGGAACGACAGCGACACGGGGACGAAGACCATCTCCGGCACGTCCATGGCGGCCCCGCACGCGGCCGGCGCCGCGGCGGTCTACCTGGCGGGGCACCCGTCCGCGACCCCGGCGCAGGCGGCCGCGGCGCTGACGGGGGCGGCCACGTCCGGAGCGGTCACCAACCCGTCGTCGGGCACGGCGAACAAGCTCCTGAAGGTGGCCCCGTAGTCAGCGGCCCCTAGCCGGCGGCCCGTAGTCCCCGACCCGTAGCCCATCGGGCGCCGGAGGGGCTGCGGGCCCTCGGCTTCGCGCTGCGGCTACGGGCTACGGGCTACGGACGCAGCGCGCGCAGCAGCAGGTCGGCGAGGTGATCGGCGACCTGCTGCGGCGTGAGCGGGCCGTCCGCCCGGTACCAGGTGGACAGGTGGTGGACGGACCCGAAGTGGTAGTCCACCACCAGGTCGGCGGGGGTGGCGCTGGAGAACACGCCCGTACGCTGACCCTCCTCGATCAGCGCCCGGAAGCGCTCGTGGTAGCGCCGCCGCTCCGTCCTCACCTGCTTGGACTTCTCCGGGCTGAGCTGGTGCATCGACCGGAAGAAGATCATCGCGTCGTCGAGGTTCTCGATGGTCGTGACGACCACGTCGGCGGCCGCGGTGCGCAGCCGCTCCTCGACGGGCGCGTCGGAATCGGCCACCGCGTCCAGGCGCTGCTGCTGGAGCCGCAGCATCCGCGCGTACACCTCGTGCAGCAGGTCGTCCTTGGACCCGAAGTAGTGGTAGAGCGCGCCCTTGGTGACTCCGGCCGCCTCGACGATCTCCTGGACCGAGGTGCGGTCGTAGCCGCGCTCGGCGAACAGCCGGGTGGCGACGGCCAGCAGCCGCTGCGGTACCGGGGCCTCGTGCGTGCCTGCGGGTTCCGTGGTCCGTGCCGCCATGGCGCTGACCTTCCCTTCCTCGTTCCTGCCTGGTCACGACGACCAGCTGTACGACCGTCCGACTGTTTTCAGCCGCGATCGCGCAGTTCCCGTCGCAGGATCTTGCCACTGGTCGTCTTCGGAAGGACAGGCAGGATCTCGACCTGGCGCGGGTATTTGTACGCGGCGATGCGCTCGGCGCAGTAGGCGGTGAGCTCCGCCGGCTCCGCCGAGGTGCCGGGACGCAGGCTCACGTACGCCTTCACGCTCTCCCCGCGGTACGCGTCGGGGACGCCGACCACGGCGGCCTCGCGGACGGCGGGGTGGGTGTAGAGCACGTCCTCGACCTCCCGCGGCCAGACCTTGAAGCCGGAGGCGTTGATCATGTCCTTCTTGCGGTCGACGACGTAGAGCCAGCCGTCGGGGTCCATGAATCCGACGTCGCCGGTGCGCAGTTCGCCGTCCGGGAAGGCCTCGGCGGACTCCGCGGGCAGTCCCCAGTAGCCGGGCACCACCTGCGGGCCGCGGACGGCGATCTCACCCGTCTCGCCGAAGGGGACCTCGGCGCCCTGCTCGTCGAGGATGCGGACCACGGTGTCGGCGCCGGGCAGGCCCACGGAGAGGGTGCCGGAGGCGGGGTCGACGGGGGCTTCGAGGTGCACGGGCACGCTGGCGCACGGGGCGGTGCACTCGGTGAGGCCGTAGCCGTTGCGGAGGTAGAAGCCGAAGGCGGTGCGCAGGCGCTCGACGAGCGCGGGCGGGAGCGGGGCGCCGCCGGAGGAGATCACCCGGAACGAGGCGAAGTGGTCCGGGGTGACCTCGGGGTGGGCGGCGAGGGCCATGAAGGCGGTGGCCGGGCCGACGGTGTAGGCCGGGCGGTGTTCGAGGAAGGCGTCGAGGACGGCGCCGGCGTCGAAGCGGTGGGCGAGGACCAGGGTGCCGGCGTTGGCCAGGCAGGCGGCGAGCTCGCAGACCATGCCGGTGATGTGGAAGAGGGGCGCGAGGGCGAAGTAGGTGGCGCCCTCGGGGAGGGGGTGGGAGGTCACCTGCCGGACGGCGTTGTAGGTCAGCGCGCCGTGCGGGTTCATCGCGCCCTTGGGGGTGCCGCTGGTGCCGGAGGTGTAGCTGATGAGGGCGGTGTCGGCGGCGGTGAGGTGCGGGTCGTCCGGCGCGGGCCGCCTGCCGCGGGCCACGGTGAAGAGGTCCGCGGCGATGTCGGCGGCGTCCGGGTCGGCCGGGTGCTCGCGGTCGGGCACCGCGTCGGGCGCGTCGGCCTGGGCGGGCACGAACGGCCGGGCGGGGGCGGCGGCCCGGTCCGGGGCGGGGCCGAAGACGCGCGGGTCGTCGCGCGTCTGGAAGTCCAGGTCCGAGGCGGTCAGCACGGTCCGCACGGCGCTGTCCCGCACGGCCTCGCGCAGGTACGTCGTCCACGCGCCGCCGTCGCAGACCAGGGCGGCGGCCCCGGAGTCGCGCAGGACGTGCCCGACCTCGCCGGACTTGTACATGGGATTGAGCGGGACGACGACGGCCCCGGCCTTCCAGGCCGCGAGGACGGCGAGCACGAAGTGCGGGGTGTTCTGCAGCATGACGGCGACCCGGTCCCCGCGGCGGATGCCGCGCGCCGCGAGGTGGCCGGCGACGGAGTCGGACAGCCCGTCGGCCTCGGCGTAGCCGATCCGGCCGTCGAAGTAGGCCAGGGCGGTGCGTTCGGGGGCCCGGGCGACGGCCTCGCGGAAGGCGTGCAGCACGGTGGGCGGCGGTGCGACGGGCGCCCGCTGGACCGCGGCGAGCAGCCCGAGCCACGGCTTGGCGGAGTACCGGGAAGCGTCGGAGGTGGACCGGGAAGGGGTCACCGGGTCTCCCATTTCTGCTGGAGGTGGTTCATGCCGCTCAGCCAGCGGTCCGGCTCGGTGGCGCGGGCGGCGTAGAAATCGGCGACCTCGGGGTGCGGGAGGATCAAGAACCGGCCCTTCTCCATGCCGTCGAACAGTGCGTCCGCGACCGCTTCCGGCTCGATCGCGGTCGGCGCGAGCACGAGTTCGCCCGCCGAGCCCGCGGCGGTCAGCATGTCGGTGCGCACCCCTTGCGGGCAGATGGCGTGGACCTGGACCCCGCGGTGGCGGTAGGTCAGCGAGAGCCATTCGGCGAAGGCGAGCGCACCGTGCTTGGTGACACTGTACGGGGCCGCTCCGATCATGGTCAGGAGCCCGGCGGCCGAGACGGTGGACACGAAGCGACCGCTCTCCCGCTCCAGCCAGTCCGGCAGCAGCGCTCTGGCGGCGCGGACGTGGGCCATGACGTTGGTGTCCCAGGCCGCTTCCCAGACGACCTCGTCGGCGAAGGCGTCGCCGCCCGAGGCGAGCCCGGCGTTGGCGCAGTAGACGTCGACCGTGCCGCCGAGGGCCTCGCGGGCCTCGGCCACGATCGCCGAGGCGTCGCCCGGCACCGGAATCGCCCGGGCGCCGATCGCGGCCGCGACCGCGGCGGCCTTGGCCGGGTCGAGGTCGTTGACCACCACCGTGGCGCCCTCGGCCGCGAAGCGGTGCGCGAGGGCGGCGCCGATGCCGCCGCCCGCGCCGGTGACGACGACTCGCTGGTCCTGGTACGCGCTCACGGGGTCCACCTCTCGTGCGGCCGGATGCCGGATCGCGGGCAGACTAACCGGTCGGTATGTCGAGAGGAAAGGGGCGCGACGCCTAGCGTGGCCGGATGACGGTGTCGCGACGCGGGATGCTGGGACTGGCGGGGGCCATCGGATCGGCGGGCGCGCTGGGGGCGGGCGGGGCGGCCGGGTCCACGGCGTCGGCCGGACGGGTGCGTACCGGCTTCGAGCGGCTCGCCGCGGACGGGTACGCAGCACTGGCCGGACAGAAGGTCGGGGTGGTCACCAACCCCACCGGGATCACCGCCGACGCCCGGCACCTGGTCGACGTACTGCACGCGGACGAACGGGTCGACCTGGTGGCGGTGTTCGGGCCCGAGCACGGCTTCCGCGGAACGGCGCAGGCGGGCGGCTCGGAGGGGGCCTCCCGGGATCCGGCGACCGGGCTCGCGGTGTACGACACGTACGACAAGAGCGGGCAGAAGCTCGCGGACGTGTTCACGGCGGCCGGGATCGACACCGTCGTCTTCGACATCCAGGACGTCGGGGCGCGCTTCTACACCTACGTCTGGACCCTCTACGACTGCATGCGCGCGGCCGCCCTCGCCGGCAAGACGGTGGTGGTGCTGGACCGGCCCAATCCGGTGGGCGGCCGGCGGGCCGCGGGACCCGTGCTGGAGCGGCCGTACGCGAGCTTCGTCGGCCGCGAGCCGATCGCCCTCGCACACGGGATGACGGTGGCCGAGCTGGCCCGGCTCTTCAACGGCGAGTTCCTGGCGGACCGCCCGGTCGGGCTGCGGACGGTGGCGATGTCCGGATGGCGGCGGGAGTCGTTCTTCGGGGAGACCGGGCTGCCCTGGGTGCCGCCGAGCCCGAACGTGCCGACCCCGGACACGGCCCTCGCGTACGCCGGTACCTGCCTGTTCGAGGGGACGAACCTCTCCGAGGGGCGCGGGACGACCACGCCCTTCGAGGTGGTCGGTGCGGAGGGGATCGACCGGCGGTGGGCGGAGGCGGCGAACGCGCTGGGGCTGCCCGGGGTGTGGTTCCGGGAGGCGTACTTCACGCCGACCTTCTCCAAGCACGTGGGCAAGGTGTGCGGCGGGGTCCGGCTGATCGTGCACGACCGGGCGGCCTTCGACCCGGTACGGGCCGGGATCGGCCTGCTGATCACGGCGCGGCGGGTGTGGAGCGGCTTCGGCTGGCGCGCGGACCACTGGATCGACCGGCTCACGGGCTCGGACCGGGTGCGGACGCTGGTGGACGCCGGGGCGGACGTGGACGAGGTCGCGGGTGACTGGGCGGCGGGGCTGGCGCGCTTCGCGGCGGTGCGCGAGGAGTACCTGCTGTATCCGTGATCCGACCGCGTCGGGGGGCTGGCCGGGCGGGCGCCGCAGCAGGATGCTGGCTGCACCGGAGGCACGGCGTGAAGGGGGACGTCATGACGGACGTCGGTGGCGGGTTCGGTGTCGGTGTCGGTGTCGGGGCAGGTGTCGGGGTCGGGCCGTACGCGGAGCTGACTTTCGACTCCGAAGGGGACGTGGACCGGGTCACGCAGGGGGCGGTGTCCCGGATGGAGGCGACCGACCTGCTGGTCTTCGCACACGGCTGGAACAGCGACCGGTCCACGGCGACGCGCCTCTACGACCGGTTCTTCGCACCCTTCCAGGAGCTGGTGGGGTCCGGGGTGCGCCTGGGGTACGTGGGTGTCGTATGGCCCGCGATGCGCTTCTCCGACGAGCCGATACCGGACTTCGACGCGTCGGGCGTCCTCGCGGAACCGGGCTTCGCCTGCGCGCTGGACCCGCTCACCCGCCGGGCGCTCGGGGAGTTCTGGCCGGAGCGACGGGCGGAGCTGGACAGGGTGGCGGAACTGCTGGAGGAGCAGCCGGATTCGGCGGCCGCCTTCATCGAGTTCGGGGCCCTGGTGCGCGAGTTGGCGGGGGTGGACGCGGTGCCCGCGGCGGTCGCACCGTCGGTACCCGCGATCTTCACGAACGATGTGCTGGAGGTGTGCAGGGCCCTTTCCGTTGCCCTGGTCAGGGCGGGCGCGCCGGGCGCGGCTGATCCGGCGGGCCCCGACGGTCCGGGGCTCACGGTCGGCGGCGGGCTGCGCGGGCTGTGGGGCGGCGCCAAGGAACTGCTGCGCCAGGCGGCGTACTACAAGATGAAGAAGCGGGCGGGCGTGGTCGGCGAACGCGGCCTCGGCCCCGTGCTGGCCCAGCTGGCGGCCGCCCGCCCCGCCCTGCGGTTCCATCTGATCGGACACAGCTTCGGGGCACGCGTGGTGTCCTTCTCCCTGCGCGCGGTGCCGGACCGGGCCCGGTACGTGAAATCCGTGACCCTGCTCCAGGGGGCCTTCTCGCACTACGCGTTCGCCGACCGGCTGCCGCACGACAAGGGCAACGGCGGCGCACTGCGCGGGCTCCAGCGCCGGGTCGACGGGCCGGTGGTCGCCTGCCATTCCCCGCACGACTCGGCCCTCAAGATCTTCTACCCGCTGGCCTCCCGGATGGCGGGCGATTCGGCCGGACTTCTGGGTTTCGACGAGCGGTGGGGCGCCATCGGGCACGACGGGGTCCAGGCGGTCCCGGGTGCGCCCCGGCTGAGCTTGGACACCGTGCTGCGCGAGGGGCTGCCCGCATCCGGTTGCGTCAGCGTGGACGCGGGCTCCGTGGTGCGGCGCGGCGGCGCCCCGTCGGGGGCGCACAGCGACATCTGCCACGAGGAACTGGCCCGGGTGGTGGTGACAGCGGGGCGCATGGGGCGCTGAGTTCTGGCCATGTGCCACCCGCACGCCTCGTCCGCCCCCGCATGCGCCCGCCCTCGGCCGGGCATGTTGGGCACATCGGTGGAGGTGATGGTGTGATGGCGGGATTCCGGAGTCTGGCCTACCAAGTGCGCGACGCGCGCAACGACCGGGCCTTGCGGCGCCACTCGCTGCGCCGCTGCCTGGAGCGGTTCGCTCCGTACGGGCACCGGGCCACGTGGTGGCACTTGTGCGACCGGCACGGGATCGCCCCGGAGGACCGGGGCGCCGATCCGTTGCGGCTGGTCGCAGCCCTGGAGGAGCTGGAGGACGCGCGGGCCGTCTGGTTGGAGTACGAGCGCCAGTTCGCGGAACGCCGCCGGCGCGAGAAGCACCACGGGCTGCGCCGCCCGGAGTGGGCGTGGGGCGGGAGCGGGGACGCGGTGGTGCGGTGCGCGGACCCGGGGGTCCGGCCGGAGGGGGCGCTGGGCGAGGTGCTGCGCAGGCTGGTGCGGGCACTGGAGTCGGCGCCGGGCACGGCGTGTCCGGTGTGCGGGGACACCGAACTGCACTGGCCGGAGGTGGCTCCGGTCGGCCCCTGGGCGGGGGCACTGGCCTGGGACGGGCCGGTGTGCGCGGGCTGCGGGATCGTGGTGCCCAGACCGGCCCTGGTGGACACCCCGGCGCTGCTGGACATCCCCTCGGCGGGAGCCGCGTGAGAACGTCGCCGCCGGTACCGCTGCCGCTGTCGGTGTCGGTGTCGGTGTCGGTGTCGGTGAACGGCTCGCGGAGCGCCGCGGACGGCCCGGCCGTGCCGATGTCGCCGGGCGCGCTGGCGGAATCGGCACTCGCGGCCGTCGGCGCCGGAGCCGCGGAGGTGCTGGTGCATCCGCGGACGCCGTGCGGGCGGGAGAGCCTCTCGCCGCGCGTGGTCGGACCGGTGTTGGAGGTGTTGCGGCGCACGGGGGTCGGCGTAGCGCTGTCGGTGCCGGTGTCGATCGCGGCCGAGCCCGATCCCGCGGGGCGGCTGGAGCGGGTGGCTTCGTGGACGGTGCTGCCGGACCGGGCGGTGGTGCACTTCGGGCAGCCGGGCGCCGCGGAGCTCGCACGGGCCCTGCTGGCACGCGGGGTCGCGGTGGACGCGGTGGTGCCGCTGGGCGGTGCGGCCGGGCCGGAGCCGCTGGCCGGGTTCCTGGCCTGGCCGGTGCGTGAGCCCCGGCGGGTCCGGCTCTCGGCCGAGCTGGCGGCGGCCGATCCGGCCCTGGTCGCGGGGCTGCGCGCGCTGCCGCCCGTACCGGTGCTGCTGTACGGGCGGGACGCGGCCGCCTGGCCGGTGCTGCGGCTGGCCGCGCGGTGCGGCACCGGCGTGCGGACCGGCATGGGCGACGTGACGCACCTGCCCGACGGACGGCCGGCCCGGTCCAACGCCGAACTGGTTTCGGTGGCGCGGGACTTGGTGGTGCGGGCGGCGGCTACAGCCGCGAGCCGGTGAGCCGCTCGCCGAAGACGTCGTCCGGGTTGGACAGCGCACAGGTCTCCATCGACAGGCAGCCGCAGCCGATGCAGTCCGTCAGGTGGTCGCGCAGACGGCCGAGTCGGGTGATGCGGTCGTCGAGTTCGGCGCGCCAGGCCTCGGAAAGACGGGCCCAGTCCTGACGGTTGGGGGTGCGCTCCTCGGGAAGCTGGGCCAGCGCCTCGCGGATGCTGGCCAGCGGGATGCCCACGCGCTGGGCGGCGCGCACGAAGGCCACCCGGCGCAGCGCGTCACGCGTGTAGCGGCGCTGGTTTCCGGAGGTGCGGCGGCTGCTGATCAGGCCCTTGGCCTCGTAGAAGTGGAGCGCCGAGACGGCCGCGCCGCTACGGGCGGACAGCTGACCGACGGTGAGCTCGTGGACTTTCTCGGGAATCTGCGGCACCTGGCCGAGCGTAGTCGGAGGTCCGTTGACATACGCATACGGCCCCAGCATGCTGAGCAAGCGCTTATTCGTCCGTCAGTGGTCCGCGAGAGACAGGAACAGGGCATGGCCGAGCCGAGGGTCTTCACGTCCGCCGAGGAGCTGCACGCCGGGATCGGCGAACCGCTCGGCCCCAGCGAGTGGCTGGAGGTGGACCAGAAGCGGATCGACCTCTTCGCGGACGCCACCGGGGATCACCAGTGGATCCACGTGGACCCGGAGCGCGCAGCGGGCGGACCCTTCGGTTCCACCATCGCGCACGGCTATCTGACGCTGTCGCTGCTGCCCAGCCTGGTGCCGCAGATCATGCGGGTCGAGGGCATGCGGATGGGCCTCAACTACGGGACGAACAAGGTCCGCTTCCCGGCGCCGGTGCCGGTCGGTTCGCGGCTGCGCGCTGTCGCCGTGATCACGGAGGTCGCGGAGGCGGGCGGCGGCGTACAGGTCACGGCCACCGTCACGGTCGAGCGCGAGGGCGGCGACAAGCCGGTGTGCGTGGCGGAGTCGGTGTCGCGCTACTACTTCTGAAGCCCGTCCGGACCGCCGCGCAGGGGGGCGCCGGTACTACTGCGCGGGGCCCGGCCGCGCGGCAACCATGCGCAGCACGAGGTCGGCGTAGAGCCCGCCGACCTCGTCGGGCGTGCGCTGTCCGACCGCGTTGAACCAGCGGGCCACGTCGATGCACAGCGACAGCACGGCGAGCGTGGTGCCCGGCACGTCGGGGACGTCGAACTCCCCCGCGGCCACCCCGTCGGCGATGATGCGGCGCACGGCCGCGTCGCTCTGCCGGCGCAGCTCCACGATCTCGGTGCGGTGCTCCGGAGCGAGGGCGTCGAGCTCGTACTGGACCACGCGCGCGGTGGTGTGGTGCGCCGCGTGCCAGCGCACGAAGGACCGTACGGCGGCATCGAGCCGGTCGGCGGCGCTGCCGGGGCCGTCGGCGGCGACGGTCAGGATCTCCAGCGCCTTGTCGTGGCCGATCCGGCTGATCCGGTGGAGCAGCTCTTCCTTGGTCTTGTAGTGGATGTAGAGCGCGGCCGGGCTCATCCCGGCACGGCCCGCGATGTCACGGGTGGTGGTGGCGTGGTACCCGCGCTCGGCGAAGGCGTCGACGGCGGCGACGAGCAGCCGCCGTGCGGCGTCGGGGGTGACCTCGGACCACGGCCGGTAGCCGTCGACCGTATCCTCCGCGCTGCCCATCGCTCACTCACCCTTCACCGTGTGGAAGTGAACACCCTACCGGAGGGTGAGCAAGCGCTTAGCGATGTCGGGCCGACCGGGCCCGGCGAGCCGGCTGCACCGAGCCGGCTACTTCGGCGCGAAGGGATCGTACTCGGCCATGATCTTCTCCATCCTGGCCTGATCCACCCGGCTGACGATCTGCGTGACCTCCTGGCGGTCGCGGATCACCTTGGCGAGGGTGAAGGCCGAGGTGGTGAGGTAGAGGACCGCGATGCCGAGGAAGGCCCGGACCCAGCCGTTCGCCTCCAGGTTGTAGATCCCCACGGCCACGGCGCCGATGGCGATGCCGAAGGAGGCGACGGCCTGGCCGTAGTACGCCCCCGTGCTCTGCTGCTTGACCGGTGTCTCGTTCATGGGTCGAGCATCGGGCGGAGCGCGCGCGGGCACATCCGCACGCGTACTCATGCGGGTACTCAGAAGGCGGAAACCCCGGTGCGGGCGCGACCGATGAGCAGCTTCTGGATCTGACTGGTTCCCTCGTACAGGGTCATCACGCGGGCGTCGCGCAGCAGCTTGCCCGCCGGGTACTCGTCGATGTAGCCGTAGCCGCCGTGCACCTGGAGGGCGTTGCTCGCCGCGCGCACGGCGGCTTCGGAGGCGAAGAGCTTGGCGGTGGAGGATTCGGTGGCGAAGGGCTGCCCGCGGTCGATGAGGTCGGCCACCCGCCAGGTCAGCAGGCGGGCGGCGTCCACGTCGACCGAGATGTCGGCGATGAGCTCCTGAACCAGCTGGTGGTGGGCGATCGGCCGGCCGAACTGCTCGCGCTGGGCGGCGTACGAGACGGCCGCGTCCAGGGCCGCCTGGGCGATGCCGACGCAGCCGGCGGCGACCGACATCCGGCCCTTGGCGAGGGCCGACATGGCGACCGAGAAGCCCTTGCCCTCGGGGCCGAGCATCGCGGAGGCGGGCACGCGGACTCCGTCGAGGACGAGCTCGGCGGTGGCCTGGCCGCGCAGGCCGAGTTTGCCGTGGATCTCGCGGCGGGTCAGTCCCGGGGCGTCGGTGGGGACGAGGAAGGCGGAGACCCCGCGGTGGCCGGGCTCGTCGCCGGTCCGGGCGAAGAGCAGCACCACGTCGGCCCAGGTGCCGTTGGTGATGAACATCTTGCTGCCGTCGAGGACGTACGCGTCATCCGCGCGCACGGCGCGGGTGGTGAGGTTGCCGGCGTCGGAACCGGTGCCGGGCTCGGTCAGGCCGAAGCAGCCGAGCGCGTCGCCGGAGCACAGTCGGGGCAGCCAGGCGCGCTTGTGCTCCTCGGTGCCCCAGGCGGCGATGGTCTTGGCGACGAGGCCGAGGGAGACGGAGACGATCCCGCGCACGGCGGAGTCGCCGCGTCCGAGCTCCTCGGTGACCAGTGCGTAGGAGAGGTGGTCACCGCCGGAGCCGCCGTACTCCTCGGGGACGGTCAGGCCGAGGAAGCCGAGCGCGCCCAGCTTCTTCACGATGGCCCGGTCCACGCTCTCGGCGCGGTCCCACTCGGCGGCGTACGGGACGACCTCGCGCTCGGTGAACTCGCGGGCGAGCCGGCGGACGGCGGTCTGCTCCTCGCTCAGCTCCAGATTCACCGGGCACCTCCTGGGCGGGATCGGCGCCTTTAACTAGCACCGGTAGTTTAGGGCGGGCAGGCCCTACTATGTGGCGCATGGCCAGACCGCGCAAGCCCCTCCTCAGCCGGGACCGCATCATCGAGACGGCCGGCGCCCTGGTGGACGCGGAGGGGCTGGAGGCGGTGTCGACGCGGCGGCTGGCGGCCGCGCTCGGGGTCAGCGGACCCTCGCTCTACAACCACTTCCGCACCAAGGACGAGATCCTGGACGCGGTGGCGGACGCGGTGAGCGCGCGGGTGGACCTGTCGATGTTCGACGGCGGCCAGGACTGGCGGGCGGCTCTGCACGCGTGGGCGCACTCCTACCGGGACGCCCTGGCGGACCACCCGAACATCGTGCCGGTACTGGCGCGCGGGCCGGGCCGCCGGCCGGCCGGGCTGCGGCTGGCGGACGCGGTGTTCGGGGCGATGACGGCGGCGGGCTGGCCGGCGGCGCAGGCGACCCGGATCGGCGCACTGATGCGGTACTTCATCCTGGGCTCGGCGGTGGCCTCCTTCGCCGGGGGCTTCGTGGACGACCGCACGGCATACGACCCGGCGGACTACCCGCACCTGGGCCAGGCCCACCTGCTCGCGGAGCGCGGGCGCGAGGTGGACGAGGGCGCCTTCGAGACCGGCCTCGCGGCGCTGTTGGACGGACTGGCCCTGCAGTACGAGGCGCTGCCCGCCTCCTGAGCGGGGATCCGGTGAGCCGGCGGTGAGCGCGCGGTGAGCCGCCGCGGTGAGTCTTGCCCCATCGCCGGATCCACCGAGGACCGGCCGCCGAGCAAGGGGTAGGGCCATGGGGATGCACACGGGCACGGGCACGGGCACGGGCGCCGGCACGGGCATGGGCGCCGGCACGGGCACGGGCACGGGCACGCTGAACGGCAAGACGGCACTGGTGACGGGCGGTTCGCGCGGGATCGGCCGGGCGGTCGCGCTGCGGCTCGCGGCCGAGGGCGCTCTCGTCGCCGTCCACCACGGCGGCAACGAGGCCGCGGCCGGCGGGACCGTGGCGCGGATCGAGGCGGCGGGCGGCCGGGCGTTCGCCGTCGCGGCACGCTTCGGCGAGGACGGCGCCGTGGACCGGCTGTTCGAGGGCCTGACCGCGGGACTGGCGGGGCGCGGGCTGGACATCCTGGTCAACAATGCGGGCATCAGCTCCGGCAACCCGATCGCGCACGTCACCCCCGAGGAGCTCGACCGGCTGCTCGCCGTCAACGTCAGCACGCCGTTCTTCGTGGTCCAGCGCGCGCTGGGGCTGCTGAACGACGGCGGCCGCATCGTCAACATGGGTTCGACGGCCAGCCGGTTCGCCGTCTCCACGCAGATCGGCTACACCATCAGCAAGGCGGCCCTGGAGTCGATGACCCCGTCGCTGGCCAACGAGCTCGGCAGCCGCGGCATCACGGTGAACACCGTCGCACCCGGCGCCGTGCGGACCGACATGACCGCCGGCCACACCGCCGTCCCCGAGGTGGTCGCCGGGCTGGAATCGATCACGGCGCTCGGCCGGCTCGGCGAGCCCGAGGACATCGCCGACGTCGTCGGCTTCCTGGCGGGCCCGCAGGGCCGGTGGGTGACCGGCCAGACGATCGACGTCTCGGGCGGAACGTACCTCGGCCCGATCGTCCCCGCCTGATCGCCTGATCGCCCGATCGACGACCGATCGACGACCGATCGACCGATGAATCGAACGATCAACTGATCGACTCCGGTGGATAATTGCCGGCATGCTGTTCGGAATCCTCGGTGAGACCCGGGCGTGGCACGACGACGGGGCCGAGGTTCCGCTGGGCGGACCGGCCCGCCGCGCCCTGCTGGCCCTGCTGCTGACCCACGTGGGAGAGGCCGTGTCGGCGGACCGGCTGGCCGACGCCGTCGACGCGGACGGGACCCTTTCGGCGCACGCCCTGCAGTCCCAGGTGTCCCGGCTGCGCAAGGCCCTCGGTCCGGGGGCCCCGATCGAGCAGGCCGGCGCAGGCTATCGGATCGTGGTCCCGCAGGACGACGTGGACGCCTGCCGGTTCGAGCGGCTGGCCCAGGAGGGCCGGGCCGCGCTGCGGGCCGGCGACGCCGAGCGGGCCGTCACGCTGCTGCGCGACGCGCTGGCGCTGTGGCGGGGCCCCGCCCTGGCCGGCCTCGCCGAGCGCGAGAGCGCCCGACCTGCCGCGGCGCGTCTGGAGGAGCGCCGGCTGGGGGCGCTCGAAGACCGGATCGAGGCCGAGTGCCTGCTCGGCGGCCGTCCCGGCGCCGTGCCCGAGCTGCGTGAGCTGGTCGGCCGCCATCCGCTGCGGGAACGGCTGGCGGGGCTGCTGATCCGGGCGCTGTTCGCCGAGGGGGGCCCGGCCGCCGCGCTGGTGGCGTACGAGGAGACCCGGCGGCATCTGGCCGAGGAACTGGGCACCGACCCCTCCCCCGAACTGATGTCGCTGTACGAGGAGTTGCTGAGCGTCGATCCGGGACCGGCACCCACGGCGCCGCCCGCGCAGCTGACGGCGTTCGTCGGGCGCGCCGGCGAGGTGGCCGAGGTCGCGGGGCGGCTTCGGGTGGCCCGGCTGGTCACGCTGACCGGGCCCGGCGGCGTCGGCAAGACGCGGCTGTCCGTGGAGGTCGCGGAGGCCGTCGGCACCGGGCCCGGGGCCGACGAGGTGTGCTTCGTGGAGCTGGCCCCGCTGCGCGACGGCGCCGGTCTGCCACAGGCGTTGTTGAGCGCGCTCGGCCTGCGCGCCACCGGGCTGAGCATGGGCGACGGCGGGCAGACACCGGTCGACCGCCTGATCGCGGCGCTGGCGGACCGGATGCTCCTGCTCGTCCTGGACAACTGCGAACACGTCGTCGACGAGATCGCGGCGCTGGCGGCGCGGCTGCTGGCTACCTGCCCGCAGCTGCGGGTCCTGGCGACGAGCCGGGAACCGCTCGGCATCATCGGCGAGAGCCTCTGGCCCGTGCGGCCGCTCGACGCTGACGCGGCGGTACGGCTCTTCGTCGAGCGGGCCGGCGCCGTACGGCCCGGTTTCACCGCCGATCCCGAGGTGGTCCGGCGAATCTGTGCGGCCCTCGACGATCTGCCCCTGGCCATCGAGCTCGCGGCGGCGCGCATCCGCACGCTGGACGTCGACGAACTCGCGGGACGGCTGGACGACCGGCTCGGGGTCGCGGCCCGCGGCAGCCGGGGCTCCGACGAGCGCCACCGGACCCTGCGCTCGGTCGTCGCGTGGAGCTGGGAGTTGCTCTCCGGGCCGGAGCAGCGGGCCGCACGACGGTTCACGGTCTTCGCCGGCGGCGCGACGGCCGAGTCGGCGATGCGGGTGTGCGACACCGACGGCGAGACGCTCGAAGCGCTCGTCGACAAATCGCTTCTGGAGTTCGCGGGCGGCCGCTACCGGATGCTGGAGACGATCGGCGCCTACGGCGGAGAACGGCTGGATGAGGCGGGCGAACGCGATGCTGTGCGCCGCGCCCACGCCCGGCGGTTCCTGGAGCTGGCGCGGACCGCCGACCCTCATCTGCGGCGGGCCGAGCAGTTGGAGTGGCTGCCCCGCCTGACCGCCGAGCACGGGAACCTCCTGGCGGCCCTGCGCTGGGCGGTCGAGTCGCCGGATGCGGAGACCGGCCTCGAACTGCTCGCCGCGGCCTCGCACTACCTGTGGATCCGGGGCATGTCCGCCTCCGTGGCGCCTCGGGCGATCACGCTCCTGGACACGATGGGCCCGGTACCGGGCGGGGCGATCGGCGGGGCGATGGGCGAGGTGGTCGGCGGTGGGGCGGCCGAAGCCGCGCCGTGGGGCGGACTCGGCGAGGAGTACGTCCTGTGCGTGCTGCTGGCGGCGTCCGGCGCGGCCGGGCGCCCGGTGTGGCGGCGGCACCGGGCGGCGGCCGGGCGGGCGCTGGCCGCCGCGTGGTCGGGCGCCCGCCCCGGCCGCTACCCCGTCGGCTTGTTCCTGTGGATGATGCGGAACGCGGGCGAGGCCGACGCGCAGGGCGCCTTCGCGCTCGTCTCGGCCCAGCGCGACTGCCCCGAGCCGTGGGCGCGGGCCGCAGCCCGGTACGTGTCCGGCTTCGGGCCCCTGGGTGAGGGGGACACCGCCCTGGCCGAGGAGACCTTCGGCGCCGCCGCCCGGGGGTTCCGCGAGCTCGGTGACCGCTGGGGCACCGCCCTGGTCCTGGACACCCTCGCCGGCCTGGCGGGCGGGCGCGGCGACCGCGTACGGGCCGTCGCGCTCACCGACGAGGCCCTCGCGCTCACCGAACAGCTCGGCGCCCTGGACGACCGGGCCGACCTGCTGGTCAACCGGGCCGACCACCGCGTCGGCGAGAACCCGGCCTCGGCACGCGCCGACTACGCGGAGGCCGCTGCGCTCGCCCGCCGCGCCGGCAGTGCCACCGGCCTCGCGGCGGCGCTGCGCGGACTGGCCGACATGGCCCTGCTGGACGGGGACCCGGCCGGCGCGGAGCGGCTGTACGAGGAGGCTCTGGAGCGGGCCGACCCGCACTGGGTCAAGAGCGTGGGCACCCGGGTCCGTACGCTCGCCGGCCTCGGCCGCGTCGCCGAGGCGCGCGGCGACCGTGCGACGGCCCGGACCCGCTACCGGGAGGCCGCCGAGGCCGCTGCGGGGACGGGGGCCGAGACCTCGGAAGCGCTCCGCCTGCTGGGCCTGCCGGCGAGCGTGGCCGAACGCGTCGTCGGGGCGGTGAGCGCGCGGTGAGCCCGCGGTGAGCACTGCCGTGGAAGCTCACCGCATGAACACCACAGAGACGAAGAACATCAGCGTACTGATCTCCGGCGCCTCCGTCGCCGGCCCCGCGCTCGCCCACTGGCTCCACCGGTACGGCTTCACCACCACGGTCGTGGAGCGCGCGCCCGCCCTCCGCGACGGGGGCTACGCCGTCGACTTCCGCGGCGAGGCCCACCTGTCCGTCCTCCGCGGCATGGGCATCCTGGAGGCGGTCGAACGGGCCCGGACCGGCATGGGCTCCATGGCGTACGTCAACAAGGCCGGAAAGCCGCAGGCGAAGCTGCCCGCCGATCTGTTCGCGGGAGACGTCGAGATCCTCCGCGGCGACCTGGCGCGGATCCTCTACGAAGCGACCGCCCCGCACACCGAGTACGTCTTCGGGGATTCCGTGACCTCGCTCACCGAGGACGCTGAGGGCGTGACCGTCACCTTCGAGCGTGGCGCGCCGCGCCGGTTCGACCTGGTGATCGGCGCGGACGGAATGCACTCCACCACCCGCCGCCTGGCGTTCGGCCCGGAGGAGCGGTTCGTACGGCACC
This sequence comes from Streptomyces sp. NBC_00273, assembly GCF_036178145.1. NCBI lineage: Bacteria > Bacillati > Actinomycetota > Actinomycetes > Kitasatosporales > Streptomycetaceae > Streptomyces > Streptomyces sp. NBC_00273. Next base: position 7,388,961 of record NZ_CP108067.1, on the reverse strand, counting down.
TCGGTGTCCACTGCGCGATCTTCACCACGGCCAACCGACTCGGGCTCGACCACACCGGACACGCCTACCGCACCGCGGGCAAGCTCGTCGCGATGTACAGCGCCCGACACAACACCGAGGCCAAGGCCGTCTTCTACTTCGCCTCCCCGCTCCTGGACCTCGACCGGCGCGAGGTCGCGCGGCAACAGGCCGTCCTCGCCGAACAGTTCGCGGGCAACGGGTGGGAGAGCGACCGGCTGCTGGCGGACATGCGGTCCGCGCCCGACTTCTACTTCGACTCGGTCGGGCAGGTCCGCATGGACTCCTGGAGCCGCGGCCGGGTCGCCCTGCTCGGCGACGCCGCCTACTGCCCCTCGTCCCTGTCCGGCATGGGTACGGGACTCGCCCTGGTCGGCGCGTACGTGCTGGCCGGCGAGCTGGCCGCGGCACGCGGAGACCACCGTGCCGCCTTCGCCCGCTACGAGGCCGAACTGCGGGAGTACGCGGCGGGCTGCCAGAAGATGGGCGACGGCGTCGCCAGGCTCATGGTTCCCGGGAGCCGCCTGACGGCCACGCTCCTCAACCGCTACTACAAGGTCATGCCGTATCTGCCGGGCAAGGACATGGCGGCCAGGATCGCCCGTAGGACCGCCGAGAACATCACGTTGCGGGACTACGGCGCGTGGGACCGGCTGGGGCCGCGCGACCCCGCCCTCCCGGTGGCGGGCGGGTGAGCGCTCCGTGGCGACGCCGCGCGGTGTCCTACGGCTGGAAGACGACCAGCGAGCGGCCGCCCTTGCCGGCGAGCATCGCGTCGAAGGCGGCCGGGATGCCGTCGAGGGTGATGCGGTCGGTGACCAAGGTGCCGAGGTCGAGACGGCCCGCGCGGACGTGCTCGGCGATCAGCGGGAGGTCGCGGGCGGGGTCGCTGTTGCCGTAGACGCAGCCGGTGAGGGTGCGGGCGAAGTGGAAGATCTCCATGGCGTGGAAGGTGACCTGCTGCTCCTTTCCACCGATGCCGACGACCGTGGTGCGGCCGCCGCGCCGGGTCGACTCCCAGGCGCCCCGGATGGTCTCGGCCCGGCCGACGCACTCGACGGCGACGTCGGCGCCCTGCCCGCCGGTCAGCGCGCGGATCTGCTTGGCGGTGGTGTCGGAGGCCAGTACGAACTCGGTGGCCCCGGCCGCACGGGCCAGTTCCTCCTTGGCGGGGGACACGTCGACGGCGATGACCGGGCCCGCCTGCGCGATCCGGGCGGCCTGGAGGGCTGCCAGGCCGACCCCGCCGACTCCGAAGACGGCAACCGACTCGCCCGGACGGACCTGGGCGCTGTGGCGGACGGCCCCGTAGCCGGTGAGGACGGCACAGCCGAGCAGGGCGGCGTCGGCGAGCGGGATCCCGGCGGGGGCGGGCAACACGCAGTTGGCCGCGACGACGGTCTCCTCGGCGAAGGCGGCCACGTTCAGCCCGGGGTGCAGTGCGGTGCCCTGCGCGTCGTGGGCGTAGACGGCCCCGACCCCGGTGAGCGCCGTGGCGCAGAGCCAGACCTCACCGATCGTGCAGTGGTGGCACTCTCCGCAGGACGGTGCCCAGTTGAGCACCACGCCGTCACCGGGGGCGACGTGGGTGACGCCCTCCCCCACCGCGAGGACCGTGCCCGCGCCCTCGTGGCCGAGGACGGCGGGTACGGGAACCCGCATGGTGCCGTTGGTGAGGGAGAGGTCGGAGTGGCAGACCCCGGCTGCGGCGAGCCGCACCCGGACCTGCCCGGGGCCGGGATCCGGCAGCACGATGTCCCGTATCTCCAGCGGGGCTCCGACGGCGGGCAGGACTGCGGCGCGGACCATGGTCGTCATCTCGTCTTTCCGGTACGGGCGGGTGCGGCGGGTCTGGCGGGTCGGGCGGGTCGGGGATCAGAACTGCAGTGACTTGGTCTGGAGGTACTCCGCCAGGCCGTGCGCGCCCAGCTCACGGCCGACACCCGACTGCTTGTAGCCACCGAAGGGCGCGAGCACGTTGAAGCGGCCGCCGTTGATGTCCACCTGCCCGGTGTCCATCCGGCGCGCGAAGGCGACGGCCGTCGCGTCGTCGGCGGCCCAGACGGCGCCGCCCAGACCGTAGACGGTGCCGTTGGCGATGCTCAGGGCCTCCTCCTCGTCCTCGTAGCGGAGGATCGACAGCACCGGGCCGAAGATCTCCTCCTGGGCGATGGTCATGTCGGGCGTGACGTCGGCGAAGACCGTCGGCGCCACGAAGTACCCCTGCTCCAGAGGCGCGTCGGGCCCGCCGGCGACGAGGCGCGCGCCTTCCTCCACGCCCTTGGTGATGAAGCCGCGGACGCGCTCGTGCTGCTTGGCGTTGACGACGGGGCCGACGCGGACACCGGCCTCGCGGGGGTCGCCGGTGGGATAGTCGGCGACGGCGGCGGCCGCGAGCGAGACGGCCTCCTCGTAGTGGTCCCGGTGGACGAGCATCCGGGTCAGCGCGTTGCAGCTCTGGCCGCTGTTGTTCATGACGTGTCCGACGCCTGCCGCGACGGCCTTGACCAGGTCGGCCCCGGGCAGGATGACATTGGCCGATTTGCCACCCAGTTCGAGCGCGACCCGCTTGACGGCGGCGCCGGCCGTGGCGCCGATCTGCTTGCCGACCGCGGTCGAGCCGGTGAAGGAGACGAGGTCGACTCCCTCGTGCGCGGCCAGGGCCTGGCCGGCGACCGGACCGGTACCGGTCACCAGGTTGAAGACTCCGGCCGGGATGCCCGCCTCGTGCACGGCTTCGGCGAAGAGCTGTGCGGTCAGCGGGGTGTCCTCGGCCGGCTTGAGGACGAGGGTGCAGCCGGCGGCGAGAGCGGGCGCCACCTTTGCAACGACCTGGTGCAGCGGATAGTTCCAGGGCGTGATGGCGGCGACCACCCCGATCGGCTCCAGCAGCACGGTGGAGTTGCCGACCCGCTCCTCGAAGGCGTAGGAGGAGGCGAGTTCGGCGTAGGAGGAGGCCACGGCGATCGGCGCTCCGACGTGGACCGCCTTCGAGAAGCCGAGCGGGGACCCGAGCTCGGCGGTGATGGTCTCGGTCAGCTCGCCCGTGCGGGACGACAGTGCGTCGCGGAGCGCGCCGATCAGGGCGGCCCGCTCGGCCGGAGCCGTGGCCGCCCAGCCGGGGAGGGCCGCGCGGGCCGCACGTACGGCTGCGTCCACGTCCTCTTCGGTACCGGCCGGGACCTGGGCGATGACCTGGCCGTCGGCCGGGTTCACGACCTCGATCAGATCGCTGCCGGCGGCGGGCCGCCACGCGCCGTCGATGTACATCCCGTCGTGGGCCTTCATGGCATTCCTCCCGAGCACGCACGAGCGCGTAGATCCGACCTCGCGAACACCCTACAAACTAGCGGCGGTAGTTTTTGCCGGCCAGAGGGCGCCGGATCTCAGATGATGCCGAAAAGCATCCCTGCCGCGAGGACCACGAGCGAGGTCAGGGCCGCCCATTTCACGGTGAACCGGGTGTGGTCGCCGAACTCGACCTTGGCCATGCCGACGAGTACGTAGACGGCCGGAACCAGCGGGCTCGACATGTGCAGGGCCTGACCGACGAGGGAGGCGCGGGCGATCTCCAGCGGGGAGACCCCGTGGGCGGCGCCGGCCTCGGCCAGGACGGGCAGGACGCCGAAGTAGAAGCCGTCGTTGGACATGAAGTAGGTGAGCGGCAGGCTGAGCAGGCCGGTGACCAGCGCCATGTGCGGGCCCATGCCCTCGGGGATGGCGCCGACGAGCCAGTCGGCCATGTGCTTGACCATGCCGGTGCCGGTGAGGACCCCGGTGAAGACGGCGGCGGCGAAGACCATGCCGGCGACGTTCAGGACGTTGTCGGCGTGGGCGGCGATCCGGGCCTTCTGGTCGGGCATGTGCGGGAAGTTGACGGTGAGGGCGAGCGCGGCACCGAGCAGGAACAGCACCGGGATGGGCAGCAGCTCCATGATCATCGCGGTGAGGAGGGCCACGGTGAGGCCGGCGTTGAACCAGTAGAGACGGGGCCGCAGGGTGGGACGGTCGGGGTCCACGCCCTGGAAACCGTCCTCGGGTGCGGCCGCACCCGCGGCGGAAGCGGCAGACCCGGCCGAAGCCGTGGAGCCTGCGGAAGCCGTGGAACCGGCGGAGCCGTTGACGGACGTGGACGTCGCGGCGACGTCCGTGGCGGCCGTGGCCGCGCCGGGCGCGGTGGCCGCGCCGGGGCCGGCCGGGACCAGCTCCGCCTCGGCGGCTTCCGGACCCGCCTGACCGGGCAGCACCAGAGTGCCGACCCGGCGGCGCTCCTTCACGCCGAGGACGTACGCCAGGACGAACACGAAGAGCAGGCCCACCGCGAGCGCCGGAATCATCGGGACGAAGATGTCGGCGGCGTCGAGCTTGAGGGCGGTGGCGGCGCGCGCGGTCGGACCGCCCCAGGGCAGGGTGTTCATGACGCCGTTGGCCGTCGCCGCGACGCCCGTCATCACCACCAAGCTCAGGCCGAGCCGCTTGTAGAGGGGGTACATGGCCGAGACGGTGATCATGAAGGTGGTCGATCCGTCGCCGTCGAGCGAGACGATCGCGGCGAGGACGGCGGTGCCGACCACCACCCGCATCGGGTCCGCCTTGCAGAAGCGCAGGATGCCACGGACGATCGGGTCGAAGAGGCCGACATCGATCATCACGCCGAAGTAGACGATGGCGAACATCAGCATGGCGGCGGTCGGGGCGAGCTTGCCGACGCCTTCGATGACGTAGTCGCCGAGGTGCGCGCCCTTCCCTGCGAACACGCAGAAGAGTGCGGGGATGAGGACGAGCGCCGCGATGGGCGACATTTTCTTCATCATGATCAGGACCAGGAACGTCGCGATCATGGCGAAGCCGAGGAAGGTCAGCATGTGGGGAAGGTAGGTGCCGCCTCCTTGCGCCAACAAGACGTCCACGCGTGAGCAATACGAGCAAAACCCCAGCTCAGGGCAGTGGCGCGAGCTCGACGGGGAAGCCGTTGAGGACCGCTGTGCCGGACAGCCGGTCCATGCGGGTGCCGTCGAGCAGCTGGTTGACGTTCGCGCCGGGCGTCGCGGCGGCCACCGACAGCCGCGAGCCGGCGCGATCGTGTCCCCAGCCGTGCGGAAGGCTCACCACACCGCTGCGGATGGCGTCGGTCACCTCGACGGGCACCTCCAGGCTCCCACCGTCGGCGGTGATCCTGGCGTGCCCTCCGTCGACGAGGCCGAGCCGGTCCGCGTCCTGCGGATGGACCTGGAGGGTGCAACGGTTGGAACCTCCGGTGAGGGCCGGGACGTTGTGCAACCAGCTGTTGTTGGAACGCAGATGGCGGCGGCCCACGAGCACCAGGGCGGCGGGGCGGTCGGCGAGCGCCGCGCGCAGCCTGGGGAGCTCGGCCGCGATCGGATCCGGGAGCAACTCGATCCTGCCGCTACGGGTCTTCAGCACGCCCGGAAGCCGGGGCCGCAGCGGGCCGAGGTCGAAGCCGTGCGGCGCCTGCAGCAGATCCTCGAGGATCAGGTCGTACGGGCCGGTGCGCAGCATCAGGTCGAGGCGCCGCTCGGGGCCGGTACGGCCGATCAACAGGCGGGCCAGCTCCTGCGGGTCGCCACCGTGGAGCGGTGAGTGGGGATCAGTGACGGCCCGGGCCAGGGTGTCGGCGATGACGCGCTCGTCGACGGCCCCTGACGGCGCTCCGTGCAAGCCGGAGACGGCGAGGATCAGGCGCGCGTGGATCTCGCACTCGTCCATGCGTCCGTCCTCCAGCGGGAGGGCGGCGGGCGAATAACGGGCCTGGTTGCGCACCGCGAACCCGTTGAACGCGAAGTCGAAGTGCGCGCTCCGTGAGGGCGGCGGCGGTGGCAGGACGACGTGGGCGTGGCGTGAGGTCTCGTTCAGGTAGGGGTCGACCGAGACCATGAAGTCCAGCCCGGCCAGCACCCGGTCCAGCCGATCGCCGTCGGGTGCGGACAGGACCGGGTTGGCGGCGATGGCCAGCAGGACCCGGATCCGCCCGTCCCCCGGAGTCTCGATCTCCTCCGCGAGGGCGGCCATCGGCAGCTCGCCCTTGACTTCAGGGTGGCCGGCGACCCGGCTCGACCAGCGGCCGAGGGTGAACCCCTTGCCCGGGCCCGCGGGACGGCCCGCGGGGGCCGTCGCGGAGAGCGGGAAGAGAGCTCCGCCCGGCCGGTCGAGGTTACCGGTGAGGATGTTCAGTACGTCGACCAGCCAGCTCGCTAGCGTGCCGAACTCGACGGTGCAGCTGCCGATCCGGGCATAGACGGCGGCGGTGGGTGCGGCTGCGAGCTCGCGGGCGAGGGTGCGGATCTCGGCAGCGGTGAGGTCGCATGCGGGTGCGACGGCCTCAGGAGTGAAACTCCCGAGCGCGGCGCCGAGTTCCCCGATGCCGTCGCAGTGTTCCTCCAGCGCTCCGAGATCGGCGAGCTCCTCCTCGATCAGGGTGTGCGCGAGGGCGGCGAGCAGGAGCGCGTCGCTGCCGGGGCGCGGCGCCAGGTGGCGGTCGGCGAGCGCGGCGGTGCGCGTACGGCGCGGATCGACGACGATCAGGGTGCCGCCGCGGGCGCGCAGGGCCTTGAGCCGGCCCGGGAAGTCGGGGGCGGTGCACAGGGAGCCGTTGGACTCGACCGGGTTCGCGCCCAGGAGCAGCAGGAAGTCGGTCCGGTCGAGGTCGGGGACCGGAATGGCGAAGGGGTCGCCGAAGAGCAGCCCGCTGGATACGTGCTTGGGCATCTGGTCGAGGGTGCTGGCGGTGAAGAGGTTGCGGGTGCCGAGGCTCTTGAGGAGCAGCGGCGGGTAGAGGGCGCCGGCCATGGTGTGGACGTTCGGGTTGCCGAGGACGACACCGACCGACTGGGCGCCGTACTCCCGCACCGCGGCGGGGACTGCGGCCGCTACGGCCTCGAACGCCTCCTCCCAGGTGGCCTCCTGAAGGCGGCCGTCGCGCCGGACGAGAGGGCCCCGCAATCGGTCGGGGTCCGAGTCGAGCGCTCCGAACGCGGCCCCCTTGGGGCAGATGAAGCCGCGGCTGAAGACGTCCTCGCGGTCACCGCGGGCCCCGGTGACCGCGCCGTCCGCGAGGGTGAGGGTGAGGCCGCAGGTGGCTTCGCACAGGGGGCAGATGCGCAGGGCGGTGCGGAACATGGGCCCTCCAGGAGCGGCGGTCTGCGGCACGGGAACGGGCGCGCGGAGTGCATCGAGCATACCGACCGGTACGCATGGAGGGGAGGGGCGTGCGGGACCAAATGGATACGAGCGATGACCAGCCCCTCCCGGGCCGGGCAGCGGCAGCGGAGGCGGAGGCGGAGGCGGAGCCAGCACCGAGCCGGAGCCGGAAGGGGTCAGTCCAGCACGCGGGCCAGGTACGCGTGCATCATCGCGCGGGTCTCGGCGACGATGCCGGGGTCCCCGGCCGGATCGGCCCGGAAGGCGAGCTGTATCAACGCGTCGGTGGCCTCGACGGCGACGAGGACGGCCCGCTCCAGGGTGGCGTCGGGGGTCAGGGCGAGATGCGCGGAAAGCAGTTCCGTCAGCCGGGCGGCGACCTGATGGTTGGGATCCGCCTCCGGCCCCTCGGCCGGAGGCGCGGGCACGCCGAAGTCGACGAGCGCGAAGCCGGGAACGCTGCGCTTCATGGCCAGGTACTCGTCCAGCACCGCGTCCACGACGGGCCGCCAGTGGGTGGCCGGGAGGTCGGTGAGCCGGTCCGCGATGCCGTCGACGTAGCGATCCAGGTTGCGGTGGGCGAGGGCGATGGCCATGGCCCGCTTGTTCCCGAAGAAGCGGTAGACGGAACCGATCGGCACGCCGGCGCGCTGGGCCACGGCGCGGGTACTGAGGTTCTCGTACCCGGTCTCGTCCAGCAGCTCGGCGCAGGCGTCGAGGATCCGGGCGAGCCGGTCGGCACTGCGCTGCTGGATCGGCGCTCGGCGCAGGGAGTGGGCGGAAGGCACGGGGTCCATCATGCCGCTCCTCGCTTCTCGGTTCTTCGAGGGTCTCAGTTCAGCAAGAGACTGAGCCCTCCGACGGTGTAAGTGATCATCAACGCCAGCAGCGGTAGCTGTCCAGCCACCGCCTTCGCCGGCGGGAAGAGCCGCACGGACCGGTCGTGCGCCGCGACGACGCCGAGGACGTGACCGGTGACGACGGCGATGACCTGGAGTGCGGCCAGGCCGCCCGGACCCAGGGGTGGCACGGGTTCGGGGGCGTTGTCAGTGCCGAGTGCCATGCTTACTGTGCGTGGTCCTTCGACTACCAGGAGGGAGAAGTAGTGGGCGATGAGATAGCCGAGCGCGATCGGTACGAGTGAGTGCGCGAAGGCGGTCAGCGGGCCGGGGTGCGGGCCGTTGACGAGGCGGGTGGCGGCGGTGCAAAGGCAGTAGAGGGTGGCGACGAGGGCGATGGAGCCGAGCAGTCCGAGTGTGGCCGTGGGGATGCGGCCAAGGGGGGAGGTCTGTATTGCATTGATCCACGAGGGGTTGTCGGAGAAGCCGTCGTAGGCGGTGGAGCCGAGCAGGACGCAGACGGTGGCGACGAGTCCGGGCCGCTCGGGTGTCGCGTCGAGTCCGTGGAAGGGGTTACGGAGAACGAGGCGGCCGTCGCTACGACGGCCGAGGGGGGCGAGCCGGGCCAGGAGGGCGGAGTACGCCTCGAAGGCATCGCCGTCGTCGAACCAGCGCTCGCCGAAGCGGGCGGCGAGCAGGAGGTGGACGGTGGCATAGGCCGTGACGGCCATGAGGAGGGTGGTGGTGGATGCGGGGTCAGGAGCGACGAGTTCGAGCCAGGTGAAGCCGAACAGGCCGGCGGCGGCCGGCCACTGGCCGAGCCGGGAGGGGAGGGGGCGGCCGGGGCCTCGGCGGGGCAGGCAGCGGGAGAGCAGGCGGTACAGGGTGCGGAGCGGGTTGAGCAGGCGCCAGACGGGGCCGAGGAGGAGGGAGGCGGGCACGAGTCCGACCCAGAGGAGGACGTAGACGGCGCCGGGAGCGGGGTTGCGCGCGGGGTCGTCGGGTCCGAGGAGGAGGTGGAGCAAGACGGCTGCCGCGACGGCGAGTCCCAGTCCGCGCAGGGCTGTTCGGACGGCGGGCGCGTCGGCCACCCGCTGGAGGGCGGCGGGCAGGGCGAGGCCCGAGCGCGCTCCGCGGAAGCGGGAGGTGGACCAGAGCAGGCCGAGTGCGAGGAAGGAGACGAACAGCGCGGCGAAGGCGCCGGCGAAAGCGTAGAAGGGAGAGATCGGCAGATCGTGCTGGGACCCGATCCCGTGCGCGAGCGAGGTGAACGGATCGGCCTGGTGAAGGACCACGCCCTGGCCGTGGCCCACCTCGCCCGCGCCCGGGGCGAGACCCGGCCCGAGCGGGCTCACCGTCCCCCCGCCCGGAGCGGGGTCCCGTCGGCGACACGGCCCGGCCGCCCGGACTCCGGCCCGGGTCCGAACGGCCGGGACGGGACGCCGCTCGGGATCGCGAGCGGGCCGCCGAGCCGCGCGGCCCCGCGCACCGCCTCGGGCGCGGGTTCGGGCGCGGGTCCGAGCCCAGCCGCAAGGCCGGGCCCGGGCCCAGCCCCGGGGTCGTGTGCGGACATGAGGCCCGATGCGCGCACATGGCCGGGTGCGGGCACAGGGCCGAGTGCCGGCTGGGCCGTAGGCGCGGGCGTCGGCCCGAGTTCGGGTCGGGGCGCGGGGCTGGGTTCGGGGCGGGGTGGGTTCATCGGACGAGGAGTTGGGTCAGGACGAGGCTGGACTCGTGGGTCTCGACCTCGAAGAGGCCCGTGCGGTCGGCCGTCAGGATCAGGGTGGCCTCCTGGCCTGCCGGCAGGGCGAGTTCCTTGTCGTAGCCGTGGACGTGCAGGGTGTCCGCGCGGTCGCTCGTGACGCGCAGGGCCACGCGCTCCCCGCGCCGCAGCTCGGTGCGGGCGGGGGCCGGGCTGACCTTGCCGTCCCGGACGGTGATGGTGACCGTGCGGTCGGTCTGCTCCGGCGCCGGGGTCTGGCCCGGCGGCGGGGTGTCCCCGTGGCTGTGTCCGCCCGGCTGGCCCGGGGCGGTGGCGGTGAGCTGGGCCGTGCCCTCGACCGGCTTGCCCGAGACCGCCCAGGCGGTGTGGTCGTCCGCGTAGAGGCGGACGGTCAGGGTGTGGGTGCCCTCGGGGACCTGCGCCGCGGGCAGGTGGTACCAGGGGCCGTACAGCCGGGCCAGCTTGCGCCCGTCGAGCTCCAGGTGGGCGTGGCCCGCGCCCGGGAGGGCGGCGCCGCCGGTGCTGTCCGGGGTGAAGCGGTAGTTCGTCACCGCCAGTTGGAGGTTCCAGCCGTCCTCCGAGTCGGGGCGGACGGTCAGCTGGACCTCCGGCGCGCCCTCGGCCGGGACCTCGCGGAGCCGGTGACCGGTGGCGTCGGTGGCCGCGAGCAGGGTGCCGACGCCGCCGGACGCCTGCTCGTGGCTGGTGCCGGGCTTGTGGTGGGTGGTGGCCCGCCCGCCGCAGCCCGTCGCCGCGCCGCCCGCGAGGAGCAGGGCGAGGGCGAGCAGGGCCGCGGCGCGGGCGGTTCGGCGGAGCCTGCGGGCCGCGCGGGGCGGCGTACCGCAGGCCTCGCACCGGTCGTCGTCCTCGGGCAGGTCGGTCACGGCTGGCCTCCTGTGGTCGGGGCGGCCTGGGCGGGGGTCACGGCGCGGGGTCCGGGGTCGCCGGGGTCGCCGGGGGCTCGGGGGCGGCCGCGCTCAGCGCCGGGGCGGGGCCGGCGGGGACCGGGGCACGGTCGCCCGCGGGGTCGCCGCCCGGGCCGGACGGGCGGGCCGGGGTGCCCGGGCGGGCCGAGGCCACCACCGCCCACAGGACCCAGATCACGGCGACCAGGGCCCGTACCCAGGCGGGGCTCAGGGGGGTCCAGGGAATCATCAGGACGGCCTTGTCGAAGGCGTCCAGCAGGGTGAGCCCGGCCAACAGCAGGGTCAGGCGGGCCAGCCAGGGGCGGGTGGGGCGCAGGACCAGGCCGGCGCCCGTCCACCACAGGCCGAGCAGGAGGAGGGCGAGCGCCGGTACGAAGGTGGCGGTCAGGGGCATGGTGGAGCCCGCCACGTCCAGGACCAGGCCCGCCAGCCCGGCCAGCGTGGCGGCCGTGCCCAGTCGGGAGCCGCGCAGGCGGCGCCGCCACAGGACGCCGCCGACGAGCAGCAGGACCGCGGCCACGGCCAGCGCGAGCTGGGTCTCCACCCGCTCGAGTCCGCGCGCGCCGTACCAGTCGCACCCGGACGGGAGTTTGCGCGCCTGGACGTTGTAGTCCGCGCAGACGAGGAGTTGGGCCAGCTTGACCGGCTCGCCGACCAGGCGGGCGGACGCCCCCGAGACCTCGCCCCGGCGGTCACCGCACTGCGGGACCGCGCCGGGGGTGGAGCCGTCGGGGCCGTCCTGCCAGCAGTTGGCGCGCCCCTGGCCGTCCCACCACACGTCCATGCCGTTGGGGCGGGCGGCGCCGGACTTGTCCTTGCCCATGACGTTCCCGGCGTACCGGTTGTGGTGGGAGGTGTCGGTCTGCTTCGACCACGCCTCCTCACCGCGGATGAAGGCGGGGACCGCGCTGAGGAAGAAGCCCGCGCGCCGGTGCCCGTACACCCAGTTGTCCTCGTAGAGGTTCCAGTTGCCGCCCGCGGTGATGATGCCGGTGCCCGGCGGCATGGAGATCTGCGGGCAGACCACGCCCCGCTCGTAGCCGCGCTCGATCGGCGGTTTGGCGCAGGTGCCGTCGGCGACGTACCCGTAGTAGTCCTGGTTGTTGTCGTGGATCAGGTTCCGCTCGAACTTGGCGTGGTTCTGCGGGAGTCCGGGGTGGCCGGGGAAGGCGCTGTCCATCGAGGCGCCGCCCATGTTCTGGTCGAACTCGTTGTCGTGCACCCACACCGAGTCGCCCGCGGTGCCGGAGTAGCCGACCATGTTGTGGTGGCTGCGGCAGCCGGTGATCTCGATGGAGTACCGGGGGACCTCGTAGCCGCGGCCGTCGTTGATGTTCGAGGCGCTGCCCGGGTAGATGCCGGAGTCGCCGTTCCCGTACGACTCGCAGTTCTTGTAGAGCCCGTGGTCGCTGGCGAAGGTCAGGAAACCGTACTCGTCGTTCCAGCGGGTGAGCACGTCGTCGATGACGAAGCCGTCGCCCGCGAGCACGTACAGCGAGTTGAAGGTGGTGCGCTGGGCGGTGAAGTTGCGGAAGTAGATGCCGTTGGACTTGTCCGCGCGGATGGCGTTCAGCTTCTGGTACTTGGCGTCGACGACCACGTCGAGCCGCGACGCGCCCGTGCCCTCGATCTGCAGGTTGGTCTTGCCGAGGATGGCGACGAGGTTCTGGTTGTGCCGGCACTGCACCTGCTGCTCGTAGGACAGGATCTGGTACCCGAGCGCGGACTGGGGGGCCTTGAGCGCGGCGCACTCCCCCGTCGGCGTGTGGAGCGAGGGCTCCTCCTCGTACAGGCCGGGGAGGATCGCGATGTTCATCCCGGGCCGGTCGACGGCGTCGACGGCCTCTTGCAGGTGCCGGTACCCGCTCTTCTCGCACCGCTCGTACAGGGCGAGGTTGCGCTGCTTGAGCTCTTCGGGGAAGGCGGATATCCGGCGCTCGAAGGCGGGCCGGTCGGTTTTGCAGACGATCAGGTCGGGCTCGGCAGCGCGGTACTCGGGTACCGATCCGGAGCCGTCCGGGAGGGTGATCGGGCGCTCCTCGTGCGCGCTGGCGGCGGGCGCCGCGACGAGGAGGGACAGGAGGGCGAGAAGGGCGGCGAGGAGCGCCGCCGGCACGGCAGGGAACCTGCGGGTCCACGACATGCGCGTGAGAGTAGAGCATTGTTCATCTTTTGGGATCCCCCTCGACGAGATCCGTGTTCCCGTCCGGCCCGAAGCGGCCCGAAGCGGCCCCGACCGCCATCCACCCGACCACCACCGGCCCGCCGACCGCACGGTCCGCGCGCGACCTTTCCCGACTTTCGCGCCTTTCCCGTCGATCTCCGCCCGGACCCGCGCCCCTCCCCCGGGCCTGCCGTTGACGTGCGGGCCGCGGAATCCTACTGTCGACCATAGGATTACTTCGACGGAGCGGGAGCAGCACATGAGCGAGCAGGCCAGGAAGACGGCGGAGGCACTGGAGTACCTCACCGGCTTCGGCAACGAGCACAGCTCGGAGGCCGTCCCCGGCGCCCTGCCGATCGGCCGGAACTCGCCCCAGCGCGCCCCCCTCGGCCTCTACGCCGAGCAGCTCAGCGGCAGCGCCTTCACCGAGCCCCGCACCCACAACCGCCGCTCGTGGCTCTACCGGATCCGCCCCTCAGCGGCGCACCCGCCCTTCACCCGGATCGACAACGGCGCCCTGCGGTCCGCACCCTTCACCGAGTCCGTGGCGGACCCGAACCGGCTCCGCTGGAACCCGCTGCCCGACCCGGCCCCCGGCACCGACTTCCTCTCCGGCCTGTGGACCCTCGGCGGCAACGGCGACGCCGCCCAGCGCGCCGGCATGGCCATCCACCTCTACGCCGCCAACGCCGACATGACCGACCGGGTGTTCAGCGACTCCGACGGCGAGCTGCTGATCGTCCCCGAGCGCGGCGGACTGCTCCTGCGCACCGAGCTGGGCCTGCTCGCCGCCCGCCCGGGCGACATGGCCCTCATCCCCCGCGGCGTCCGCTTCCGCGTCGAGCTGCTCGACGCCGACGCCCGCGGCTACGTCTGCGAGAACTACGGCCAGCCCTTCGAGCTGCCGAACCTGGGCCCGATCGGCGCCAACGGCCTCGCCGCCGCGCGGGACTTCCAGGCCCCCGTCGCCGCGTACGAGGACACCGAGCGCCCGACCGAGGTGATCAACAAGTTCTGCGGCAACCTCTGGTCCGCCACCTACGACCACTCCCCCCTCGACGTGGTCGCCTGGCACGGCAGCCACGTCCCGTACGTGTACGACATGCGCCGCTTCAACGTCCTGGGTTCGATCAGCTACGACCACCCCGACCCGTCGATCTTCACGGTACTGACGTCCCCGTCCGACACCCCGGGGCTGGCGGGCGTGGACTTCGTGGTCTTCGCCCCGCGCTGGCTGGTCGGCGAGGACACCTTCCGGCCGCCCTACTTCCACCGCAACGTGATGAGCGAGTACATGGGCCTCATCGAGGGGGCCTACGACGCCAAGGCCGAAGGCTTCGTCCCCGGCGGCGGCTCGCTCCACAACATGATGTCCGCGCACGGACCCGACCACGAGACCTTCGAGCGGGCGAGTGCCGCCGAGCTGAAGCCGCAGAAGATCGACGACGGCCTGGCCTTCATGTTCGAGACCCGCTGGCCGATCACCGCCACCGCGCAGGCGGCCGGCGCCGATCACCTCCAGCGCGGCTACGACGACGTGTGGCAGGGTCTGCAGCGCCACTTCCGCGCCTGACCTGCACTGCATACGCTGCATGCGCCGTACCCTGCATGCGCCGCACCTCCCCCCTGTCCAGTCTTCGGAGAACCACCCGTGACCGCCTTCGCCCCCGACTCGCTGGTACTGAACCGGAAGCTGCCGCTCTGGTACCAGGTGTCGCAGTCACTGCGCGCCTCGATACTGGGGCGCACGCCGGACGCCTCGCTGCGCCTGCCCACCGAGGAGCAGCTGGCCGGGCACTACGGGGTGAGCGTGCTGACCATGCGGCAGGCGCTCAAGGAGCTGGAGGGCGAGGGGCTGATCAGCCGGCACCGGCGGCGCGGCACCTTCATCGAGCCGGGCGCGCTGCGCAGCACTCCGGTCCGGCTGCTGGGTTCGGTCGACGCGATCGTGGCCCAGCAGTCGGGCGACCGCACGACGATCCTCGGGCACGGCCGCACGGCCGTGTCCGGGGAGCTCCTGGAGCACTTCCCGGACACGGCCGAGGTGGTCACGTACCGCCGCCTGCGCCACGACCGGGAGAGCGGCGAGCCGACCAACTGGGCGGAGAACGCCGTCCTCCCGGAGTTCGCCGAGGCGGTGGATCTCGCCGATCTCGAGCGTTGGCCGATGACGAAGGTCCTGCGGGACGTGGTGGGGGTGCGCATCAGCCGGATCACGGACACGGTGGAGGCCCGGCTGGCCGACCCGGAGACGGCCGAGCTGCTTCAGGTGCCGCTGCTGAGCCCGATCCTGCACTACACGGGCGTCACCTACGACGAGGACGGCCGGGTGGTGGACGTGGCCCGGATCCGCTACCGGGGCGACCGGTTCTCCTTCACCGTGACGGTCGACGCGCACTGACGGCGCGCGGACGGCTTGGTGGCGGCCCACGGACGGCGCGCGGAGGGCACGCGGAGGGCACGCGGACGGCCGGCCGATGGCCCCTGACGTCCCCTGACGCCCCTGACGCCCCTCCGGCGACCTTCTGGTGTTCTGGTGCCGCGTGCGCGACTACTTCTCGTCGTCCTCCCTGGTGCGTTCGCCCTCCGCCTGGGACGGCGTGGTCCGCATCGTCTGGGGGTGCCGCTGCTTGCGCTGGACCTCGTCCATGTCCTCGTCGAGGCGCTCGCCCTCGGCCTGTGACGGGGTCGTGTATTCGTCGTACTGGCTCATGACCGCCTCCCCGGTCGATACCGTACGTATGCGTACATAAGGAGCCTAGCTCTTGCCCGGCCCTTCGGCCTGGACGCAGCCCGGCCATCGGATCCCGTCGCTACCATCGGCGGCGTGAGCGAAGACGTACCGCTGCTCGACGATCTGATGCCCTGGTCCGTGGGCGGCCTGCGCCTGGGCCGGGACTGGGTGGCCGCACCCGATCCGGCAGCCCTGCGCGCCCGCTGGGCCACCCTGACCGGCTCCGAAGGCGCCGAGCGGGAGCGGCTGTTCCGCCCGAGCCGCAGTCGCAGGCCCGACGCCGGGGCGGCCGCCCTGCCGGGCCAGCGCTCGGCGGCCACGGCCCGATTCGCCGATGCCCCGGGCCCCTGCCCCGACCCCGTACGGGTGCTCCGCGAGCCCTTCGACGAGCAGTGGCTGCTGCCCGACCAGCGGCTCATCGACGCGGCCCGCCCCGAGCTCTGGCGGGTGCGGGACGAGCACCAGCTGTTCCTCGCCCTGACCCCGGATCCGCTGGTCACCGCGCACCTCCCGGTCGGCCGCCTCGGCCGGATCCGCCCCCTGCACCGGCGCCCCGGCGGCGCCGAGCCGAATCTCGCCCCCGGCCTGCTGCCCGTGCTCGGCGCGCGCCACGGCGTCCGCGTCACCCCCGAGGACGTCCTGGGCTGGATCCTCGCTGCGGGCCGCCCGGGCCCGCGCGGGTACGAGGTCCCGCTCGCCGCCGATCCCGAGCGCTGGCGGGCCGGACTGGAGCTGGGGCACAGACTGCTGGGCGTGCAGCTGCGCGGCGCGCGCGGCGGTGAGCCGCCCCGGCTGCCCGGCGGGCGCCGCCCGTACGTCCGCTCGGCGGTCGCGGGCTGGCCGCGCGAGCTCGCGTACGACGCCGAGAGCGAGACGCTGAGCCTCGGGAGCGGGACGGTCTCCCCCGTGCCGGCCGGGGCCTGGGAGTACGAGGCGCAGGGCGTGCAGGTGCTCCCGGCCTGGTTCGCCGCCCGCACCGCACACCGGGGTCCGGACGCCGACGGCCTGGCCGCGCTGGGGCCGGCCGAGTGGCCGCAGAGCTGGACCTCGGAGCTGCTGGCCCTGGTGACCACGCTGGCGCTGCTGGCCGAACTGGCTCCCGAGCGGGCCGCGTTCGAACCGGGGCCGGGGCTGTCGGTGGAGGCGCTGCGCACGGCCGGGGTGCTGCCGCCGCCGACCTGGGCCCGGCGCCCGGCTTCGGTACTGGACCACCAGGAGGAGGGCCCGGGCGGGCAGTTCGCCCTCCTCTGAGCCGGGTCGGTCGAAGGTCGGGCCTACGCTCCCCAGGCCCCCAGCAGCCGGGACACCGTGCGGTCGAAGACCTCGGACATGTCGAGCCCGGCTCCCGGGACCGGGCCGCCGCCGGTGAGGGCCGCGGCCAGCCTCGGGTACTCCCCGGTGGCCAGCCGGGAGCCGAGCCAGGCCGTGCGCACGCGCTGCTCCTCCGCCTCGCCCCAGGGCAGCGAACGGGCCCGTTCGGCCAGCGCCAGCTCACTGGCCACGTAGGTCGCGACGGTCCCGTTCACGGCGGCGACGAGCTCCAGCTTCTCGCCGTCCGGCGCGTCGAGCGGAGCCAGGCAGTCCAGGCTGTACTCCAGGTAGCGCAGGGCGTTCGGGCCGAAGCCGTAGACGGGGCTCAGCAGGCGCGGCAGCCAGGGATGGCGGTGCATCAGCGCGCGCGTCCCGCGGGCGAGCGCGAGCAGATCGGCCCGCCAGTCGCCGGTCGGCGCGGGGAACTCGTACTCCCCGCTGACCGCGTCGACCATCAGCTCGTACAGGTCCTCCTTGCGCGGCACGTAGTTGTAGAGGGACATCGTCCCCGCGCCGATCCCGGCGGCCACGCGCCGCATGGAGACGGCCTCGATCCCCTCCTCGTCGGCGATCCGCACCGCCTCGGACGCGATGGACTCGCGGCTGTGCGCGGGCCTGGGGCCGCGGCCGGCCCGCTGGGGGCGGGACCAGATCACTTCGGGTTCAGCGGGTCGCCCGCCGGCTGTCATGGCTCAGATCACCTCGTCGTCTCCCCACCATCTTAGTTACGTACAGCGTACTTAGTGAGGTACGGTGGCGCACATGACTACTACGTACGCTGTACTTAGTGAGGGTCTGGAGAAGAGCTACGGGGAGGTCCGCGCCCTGCGCGGCCTCGACCTCGCCGTCCCCGAGGGCACGGTCTGCGGCCTCCTCGGCCCCAACGGCGCGGGCAAGACCACCGCCGTCCGGATCCTGACCACGCTCACCGCACCCACCGGCGGCCGCGCCCTCGTCGCCGGTCACGACGTCACCCGGGATCCCGCGGCCGTCCGCCGCGCCATCGGCGTCACCGGCCAGTACGCCTCCGTCGACGGGGACCTGACCGGCCGTGAGAACCTCCGGCTCTTCGCCCGACTGGCCGGACTGCGCGGCCGCGCGGGCCGGGCGCGCGCGGACGAGCTGCTGGAGCGCTTCGGACTCGGCGAGGCCGCCGACCGGATGGCGTCCACCTGGTCCGGCGGCATGAAGCGGCGCCTGGACCTGGCCGCCGGCCTGGTCACCCGCCCCCGGGTGCTGTTCCTCGACGAGCCCACCACCGGCCTGGACCCGGCGGCCCGCGAGCAGATCTGGACGGCGGTGCGGGAACTCGTCGAGAAGGGCTCCGGAGGCACCACGGTGCTGCTCACCACCCAGTACCTGGAGGAAGCCGACCGGCTCGCGGGCGAGATCGTGGTCGTCGACCGCGGCCGGGTCGCCGCCACCGGCACCCCGGACGGGCTGAAGGCCCGGATCGGCGCCCGCGCCGAGGTCACGGTCGCGGAGCGCGGGGCGCTCGCCCGCGCCGCCGCCGTACTCGACCAGCTCACCGGCGGTCGACCCGCCCTCGACGAGGAGCGGCTGACCGTCGGGGTCACCGTCCTCGACGGCGCCCTCACCCTGCCGCGGATCATCCGGGAACTCGACACCGCCGGGGTCCCGGTGACGGACGCGGCCCTGCGCCCGCCCACCCTCGACGAGGTGTTCCTGCGCCTCACCCGGGCCCGTTCCCTCGACGCCGACGAAGGTGCCGACACCCCCGCGGCCGCCGCCGCGGGCGCCCCGGCCGACGCCCCCGACATCCCCGACGCCCCCGCCACCGATCAGGAGTACGCCGCATGAGCACCCTGCTGTCCGACGGCGGAGCCGTCCTCACCCGCCAGCTCCAAAAGGCCCGGCACGCCCCGGCGCTGCTGATCCTCACCCAGACCATGCCGATCACCATGCTGCTGTTCTTCGGCTACGTGTTCGGCAGCGCCCTCGCCATGCCGGGGGCGGAGTACCGGGAGTTCCTGGTCCCCGGGCTGCTGGCCGCCACCGCCGCGAACGGTCTGATGACCGGCATGTTCACGGCCGCGCAGGACGCCCACCGCGGGGTGATGGACCGGTTCCGGACCCTGCCGATGAGCCGCACCGCCGTACCGCTCGGGCAGACGGCCGCCGATCTGCTGACCACCGGCGTATCGATGGTGCCGCTGATGCTGGTGGGGCTGTTGATGGGCTGGCGCATCGAGAACGGCCTGCCCGGCGCGCTGGGGTCCCTGGGCGTGCTGCTGCTGTTCCGCTTCGCCACCGCATGGGTGGGCACGTACCTCGGCCTGGTGAGCAGCAGCGAGGAGGCGGCCGGCCAGCTCGGCAGCGCCACCTTCGTCCTGCCGATGCTCTCCAGCGCGTACCTGCCGACCGCGGGGCTGCCCGGGTGGCTACGGACGATCGCCGAGTGGAACCCGATCAGCGCCGTCGCCACCGCCGTGCGGGCGCTGTGCGGGAACGCCGGGGGCGAGGCCGCGGCGGGCGCCGCCTGGCCCGCGGCCCATCCCGTGGCCGGGGCGCTGCTGTGGTCGGGGCTGTTGCTCGCGCTGTTCGTGCCGCTGGCGACCCGCCGGTTCGCGCGCGGCCGGTGACCACCCGCGCGGCGGCCGCCCCGTGTGATCAATGACGCGCATCGCCGCCGGTGTGGTGACAGCGGCCGTCCGACCCGGTAGGCAGGGCCCATGGCTACCGAACCGCTCCCCCTGGACGGCATCACCGTCGTCGCCGTCGAACAGGCCGTCTCGGCCCCCTTCGCCACCCGTCAACTCGCCGACCTGGGCGCCAGGGTGATCAAGGTCGAACGCCCCGACGGCGGCGACTTCGCCCGTGCCTACGACACGGCCGCGCACGGCCTCGCCTCGCACTTCGTGTGGGCCAACCGGGGCAAGGAATCGATCGCGCTCGACCTGAAGGACCCGCGCGGCCGGGAGGTCCTGCACGGACTGCTGGCCGGGGCCGACGTCTTCGTGCAGAACCTCGCGCAGGGAGCCGCGGCCCGCCTCGGGCTCGACTCAGCCGCGCTGTGCGCGCGTTACCCCCGGTTGGTCGCCGTGGACGTCTCCGGATACGGCCCCGAGGGCCCGTACGCCCACAAGCGCGCCTACGACATGCTCGTCCAGTGCGAGGCCGGCCTGGTGTCGGTGACCGGCACCCCGGAGCGGCCCGTCAAGGCGGGCATTCCGGCGGCGGACATCGCGGCGGCCATGTACGCCTTCTCGGGGGTCCTGGCCGCCCTGCTGCGCCGCGGGGTCACCGGGCGCGGGGGCAGGGTGGAGGTGTCCATGCTGGACGCGCTCGCCGAGTGGATGGGCCACCCCCTGCACCACACGATGCACGGCGGGGAGCAGCCCGTGCGCACCGGCCTCGCGCACGCGGTGATCGCGCCCTACGACGCCTACGCGACGGCCGACGGGGACCGGGTGCTGCTGTCGGTGCAGAACGACCGCGAGTGGCGGCGGCTGGCCGAACAGGTTCTGGAACGGCCCGAGTTGGCAGAGGATCCGGCGTACGCGACGAACGCGGCGCGCACCGCGAACCGGGAGAAGACCGATGCGGTGGTGGCGGAGGCGCTGGGCCGGCTCGGCGCGGACCGGGCGATCGGGCGGCTGGAGGCGGCCGGCATCGCGTGCGCGCGACTGAACTCGGTGGCCCAACTGGCCGGGCATCCGCAACTCGCGGCCCGGGACCGCTGGCGGGAGGTGGATTCACCGGTCGGTCCGCTGCGGGCCTTGCTGCCGCCGATCGGACTGCCGGGCGGCGCGGCACCGCACATGGGTGCGGTGCCCGCGCTGGGCGAGCACACCGAGTCCCTGCTGCGCGTCCTGGGGATGGCGGACGCACAGATCTCGGAACTGCGCCGGGACGGTGTGATCGGGTAGGGCCGGGGAGCCGGTGGCCCGGGGGCCGACGGCTGCGGTACGGGGAAGGTTACGAGCGGCGGCTGCCGAAGAGCGTGCGACGCAGACGGCGCAGCGGCGCGAAGAGCGAGACGCGCGCGCTCCGGCTCCGCAGACGGTGCGTGTGGTCGCGGGAGGTGAGCTCGCGCATCAGCAGCGTCGCCTCGGCGGCCTCCCGGTGCGGGACGGCGGGACCGCCCAGCACGGCGAGGTGGCGGTCGAGGCGCGAGCTGGTCGCACTGCTGCCACAGGTGATGGCAGGCACGCGTGGCGGCCTGCTGCGCATTGCTATCTGTTCCATGATCTCTCCCCACCCGTACGAGGGCACCCGGCCCGGGCAGGTTAACCCTATCGCCCCCGCGTCGCCCCCGGGTATCCCGGTGGTGTGAATTACCCCTGCTGCGACGGGGAGTTGACGGTTACTCAACGGAGTTGCCGATTACTCTCCGCACAGACGTCACGCTGCGAAAGGCCTCTACATGAGTCCCGTCACGACAGGGGCCACACGGCTCGCACTGCGCTAACTTGGAGTGATCGCCCGATGACACACGGGCGCACGGGAGCACACTCGGGGGCGCGCGTGAGTGACCAATCGAACTCCGATCGTGTCATCTCGGGCCGCTATCGGCTGCTCGAACCGATCGGCCGGGGCGGGATGGGCGTCGTGTGGCGGGCCCGGGACGAGGTGCTCGCCCGCGAGGTCGCCGTCAAGGAGGTACGGGCGCCGGCCGGGCTGGAACCCACCGAACTGGAGCGGCTGTACCGGCGGCTGGAGCGGGAGGCCTGGGCCGCGGCCCGGGTCTCGCACCGCGGGGTCGTCACCGTCTACGACGTGGCGTCCGAGGGCGGGCGCCCCTGGATCGTGATGGAGCTGGTGCGCGGGCTCTCGCTGGCGGACGTACTGGAGGCCGAGGGGCCGATGACCCCTCAGCGGGCCGCGCACATCGGGGAACAGGTGCTCGCCGCGCTGCGCTCCGCGCACGACTCGGGGGTGCTGCACCGGGACGTGAAGCCCGGCAACGTCCTGATCGCCAACGACGGCCGGGTGGTGCTGGGCGACTTCGGGATCGCGACCCTGGAGGGCTCCTCGGCGATCACCATGACGGGCGAGGTGGTCGGCTCGCCCGAATTCCTGGCGCCGGAACGGGCGTTGGGGCGCGATCCGGGACCCGCGTCGGACCTGTGGGCGCTCGGGATCACGCTCTACGCCGCCGTCGAGGGGGTCTCGCCCTTCCGGCAGGCCACCGCGCTGGACACGCTGCGGGCCGTGGTGGACGCGGAGTTGCCGCCGCCGCGCCGGGCCGGGGCGCTGGAGCCCGTACTGGAGGGGCTGCTCCGCAAGGACCCGGCCGAGCGACTGCCCGCGGCGGAGGCGGCCCGGATGCTGCGCGTGGTGGGCGCGGGCGGGACCGTACGGGCCCCCGGCGGACCGGTGTCGGGGCCGGACGCGCCGACGACCACGGCGGCGCACCACGGGCAGGGGGCGGGCGAACCGCACGGTGATCCGTACGGGACACCGCACGGATCACAGCACGGATCACCGCACGCGGCTCCGTACGGGACGCCGCCGCCCCTACCCGCGTCCGGGCCGGGAGCGCGGGAGGGCCGCGCCGGGCTGGTGCTGACGGTCGGGATCGTGGTGATGCTGCTGGCCCTGGTCGCGGTGGGCTGGATGCTGCTCAAGGACCGTGCGGACACGGGCGGGACGGGCGGCGGGAGCGGCGGCGCACCGACCGGCTCGGCGACCACCGCCCAGAGCGTCACGAAGACCCCTTCGACGGCTCCGTCGCCCTCGGCGTCGGTGTCGACCGGGGCCACGCCGGGGCAACGCGTCTCGGTGTACGTGGACACGGTGCGCTCCTCCTACACGGGCAGCTGCCCGCCGCCCGCCGGACACGCGCCCGCCTTCACGGCCACGGTCGAGGTGGAGCGCACCCCGGTCGTACTGGAGTACCGCTGGGCCACGCGGAGCGGGCGGACGTCCGGCCCCGACTGGCGCTCCCTCACGTACGAGGAGGGCGGGCCGAAGAGCCGGCGGCTGGAGCACACGGAACTCACCCACGATCCGGACGGGGTCTTCGCGGACGCGGTCCGGTTGGAGGTGCGGGGAGCGGCCGAGGTGACCACCCAGTGGGTGGCCACCTCGGTGACGTGCCGGAAGGAGGAGACCCCGACGAGCGGGGCCCCCTCCCCCGGACCGAGTCCGTCACCGGCCTCGCCGCCGGCGAGCACTCCGGCGGCTCCGGCGACTCCGGCGACTCCCGAGACCGGCGAACCGGGCCGGGCCGATCAGGCGGCGTTCGTGAGGACCGGCAGGTAGCCGCCGGACTGTCCGGCCGCGGTCGGGTGGTACGACTCGCCGATGTTCAGCCAGTTGACGCTGTGCAGCCACGCGTTGCCGGAGCAGATCTCGTGACCCGTGAAGGCGCCTGCGACCGAGGCGAAGGTGAAGCCGTGGTTGGCGGCGCGTTTGGCGATGGCGGCGTTGAGGTAGTCGGCGGCGCCGTTGATGGCGGCCCGCTCGCCCTCGGTCAGGCCGGTGGTGCAGGTGCCGTTCAGCTTGTAGAAGCGGGGGTAGCCGAGGACGACGACGTGCGCTCCGGGCGAGCGGCTGTCGATGGCGTCGTAGACCTGGTCGAGCTGGCCGGGGAGGGTGGAGTCCACGTAGGCCTTGGCCTGGTTCACGCGGCTGATGCAGGTGGATTCGGACTGGAGGACGCAGGTCGTCATGACGTCGGAGAACCCGGCGTCGTTCCCACCGATGGTGATGCTGACCAGATCGGTGCCGGAGTTGAGCGGGGCGAGCTGGCTCGCGAGGACATCACCCGTACGAGCGCCCGAGCAGGCGGTGAAGGAGAAGGTCTGGGGGGAATGGGCGGCGGCCCACAGGGCCGGGTAGGCGCGGGTGGTGCGCTTGCAGTTGCCGCTCGCGCCGTCGTAGTTGCCGGCGCCGACGCCGGAGGAGTACGAGTCGCCGAGGGCGACGTAGCCGAAGTCGGCCCGGGCGGTGGCGGCCGCCTGGCCCGCGCCGAACAGGGTGGCGCCCGCGGCGAGTAAGAGGGAGGAGGTCAGGGCAGCGAAGCGCGACAGACTCATGCTCATGTGTGCGGCTCCTTGTGGGGGTTACTCCTGAGTCCGTGGTACAAGCAGCCGAGGTTGGCTGGAAGTGGCCATGCCAAGAATGTTCGGAGCAGAGTTGCGGCCCGAACCTTCACTCCGAATGCGTTTGAAGAGGGAACTTGGGCACCCGATCCGGCGAAACACGGGTGCACGGGACCACCGCGTGCCGGATCATGGGCGCCATGTCAGCCAACCCGCAGGACGCGCTGCCGATCCGGCTCAACGTCGACGACAGCGACTCACCGTCGGACGTCGTCGACGCGCTCTTCCTCGGCCGGTTCGCGTCCGGCGAGCAGCCGTACTCGCACAGCGTGTCGATCGAGCGGGTCAAGGCGGAGGCCACCCTCCTGCCGCCGGAGGCCACGGTGTTGCGCTCGGCGCGCGACAGCGACCGCAGCGCCACCCTCGCCGAGGGCGAGGGCTGGACCGTGCTCGTCTCGCGCTGGAGCCGGGGCGCGGACGTCACCGTGACGGCGGTCAGCGACGAACTCGCCGCCGGCGTGCTCGGCAAGGCCACGGAAGGCGTGCAGGACGAGCCCGAACCGCAGCCCGAGAACGTCACGATGGGCTTCTGGTACGTCTCCCCGCGCCGCGGCCCGTACCGGACGACCCGCCAGATCGCGGCCGGGACCTGGGCGGAGGTGCGGCCCAACTACACCGCGCAGGTGGCCGGGGCGATGGACCGGCTGATGAAGGTGACCCCGGACGACATCGCGGGCCGGCTGCTGTTGCTGCACGGGCCGCCCGGCACGGGCAAGACCTCCGCGCTGCGCACGCTGGCCCGGTCCTGGCGCGACTGGTGCCAGGTGGACTGCGTCCTGGACCCGGAGCGGCTGTTCAACGACGTGGGCTACCTGATGGACATCGCGATCGGCGAGGACGAGGGCACGGCGAAGGGCCGCTGGCGGCTGCTGTTGCTGGAGGACTGCGACGAGCTGATCCGGGGCGAGGCCCGTCACACGGCCGGGCAGGCACTGTCCCGGCTGCTGAACCTGACGGACGGACTGCTGGGGCAGGGCCGCAACGTCCTGGTGGGGGTCACCACCAACGAGGACCTGGAGCGGCTCCACCCTGCGGTGGTCCGCCCGGGGCGCTGCCTGGCCCGCATCGAGGTCGGCCGGCTGACCCATCGGGAGGCGGTGGACTGGCTGGGCACGGACGAGGGCGTCTCCCGCGAGGGCGCCAGCCTGGCGGAACTGTTCGCCCTGCGCCGCGGCACGGGACCGGCGGCGATCCTGCCGCCGCAGCCGCACAGCTCGGAGGCGGGGCTGTACCTGTAGCTGCGCTGCAGATGCGGTCCGTGTCGCCTGCCGCGGGGCTGAATTCAGCCCCGCCGGCGTTTGAGGCGCGGGCGCGGAGCGCCGTAGGGGGTCCGGGGGCGGCGCCCCGGGGGCTACTTGACTGCGTACCGGGCCCGGAGGGCTTCGGCGGCGGCCGCCACCGCCTCGGCCTCCGTCAGCCCGAGCCGGTGCACCCGTTCCGCGAACGCCTGCGCGGCCGACGCGGCCTCGCGCGCCGCGCCCTCCCCCGCCGCCGCGATGAAGGTCCCGTTCCGGCCCCGCGTCTCGATCACCGCGTCCGCCTCCAGCGCCCGGTACGCCTTCGCAACCGTGTTGGCGGCCAGTCCCAGCTCCTCCGCGAGGCCCCGTACCGTCGGCAGCTTGAAGCCCGCCGGGAGCTTCCCCGACCGGGCCCGGTCGGCGATCTGCGCGCGCAGCTGTTCGTACGGGGCGGCCGACCCGGCCGAGCCGTCGATGGTGATCTTCAGGTTTGTCGAGGTCACGCGGGTGATTGTCCCCCATCGGCGGTTAATTGGGAGGCGCCCGCCGCGAAGGCGCACGTAGCGTCTGCCCCATGACCGTATCGATCCGTGATCTCCGCCCCGGCGATTCCTCGGACGCGGGGTCCGTCGCGCGGGTACGCCGCGCCGCCCTGCCGTTCATGATCATCACTGCCGAGAGCGTGGCCTTCGAGCTCTCCTCCGCCCACCCGGCGAAGCACCACCGGATCCTCGTCGCCGAGACCGCGGACGGCCGCGTCATCGGCGCGGCCCAGGTCGGCATCGCGTACGAGAGCCCCGAGCCCGGCCAGTCGTACGTCAACGCCTACGTCGATCCCGCCCACCGCGGCCTCGGCGCCGGCGCCCTCCTGCTCCGCACCGCCGAGGAGCACCTCGTCGCGCGGGGTGCGGTGGACGCGTACGCCTGGGTGCTCGACGAGCCCGCCCCCCGCGCCTTCGCCGAGCGGCGCGGGTACCTCCCCAGCCGGTCGGCGCACTTCCTGCGCCTGGACCTGGCGGCGGCCGCGCTGCCCGACCTCCCGCGGGACCTTCCGGCCGGGGTCGAGCTGCGCCCCGGCTCCGCCTTCGCCGCCGACCCGCGGCCGCTGTTCGAGGCCGACGCGGAGACGACCTCCGACGAACCGGGCGACGTGCCGGCCGAGCTCGACGACTACGAGGACTGGCTCGCGCACACTTGGAACAGCCCGACCCTCGACAAGGAGCTGACCACCGTCGCCCTGGTCGACGGCGTGGTGGCCTCCTTCGCCGCGGCGCAGACCGACGGCGCCACCCGCTACGCCTCGGCGATGACCGGCACCTTGCGCGCCTTCCGCGGCCGGGGGCTGGCCAAGCTCGCCAAGACGGCCTCCCTGCACCGGGCCCGCGCGGCCGGGTACACCGAGGCCTTCACCGGCAACGACGCGGGCAACGATCCGATGCTCGCCATCAACGAATGGTTCGGCTACGAGATCTGCGCGACCGAGATGCGCTACACGAAGAAGCTGGAGACCCTGTGACCGCACAGCTGACCGTCGTCCTGACCAAGGCCGGACGGACCAAGATCCGCTACCCGGCAGCGCAGGTCGCCGACGACGGCGACCGGATCTCCGTGCGCGCCCCCTGGGCGGCGGACGGCGTACGGGACTTCGGCTTCGTGCGCTTCGAGCCGGGCGACGTGTTCGTCGAACACTTCTGGCGGACCCGCTGGTACGCGGTCAAGGAAGTGTGGACCGCGGGTGGTGCCCTCAAGGGCTGGTACTGCGACGTCACGCGCCCGGCTCTGGTGCAGAGCGGGGAGATCCTCGTGGAGGACCTGGACCTCGACCTGTGGGTCTCGGCGGACGGGAGTTCCGTGCTGCGGCTGGACGAGGACGAGTTCGCCGAGAGCGGGCTCGCCGAGAGCGACCCGGAGGCCGCGGCCCAGGCCGTACGGGCCCTCGACGCGCTGGACGACCAGGCCCGGTCCGCGGCCGGCCTTTCCGCGCTCCTCCCGTAGTCCGGTGGTGCCGGCGCCGGGAGGCGGGGCGCGCGGCGGCCCTCCCGTGGGGAGCCGGGAGGGCGCCGGGCCCGGGATGGTCCGGGGCCACACCATACGCACGGGCCCCAGCGACCCGATAGGCATATGACAGGGGAGATTCCGGATCCCCGATCCCCTGACCCCGGCCGCGAGGAGCTGAGCGTGTCCGTCCACACCGCCACCCCGCTCGCCGGGTCGATCCCCACGCCCGAGAGGGTCTGGTACGCCTCCTACGGGTCCAACATGCACATGGACCGCCTCGCCACGTACATCGCCGGCGGGACCCCGCCGGGCGCCGCACGCACGTACCCGGGCTGCCGGGACCACAGGGCGCCCGAACGCTCGATCGCGGTCGAGCTGGAAGGCCGCCTGTACTTCGCCACGGAGTCTCCGGTGTGGACGGGGGGCCGGGCGTTCTACGACCCCACGGCCCCCGGGCGCACGCGCGGACGCGCGCACCTGGTGACGGTGGGCCAGATGTCCGACATCGCCGCCCAGGAGATGTACGAGGAGCCGGGGGCGGACCTGGACCTGACGGCGGCCCTACGGGACGGCCGTGACGAGCTGGGCCCGGGGCGGTACGAGACCCTGATCTGCCCGGGCACGATCGAGGGCGTCCCCATGCTGACCTTCACCGCGCCGTGGAGCCTCCAGGACGTCGAGGTGCTCAACCCGTCGGGCGCCTACCTGCGCTACCTGGCCGCCGGCCTCCTGGAGTCCGGCCCCTGGGAGGAACAGGACATCGCCGGCTACCTCGCGGCCTGCCCCGGCGCCGCCGGCAACTGGACGCCCGCACAGGTGAGGAACCTCCTCACGGCCGCCACCGACGGGTGACCATCCCGCTGAGCCCGCTTCCTGAGGCGGTGCTTGTCCCTGGCTTAAGGGGGTCCTAAGGATTCGCTCCGGTGGGCTCGAGGGGGCAAAAGGCGTGGTCGGGGCGGCTAGCTTGGCCGGGCCAGGACAGGAAGGGCCCGTTGTCGCGCCGCCGGGGGGCGGCGCACCGCGGAGCCCGATTCCGCCGGCACGCCCCTGCCTTGTGCCCGAAGGAGTTCACCCATGCCCGCACGCCGCCGCCGCACCGCCGTCACGCTGACCCGTATCGCCTCCGCCGGCCTGGCCCCGCTCGCGCTGGCCGCGTACGCGGCGGCTCCCGCGGTCGCCCACGGCTCGATGACGGACCCGGTCAGCCGGGTGGCCGCGTGCTACGCCGAGGGACCGGAGTCCCCGAAGTCGGCGCCGTGCAAGGCGGCGGTCGCGGCCGCCGGGACGCAGCCGTTCTACGACTGGAACGCGGTGAACATCGCCAACGCTGCCGGCAACCAACGGTCGTTGATCCCGAACGGCCAGCTCTGCTCGGCCGGCAACGACAAGTACCGGGGGCTGGACCTGGCCCGTGCCGACTGGCCGGCCAGCCCGATGGCCGCCGGCGCGCACACCTTCCGCTACAAGGGCACGGCCCCGCACAAGGGCTCCTTCGAGCTGTACGTGACGAAGGACGGCTACGACCCGACCAAGCCCCTGGCCTGGTCCGACCTGGAGCCCGCCCCGTTCGCGAAGGTCACCGACCCGGGCATGCAGAACGGCGACTACGTCTTCTCCGGGACCGTCCCGAACAAGTCGGGCCGCCACCTGATCTACAGCATCTGGCAGCGCTCCGACAGCCCGGAGGCCTTCTACACCTGCTCCGACGTGGTCTTCGGCAAGGACAACGGGGGCGCGGGCGGCGGGAACGGCAACGGTGGCGGCTCCGGTACCGCTCCGACCACCGGTACGGGTGCCAAGCCGAGCGGCAAGCCGGGCGGCAAGCCCGGCGACAAGCCGTCCGACAAGCCGGCGGACGAGCCCTCGGCCCCGACCGACCAGCAGATCTCCGACGGTGCCGGCAAGTCCACGGTGGAGCACGACGGCCACGGCGACAACGACCCGAAGACGAACGGCACGAAGGATTCCGCCGTCGTCCCGATCGCGGCCGGCTCCCCCTCGCCGGCCTCGGCCAAGGACAACCTCGCGGAGACGGGCGGCAACAGCGCCACCCCGACGATCGCGATCGCCGGGGCCGCCGCCCTGGCCGTCGGCGCGGCCGCGCTGTTCGCAGCCGCCCGCCGCCGCACCGCGCGTACGACGACGGGCCGCCAGGGCCGCTAGGCCGTCCGTGCCGGACCGCCTGCGCCCCGTCAGTCGAAGACGGAGGCGCAGGTGGTCCGTTCGGCGTTGGCCGGGTCGAGGGCGTTGACCGCCTCGTGCCAGGCGATCCGGTCGGTGAGGCCGATGGCGACGTGCTCCGAGAGGTCCAGGAAGCACAGGTCCTGGAGCACGACGTTGCGTACGTTCGCCCCGTCCAGGAAGCCGCTCCGGTACGGCGTCACCACCTCGTCGTACTTGGTCGCGATCACCGTGTACTTCACGCCGGGCACGGTGTCCCCGCCCTCGTTCAGCTTCTGCAGGAAGGCGGATCCGGCGATCTGGTCGGCGAGGCCCGGGGTCGCGGTGCTGATCAGGTCCTCGGCCCCGGGGAAGTACGGCAGGAGCTTGGTGAATCCGAGCAGGGTGGTGCCGTGGTTGTCGGGAGCGAGCCCGACCAGCGCGTTGACCTTCTCCGCGCCACCGAGGAACTTCAGGTAGTAGCGCGGCATCATGCCGCCCTGCGAGTGCCCGATGATGTCGGTCTTGGCGGAGCCGGTGACGGCGAGGACCCGGTCGACGAAGACGTCGAGCTGGCCGGCGGACTTGTCGATGGGACCGAGCCCGTTGAAGAGGGGCACGCCGGGCAGCTGGCCGTAGTCGAGCGAGTAGACGCAGTACCCGCGGTGCACGAGGTACGGGGCGAGGCCGAGCCAGTTGTCCCAGGAGTTGCCGAAGGTGCCGTGCACGAGGACGACGGGGCGCGGGTGCGCGGCGGACGGCTTGCACGACCAATTGTTCCAGCCGCTGCTGGGGGCGGCCGCGGCCTGCGCTGCGCCGGTGGGGGCGACGAGTGCGGCGGCGGTGAGGGTGAGGACGGCGAGTGGGCGGAGCAGGCGTCTCCAGGGCAGCATCGGGTGATCTCCTCGCGGGTCGACTCAGGGGGATGAGCGTGGGGGTTCGTCCCGTGATCCGGAT
This sequence comes from Streptomyces sp. NBC_00273, assembly GCF_036178145.1. Lineage (NCBI taxonomy): Bacteria > Bacillati > Actinomycetota > Actinomycetes > Kitasatosporales > Streptomycetaceae > Streptomyces > Streptomyces sp. NBC_00273. The sequence goes on along the minus strand of NZ_CP108067.1, from coordinate 7,358,665 downwards.
CACAAGGGGGAGCTGCTGCCGCTAAATTACGGGTGAGTAGCAATACAGGGAAGTTACGCGTCAGTAAAAACTCGCGCGTCGCCCGGGCGACTACCGGTAGGGCGCCGGACGGACCGTCAGGCCGCCAGCGTGCCGCGGGCGATCGCGTGCGGCCCGAAGCGCGCGCGGACCCGGTCCGTGACGGCCTCGAGGCGGCGGGCCTTCTCGTCCTCGGGGTCGAGGCTGAGCTGTCGCGCGGCCCGTTCGGCCGAGGTCAGGTCCTCGGCGCGCAGGGACAGCGCGCGGACCCGGGCCCGCTGTAGGCCGAGGCTCTCGTAGAGGGCGTAGGCCGTGGCGGTCAGGGCCGCCGAGTGCGCGGTGGGCTCGGCCAGGGTGCGCGTCCGGGTGAGCGTGGTGCGGTCGGCACAGCGGACGGTGAGCGAGAGGGCGCGGCAGACCTGCCCCCGGCCCCGTTCCTGTGTACGAAGCTTCGCGCCGAGCTCCTCCGTCAGCGAGAGCAGCGCCCGCCGGTGCCGTACGGGATCCAGCTCGTCCAGATCGAAGAGCCGCTCGGCGGCGACGGCGCGGGCGGCAGCGCCGGGCCGGACGGGGGTCCGGTCGATCCCGAGGGCGCGCTCGTGCACCTCGCGGCCGAGCCGGGCGCCGAGGATCCGCCGCAGTGCGGCGGGCGGGGCGGCGGCGACCCGGCCGACGGAATCGAGGCCGTAGGAGCACAGGGTGCGGGCGGCCTTCGGCCCGACCCCGTCGAGGGCGGTGACGGGCTTGCCCGCCAGGAAGTCCCGTACGGCGGCGGGCTCCCCGGGGATCACCAGGGTCTGCCCGGGCCGGGCCTCGCGGGCCGCCGCCCGGGCCAGCATGGGGTTGCCGGCCACGCCGACGGCGGCGTCCACCCCGTACAGGGCGAGGGCCCGGACCCGGATCACGGCGGCCAGCCGGGTGGCGTCGCAGTCGAAGTACCGCAGCGCGCCCCGGACTTCGGCGAGGACGGTGTCGGGCGCCAGGGCCTGCACGGCCGGGGTGATGCCCCCGAGCAACGCGAGCACCCCGGCGTACTCCCGCGCCCCGAGCGGGCTCCCGTCGGCGGGGTACGGGCGCAGGCACATCACGACCCGCTCGGCAGCGGGCGCGGCGGTCCCGGCCGTCCCGGCGACCCCGACCGTCCCGGCGGTCATCCCGCGCTCCCCGGGCTGGAGTGCCACAGCTTGCGGCCGGTCGCGGGGCCGGTGCCCGGCGGCTGGAGGTCGGCCCAGGGGTTCATCTCGTACCCCGTGGACATGCGGATCTTGCGGCCGGAACCCTGCGGGCCCTGCGCCGCCGGCTCCCCGTCGGCACCTGGAGCGGGCGGTTCGGCCGCCGGTTCGGCGAGGCGGGCCGCGACCGCGTCCAGGCCGCCCGCCGCCCGGAGCTCCACCAGCTCCGCCAGGTTCCACGCCGCCGCCCCGACCACGCTCAGGCTCTGCGGGCCCCGCCGCTGCACGACACCCCGTACCAGCAGCAGGAAGGAGTGGAAGACGGTGTGCGCGCAGCGTTCGTGGCTGTCGTCGAAGAAGGCCAGGTCGACCAGGCCCGTCCCGTCGTCCAGCGTCGTGAAGATGACCCGCCTCCCGGAGCGGATCGGCGGGGTCTGGGTGGCCGCCTTGGCCCCTGCGACCAGCACGGTCTGTCCGTGCTCGGTGTCCCGCAGCCGACGCGCCGGGATCACTCCCAGTTCCGCCAGGAAGGCGTGGTGGTCCCCCATCAGGTGCCGCGAGGCGTCCATGCCGAGGACGCCCAGCTCGGCGCTGAGCCGTTCCGCCTCGGTCAGGTCGGGCAGTCCGACGGAAGCCGTGGACCTGCCGCCCCCCAGGGGGAGTTGAGGACCGCGCACGCCTGCGGCCCGCTGTGCGCCGTGCAGTTCGGACACGTGCAGCAGCAGGTCCCGCCGGTTGGCGCCGAAGGCGTCCAACGCCCCGACCTGCGCGAGCCGTTCGGCGACCGGGCGGCCCGGGTGCGCCCGGTCCCAGAAGTCGCGCAGGGAGGCGTACGGCTGTCCCGCCTCGATCCGGTCCGCCTCGGCCGCACTGATGCCGTGGACGTCGGACAGCCCGAGCCGCAGCCCCCACACTCCTCCGTTATCGGACACCAGTTCGATGCGATGGGCGGCCGCCGACCGGTTCACGTCCAGCGGCAGCACCGGCACGCCCCGCCGCCGCGCGTCCGCCAGCAGCAGCCGTTTCGGGTACATCCCCGGGTCGTGGGTCAACAGCCCGGCGTAGAAGGCCGCCGGGTGGTGCGCCTTCAGCCAGGCCGACTGGTAGGTGGGCACCGCGAAGGCCACCGCGTGCGCCTTGCAGAAGCCGTACGACCCGAAGGCCTCCACGATCTCCCAGGTACGGGCGATCACCTCCACCGGATAGCCGCGCTCGGCCGCCTTGGCCGCGAACCAGACCTTGATCCGCGGCTGCGACTGCGGGTCGGACAGTCCGCGCCGCACCCGGTCCGCCTCGTCCCGCCCGCACCCGGTCATGACGTGCACGATCTCGATGATCTGCTCGTGGAAGACCACCACCCCGTACGTCTCGCGCAGTGCGTCGGCCAGGTCCGGGTGCGGGAAGCGGACCGGGGCCCGCCCGTGCCGGGCCTCGATGAAGGGCCGCACCATGTCGGCGGCCACCGGCCCCGGTCGGAACAGCGAGATGTCGACGACCAGGTCGTGGAAGGTGGCCGGCTGCAGCCGCCCCACCAGGTCCCGCTGGCCCGGCGATTCGATCTGGAAGCAGCCCAGGGTCTCGGCCGAGCGGATCAGCTCGTACGTGGCCCGGTCGCCCGGCGGCACCTGCGCCGGGTCGTCCAGGTCGAGCTCCCGCCCCGTGCCGCGACGGATCTCGGCGACCGCGTGCGCCATCGCGGACTGCATCCGCACGCCCAGCACGTCCAGCTTGAGGAGCCCGAGCTCCTCCACGTCGTCCTTGTCGAACTGCGACATGGGGAAGCCCTCGCCGCTGGTGGGCACCACCGGCGTACGGGCGAGCAGCGAGTCGTCGGAGAGCAGCACCCCGCACGGGTGCATGGCGATCCCGCGCGGCAGCGCGTCCAGCGATTCGACGAGCTCCCACAGCCGCCCGTACGACTCCCCCCGTACGTCGCGCAGTTCGGGGAGCTCCTCCAGCGCGGCACGGGCGTCACGGGCCCTGATGTGCGGGAAGGCCTTGGCGAGCCGGTCGGTGACGGCCGGGTCCATGGACAGGGCGGCGCCGACGTCACGGATCGCGTGCCGGACCCGGTAGGTCTCGGGCATGGAGACGGTGGCGACGCGCTCGGTGCCGAACCGGTCCATGATCCGCCGGTAGACCTCCAGCCGGCGGGCGGACTCCACGTCGATGTCGATGTCGGGCAGGACGCGCCGCCGCTTGGAGAGGAAGCGCTCCATCAGCAGGCCGTGGGCGACGGGGTCGGCGTGCGCGATCCCGAGCAGGTGGTTGACGAGGGAACCCGCGCCGGACCCCCGGGCGGCCACCCGGATCCCCATCTCCCTCACGTCGTCCACCACTTGAGCGACCGTCAGGAAGTACGAGGCGAAGCCGTGGTAGGCGATGATGTCGAGCTCCTGGTGCATCCGCTCCCAGTAGGCGCGGTCGCCCGCGTAGCCGCGCACCACCATGCCCGCCGAGGCCCGGGAGGTGAGGACCCGCTGGGCGCTGCGGTGGGCCGCGCCGACGAGCCGGGCCTCGGGAAAGTGCACGGAACCCATGCCGAGGTCGTCCTCGGGGTCCACGGAGCAGGCCTCGGCAGTACGCCGGGTCTCCGCGAGCAGGCGCCTGGCGTCGGCGGGGCGCAGGCCGGCCGCCTGCGCGATCCGGTCGGCGGCCTCGGCCATGGCGGCGGGGCCCTTGAGCCAGCGCTCGCCGCTGTCGAGCGGGTACGCGGGGTTGCGGGGGTCGATGGGGACCAGCCGGCGGGCCGCGTCGAGGATGTCGGCGACCGGGCCCTGGCCGGGGTCGGCGTAGCGGACGGCATTGGTCAGCACGGCCGGAACGCCCTGCTCGGCGGCGAAGCCGACGGTACGGGCGGCCAGCCGCAGCGAGCCGGGCCCGGTGCCGGTGCGGCCGTGGTGGACGGCCTCCAGGCGCAGGGAGTCGCCGTAGATCTCCCGCCAGGGTGCGAGCAGCCGGGCGGCCCGGTCGGGGCGGCCCGCGGCGAGGGCCCGCCCCACCTCGGAGCCGGGCCCGAGCAGGACGAAGACGCCCTCCCCGCGCAGGGCCTCCCAGGGCACCAGCGGGACCTCGGCGGCCCCCGCGTGGGCGGCGGTGACCATCCGGCACAGCTCGGCCCAGCCGGCGGCCCCGTCCCGGGCCAGGAAGACGGCGCGCGCGGCGGACTCGTCCACGAAGGCCCCGCCCTTGACGGGGGTGCGCCGCCGGTACGAGGCCTCGCCGGGCCCGGTCGGGCCCCCCGACCCGGCCGGGCCCGTCGCGGGCGGGACCGCCATGTCCACTCCGAACAACGGCCGGACGCCCGCCCGCGCACACGCCTTCGCGAACCGGACCGCGCCCGCGAGGGTGTCGCGGTCGGTCAGGGCGAGGGCGTCCATGCCCCGCTCGGCGGCGCGCTCTGCCAGCCGCTGCGGGTGTGCGCCTCCGTAGCGCATGGAGAACCCCGAAACGGTGTGCAGATGCGTAAAACCAGGCACCCGCGGCCTCCTGCTTCGCTCGAATGAACACCTCCCCCGCTCTCCACCATAGAGCAATTCGAATGCTCGTGCGATTTACCCTGCGGGCTGCTCGGCGGTGTACGGCGCGCCCGGATCCCCACCGGGCTCCGCCCGGACCCTGCGCCTCAAACGCCGGCGGGGCTGGATGGTGGGGCCGCTCGGCGGCGTCCGGCGCGGCCGGACCCGTACCGGGCTCCGCCCGGACCCGCGCCTCAAACGCCGGCGGGGCTGAAAATGCGGACCCGCGCGTAGGCGCGGGCCGAGGAGATCCTCGTGCGGGGCACCGCCCCACCCTTTGCCGACCGCCGAGCCCCCCGCAGGGGACCCGGCCCCGCCGGCGGTTGGGGCGACCCCGGCACGGGGGAAACACGCCGACCGCCGAGCCGCCGGTTACGGTCGTCACATGATCACCACGCTCGCCGTCGAGAACTACCGCTCGCTGCGCAAACTGGTCGTCCCACTGGGACGGCTCACCGTCGTGACGGGTGCGAACGGAACCGGCAAGTCCAGCCTCTACCGCTCGCTGCGCCTGCTCGCCGACTCCGCCCGGGGCGGGGCGATCGCGGCCCTGGCCCGGGAGGGCGGGCTGCCCTCCACCCTGTGGGCCGGGCCGGAGAAGCTCGCCCGCGCCGTGCGCGAAGGGCAGCAGCCGCTCCAGGGCACGGTCCGCAGCGAGCCGGTCAGCCTGCGCCTGGGCTTCTCGGGCGACGAGTTCGGCTACGCGGTGGACTTCGGGCATCCCGTACCGGTGGCGGGCTCCCTCTTCGCCCTGGACCCGGAGATCAAGCGCGAGTGCACCTGGGCCGGGCCGGTGCTGCGCCCGGCGGCCCTGCTGTCCGACCGCGCGGGGCCGGCCGTACGGACCCGCACCGCGGACGGCGGCTGGCATCGTACGCAGAACGCCCTGCGCCCGTACGACTCCATGCTCAGCGAGCTCGCCGACCCCCAACTGGCCCCGGACCTCCTCGCCCTGCGCGAGCTGATCCGTTCCTGGAGGTTCTACGACCACGTCCGCACCGACGCCGGGGCGCCCGCCCGGACCTCGCGGATCGGCACCCGTACGCCGGTGCTCGCCGCCGACGGCTCCGACCTGCCCGCCGCGCTCCAGACGATCCGCGAGATCGGCGACCACGCGGCACTGGACGAGGCGGTCTCCGCGGCCTTCCCCGGCAGCCGGGTCTCCGTCACCGACCGCGACGGCCGCTTCGAGCTGGAGCTCCACCAGCACGGCCTGCTGCGCCCGCTGGGCGCGGCCGAGCTCTCCGACGGCACCCTGCGCTACCTGCTCTGGACGGCGGCCCTGCTGACCCCGCGGCCGCCCGCCCTGATGGTCCTCAACGAGCCGGAGACCAGCCTCCACCCGGACCTGCTGGCCCCGCTCGCGGACCTGATCCTCACGGTGAGCCGGGACACCCAGACGGTGGTGGTCACCCACGCGGACCCCCTCGCCGAGGCCCTGGCGGCCGGGAGCCGCCGGCACCGGGTGGACCTGCAGACGATCACCCTGGTCAAGGAGTTCGGCCGGACGGAGGTCGCGGGCCGCGAGGGCCCCCTGGACGAGCCCCTCTGGTACTGGCCCAAGCGCTGAGCCCCCTCCCCGCCCGGCCCGCAGGACGCCCCCTAGCATGCGGCCATGAGCGACATCGGGGAGTACCTGCGTCTGACGGCGCAGGAGTTGGAGCGGGCGGGGCAGGACCCGACGTGGGCCTGGAACCACATCGAGGACGTCCGGGAGGGCGAGGAGTTCACCGAGCCTCCGCCGACCGAGGCCCGCTACCACCACACCTACGTGGAGCGGTCCCTGTACGACCTGCTGCTGCGCCGCGCCGGTTTCCCCGTGGACGTCAGCCACGGCGAGGAGCGGCTCTCCTACGAGGACCCCTCGGAGCGCGGGTACGGGTACCTGACGGCCGAGCGGGTCCGGGTGGCCGCCGACGCCCTGGCCGACCTCCCGTACGACCGGCTCGCGGCCAGCGCCGACCTCGACGAGATGACGCGGGCCGGCCTGTGCGCCCCCGGCCATGACGCTGCCGCGACCCTCGCCGGGGCCCGCCACCTGTACGAGGGGCTGGTGGAGTTCTTCACCGCGGCGGCCCGCGCGCAGGACGCCGTGCTCGTCTGGCAGGAGTGATCCGGCGGGCCCGGGCGGAGCCCGCTAGGCGGTGTGGACCACCTCGCCCGCCACCACGACCGTCTCGGCGACCGTGCCCGGGATCTCGTCCGCCGGGACGGTGAGGATGTCCCGGGACAGGACCACGAAGTCCGCGACCTTGCCCACCGTGAGGGAACCGCGTTCCTGCTCCAGGAAGTTGGCGTGGGCCGAGCCCATCGTGTAGCCGTACACGGCCGTCGCCGCGTCCACCGTCTCGGCCGGCTGCCAGGCCGGTCCGTCGCCGGACAGCGGGCGGCGCGTCACCGCCGTGTAGATGCCGACCATCGGGTCCATCTCCGCCACGTTCCAGTCGCTGGAGAAGGCCAGCACCGCCCCCGCCTCGTGCAGGCTCCGCATCGGCCAGGCCTTGTGCCAGCGGTCCTCGCCCACGTTCTGCGCCCAGTCCTGGCCGGGGCCCGCGATCTCCGGCGCGCAGTGCCTCGGCTGCATGCACGCGATCACGCCGAGCTCCGCGAAGCGCGGCACGTCCGCCGGGTCCAGGCACTCCACGTGGACCACCTGGTGGCGGGCGTCGCGCGGGCCGTTCAGGGTCCGCGCGTGCTCCACCGCGTCCAGGACGGTCCGGATGCCCCGGTCGCCGGTCGCGTGCACGAAGCACTGGAAGCCGCGGGCGTCCAGCTTCGCCAGCAGCTGCGCGAACTCCTCCGCCGGGTAGAAGGTCTCGCCCCGGTGCGCGCCGCATCCGGTGTACGGCTCCAGCAGGGCGGCCGTACGCGGTTCCACCACGTCGTCGATGTACAGCTTCAGGGGGCCGACCCGCAGCCGGTCGCCGGCGAACCGCCGTGCCGCGTCGGCGAATTCGTCCAGCTCGGCGTCGCCGGTACCGCGCGGGTGGAACAGCGCCGCGACGATCCTTGAGCGCAACCGCCCTTCGGAGCGGGCCCGTTCGAAGAGTTCGAGGTCGTCGAGGGAGTTCTGCGGTTCGACCACCGTGGTGATGCCGAAGCCGATGGCGTCGTCGAGGCTCTTGGCGAGCCGCCCGTACTGCCGGTCCGTCGAGGCCCACGGCACGCCCAGCTCGCGCAGGGCCCGGTGGCCGTCGCGGGAGAGTCCCTTGATGGCGAAGTCCTTCACGAATCCGGTGGGTTCGCCGGTCTCCGGGTCCACCGCCGCCGTGCCGAAGGGGAGGTCGGTGCGGTCCCGGGAGACCCCGAGCCGCCGCATGGCCGCCGTGTTCAGCCAGGCCGTGTGCACGTCGTACGAGAGCACGATCGCCGGGGTGTCGCCGGTGACCGGGTCCAGGTCGGCGGCGCACGGCATCCGCCCGCCGGGGATGGCGGAGTAGTCGAAGGCCTCGGCCTCGATCCAGCCGGCGTCCGGGTTGGCCTGCCGCCAGGCCAGGATCCGCTCGTGGATGCCTTCGAGGGTGCGTACCCCGGCGAGCTGGACGCAGTCCGCGTCGGAACCGAGTCGGACGTGGTTGTGGGCGTCGATGAAGCCGGGCAGGACGAGCTTGCCGCCGGCGTCGATCCGCCGGGTGTCCGGGCCGGCCCAGGCGGCGGCTCCCGCGTCCGGGCCGACCCAGACGACGCGTCCGTCGTGGACGGCGAGGGCCTCGGCCTCGGGCAGGTCGGGGTCGACGGTGTGGATCCGGGCTCCGGTGAGCAGCAGGTCGGCGGGGAAGGGGTGGCGTGCCATGTGGGGGTGCTCCATTGCGTGTGCGGTGTCGTTCAGGCGGCCGGGGCGTACGCCGCGACCCGGCGGCGGGTGAGGGCCCCGTAGGTGAGTCCGGAGACGACCGAGCCGAGCAGGGTGAGGTCGGCGCCGCCGAGCGGGGCGACCAGCGGCCCGGTCCACAGCTCGGAGTCGCAGGTCAGGGCGGAGAAGGTCATTCCGGTGAGCAGGGCGGTGATGCCGGCGGGGTGGTAGCCGGAGCGGTACCAGTAGGCGCCCGCGCTGCCGGCGTGCAGCGCGTCGGCGTCGTAGTGGCAGCGGCGCAGCAGCATGTCGGCGAGGAAGACTCCGCCCCAGGGGGCGAACACGATGATCAGCAGGGAGAGGAAGGAGAGGAGGGATGTGGTGAAGTCGGTGAGGAAGAGCGCGGCGAGCGAGCCGGCGGCGGTGACGGCCGCGCTGATGACGATGGCCCGGGCACGGCTCCACGGGATGCCGAGGACCTGGAGGTTCAGGCTGGAGGAGTAGAGCGTGATGATCGAGTTGGTGACCGAGCCGCCGAGTACGAGGGCCAGGAACAGCGGCTGGAACCAGCCGGGCAGCAGGCTCTCGGCTCCGGCGACCGCGTCGGTCATGTCGGTCTGGGTGGCGGCGGCGACGCCCGCGACGCCGAGGGCCACCGAGGAGAGGAAGCCGCCGAGGGCGCCCGTCCAGGTGATGGACTTCAGCGAGGTGGTCCGGGGCAGGTAGCGGGTGTAGTCGGCGGGCATGGGCAGGTACGAGAAGGGTCCGGCGAGCATGACCACGAAGGCGAGGCTCCAGCCGGAGGGGCCGGGGGCGGCGGCCGGGGCGGCGGTGTCGGTGCCGGGCAGGACGAAGAGGAGCAGGACGCCGAAGCCGGCGGCGAGGACGTAGGCCATCCAGCGTTCGGCGAACTGCACGGTGGCGTGGCCCCACATGGCGACGGCGAAGGTCAGCGCGAGGGTGACCAGGAGGGCGACGGCGCGGCCGACCGTGCCGCCCTGCCAGCCGATCTCGGTGAAGAAGACTTCCAGCGCGAGGGTGCCCACCACGGTGTTGACGATGGTGTAGCCGATGCTCACCACCCAGTTGAGGACGCCGGCCGGGAAGTTGCCGCGCACCCCGAAGGTGGCGCGGGAGATGACCAGGGTGGCGGTGCCGGTGCGGATGCCGCTGAGTCCGGCGGCGCTGATGGCGAAGAAGGAGAGTCCGCCGATCACGACCACGGCGGTGGCCTGCCAGAAGGAGAGCCCGAAGGCGACCGCGAGGGCGCCGTTGATCACGTAGGTGAAGGTGAGGTTGGAGCCGAACCAGAGCCAGAAGAGGTCCTTGGCGCTGCCGTGGCGTTCGGCGTCCGGAATCGGGTCGATCCCGTGCGTTTCGACCCGGAACACCTCGTCGACGTCGGCTGTCTCCTGCTGTCCCATGAGGACCCCTGACCTTGAGCGATCTTGAATGACGTTCTAACTTCTTGAATGGCATTCAAGATGAAGGGTGGACCTCGACCCCGTCAAGACCCTGTCCGGGATAAGGTCGGACCAGGAAGATCCGGAGGGCGGGAGCGGTGGCGGGAGCAGCGCGGCGGCGCGACGGGCAGATCGCCCAGGAGCGGATGCTGGACGAGGCCATGGCGGCCATCGCCGAGGACGGACTGGCCGCGCTCACCATGTCCGCGCTGGCCGAACGCCTCGGCACCAGCGGGGGCCACATCCTGTACTACTTCGGCAGCAAGGACCGGCTCCTGCTGGAGGCCCTGCGCTGGAGCGAGGAGCAGCTCACCGGGGAACGCCGGGCACTGCTGGGCCGCAGGGTGACGGCAGCGCGCAAGCTGGACCAGTTCCTGGAGCTCTACCTCCCCGAGGGCCCCCGCGACCCGCGCTGGACGCTGTGGATCGAGCTGTGGGCCCGTACCGCCTCCAATCAGCCGCTGAAGGCCGCCCAGGAGGAGATCGACGACAGCTGGCAGCGGGACCTTGAGGCCCTGCTGACCAAGGGCGTGGACCAGGGCCGCTTCGCGCCCATGGACGTGCCCGAGCGGGCCTCGGAGCTGCTCGCCCTGCTGGACGGCCTGAGCACCCGGGTCGTCCTGGGGCAGCGCGGCGCGGACCGCGCCCGCGCCCTGGAGCAGGCCCGCTCGGCGGCGGCCCTGCTCGTACCCCGCACCTGAGACGGGGCCCGGTCGGCGCTCCTCGCGCCGGAGGGTCAAGAACTCCCCCCTTTTCCGTCAATTGGGCGACCAAAAGCGGAAGGCGCCGCATCAGAAAAGGCCTTTCGCGGCGACCGGGCACCCATTCACGCCTGTTCACGCCCGTTCACTCCCGCAGTACGCCCCCTTGACCAGGGCATATGCAAGGGGAACAAAGACCCTCTCGGGGTCGTGAAGGCATTCACAAGAATTCCGCTGTAAGTGCGCCCTACCGCACTCCTCCCCCAGCGCGCACAATCGCGGTGACGACTCACACCGACCGTGAAGGAGGGAGCGCGTGCGCAATCAGGTGCGCACAGCGGACGGGCGCGCTCTGACCGTGGAGCGCTGGGGCGATCCCGACGGCAAACCAGTCTTCCTGCTGCACGGCATGCCCGGCAGCCGCCTCGGCCCGGCCCCCCGGGGCATGCTCCTCTACCAGCGCCGGATGCAGCTCATCGCCTACGACAGACCCGGCTACGGCGGCTCCGACCGCCACGTGGGCCGCACCGTCGCCGACGTGGCCCAGGACGTGGCCGCCATCGCCGACGCCCTCGGCCTGGACACCTTCGCGGTCGCCGGCCGCTCCGGCGGCGCCGCCGGCGCACTGGCCTGCGCCGCCCTCCTCCCGGACCGGGTCACCCGGACCGCGGGGATGGTCGGCCTCGCCCCCCGGGACGCGGAGGACCTGGACTGGTTCGCCGGGATGGCCGCGTCGAACGTGCGGGAGTACACCACCGCCACCACCGACCCCGAGGAGCTGGCGGCCCGGTTGATCCCGCGCGCCGACGGCATCCGCAAGGACCCCGGCCGGCTGCTGGACGAACTGCGCCGGGAGCTGACCGACAACGACCGCTTGATCGTCTCGGACGCCGGCCTGCGGTCGATGCTCCTGCGGAACTACCGCGAGGGGCTGCGCCATTCGGCGTACGGATGGATCGACGACGTCCTCGCCTTCAGCCGCCCCTGGGGCTTCGACCCGGCGGACATCCGCTGTCCGGTGCTGATCTGGCACGGCGAGCTCGACGTGTTTTCCCCCGTGGGCCACTCCCGCTGGCTGGCCCGCCGGATCCCCGGGGCCACGACCAACATCGTTCCCGCCGCCGCGCACTTCGCCTCCCTGCGCGCGCTGCCCGACGTACTGAACTGGCTGCTGCGCGACCTCCCGACACCTGATCTCAGCGAACAGCAGCCCGCGTAGGGATCGTTGACCGCCCACTCGAGCCGACCGCGCCCACTTGAACCTCGACAAGTGCCGCATTCGCAAGGGGGTGTGGCCGAGTAGGGTCCGCGACCCAAAGGGCCCCACCCACCACTCGACGGGCGGGCCCCACGAGCCGTGGAGATTGCCCCATGACCCTGCACATCGACGACGTCGGCCTGCTCATCCTCGCCGTCGGGCTCTTCGTCGGCCACGCCGGCTACCAGCACACCAGGGCCGCCTCCGGCGCCGCTTCCGAGGGGGACGCCGTCGGCGCGATCGGCGCCGCCGCCGCGGTGATCACCGCTCTCTTCCTGCTGTTCGGCGGGGGCGGTTCCGCGTCGGCCGAGCCCGCCCCCCGGCCGACGGGACACGCCCTCACATCGCACCAGGTCAGCGCGGTGTTGCCGGACTAGGCCCGGTCCGGACGGGGCCGCCGCCGAGACCCGTTCCCATGAAAAGGATCTTTCCTTGCGGCAAACGGCCGAATCCGCCCTCTTGAGAAATCCGCCGGGCATTGCATGGAAGTCTTGACCAGGCGTCATGTCTCGTGTTGCCAAGGGGGAGTGTCCTAGTAAAGTCCCTGCTTGACAGCAGCATGTGGCCGTTGTCATTCACATGCCCATTCCACATGGCTTCCCCAAGGACGGTGCCGTGAACACTTCAGCATCCCCCGCGACCAGCTCGGTCAAGGCCCACCGGGTCCCGCTCGGCAAGATCGACGTCCACACCGCGTCCGCGGCGACGACGCTCGGTCGCGTACTGCCGGCCGAATCTGCTCGTCCGGTTCAGGCACCGATCTTCAACTCCGCGCTCTGACCCGAACTCTGCGCCCTAGACTGGTGGAATGACCGGCCTGATCGCATTTCGCGAGATCGTCCTAAAAGTTCACAGCAGATGCGATCTTGCATGTGATCATTGCTACGTCTACGAACATGCAGATCAGAGCTGGCGGGCCCGGCCGAAAGTGATCTCCCCCGAGGTTATTTCGCATACCGCGTCCAGGCTCGCCGAACATGCCCGTGACCATGCACTCCCCTCCGTCACGGTGATTCTCCATGGAGGGGAACCCCTGTTGGCGGGCCCGGCCCGACTCCGCCTCGTGTGCGAGGAGTTCACCCGGGCGCTCAGCGGGATCGCCGCCCTCGACCTGCGGATCCACACCAACGGGCTCCAACTCAGCTCCCGTTACCTCGACCTCTTCGACGAATACGGCGTCCGGGTCGGCATCTCCCTCGACGGGGACCGCGCCGCCAACGACCGTCACCGCCGCTTCGCCGACGGTCGCACGAGCCACCCGCTGGTCCTGGCCGCCGTCGCACTGCTGCGCTCCGAGCCGTACCGCCACCTCTACCAAGGTCTGCTCTGCACCGTGGACGTGGCCAACGACCCCGTCGCCGTACTGGACGCGCTGGTCGAACTGGAGCCCCCACGGGTCGACTTCCTCCTCCCCCACGCCACCTGGGAGACGCCCCCGGCCCGGCCCGACGGCGCCCCCGACGCCTACGCGCGCTGGCTGCTGCGGGTCTTCGACCACTGGGACCGGCTGGGGCGCCCGGTACCCGTACGGCTCTTCGAGTCCCTGCTCTCCACCCTGCGCGGCGGCCCCAGCCTCACCGAATCGCTCGGCCTCGCGCCCACCGACCTCGTCGTCGTCGAGACCGACGGGACCCTGGAGCAGGTGGACTCCCTCAAGAGCGCCTTCGAGGGGGCCGCGGCCACCGGCTTCAACGTCTTCGACCACGCGTTTGACCAGGTCGCGGCCCATCCCGGGGTCCGCGCCCGGCAGCTGGGCCTCGCGGGCGTCAGCGACTCGTGCCGCCGGTGCCCCGTCGTACGTTCGTGCGGGGGCGGGCTCTACACCCACCGCTACCGCGACCGGAACGGCTTCGACAACCCTTCCGTCTACTGCACCGACCTGCGCGAGCTCGTGGACGGGGTCGAGGGCCGCACCGCAGCGCGGGAGACCGCGCCGCAGCTCACCGACCCGGCCGAACTCGCCCGGTCCCAGGAGGAACTGACCCGGATCCTGCTGGCCCGGCTGCACGCGGACCTCGCCGCCGACCCCGGCTGGGCGCACGCCTGGGAGCTGCTGGCCGCCGTGGAGCGGGCCGGGGAAGCGGGCACGGACGCGCTGGACGCCGTACTGGACCACCCCTTCACCCGGACCTGGGTGCTGGCGGCCCTGGACGCAGCCCGCGACGGCGAGCAGGACGCCCCGGAGGCGGCGCGCAGGCTGACCGCGCTGGCCGCCGCGGCCGTGCTCCGCGGCGGGCTGGACCTGCCGGCCGAGGTGGCCTACCGGGACGGCGAGGTGTACCTGCCGACGCTGGGACTGTTGCGGCTCGGGGAACCCGGCACGGAGGGCCGGGCCGCGCTGCACGTCACCGCCGAGGGGTACGCCGTACGGGACGGCCGCGCCGAGCACCGCTTCGGGCCCACGGCGGGGGACGCCCGCTGGCAGCCCGTGCGCACCTGGTCGCCCGGGCCGGACGCGGCCCCGGTGGCCCTGGAGGACCTCGACCCGTACCGCAACTGCTTCCCGCGCCCGCCCAGGCTCCGCCTCGGCGCCGGGGAGACCGAGGAGTGGCGGGGCAGGCTGGACCGGGCGTGGGCGCTGCTGCACGAGGCGGTGCCGGAGTTCGCGCGGGCGGCGGCCACCGGGCTGACCACCCTGACCCCGCTCGCGGGCGGCCCTCGGGCGGGCGGTTGGGGCGAGGCCGGGCGGCACGGGCCGGGGGCGCTCGGGGTGCCGTACGCGGCCGGAGTGCGGGAGACCGCGCTGGCGCTGCTGACCGGGCGGCGGCGGACCCGGCTGCGGGCGCTGACCGAGGTGACCGACCTGTACGCGCTGGACGGTCAGTGGCAGCACCGCTCGCCGTGGCGGGAGCGGCCGGTACCGGTGTCCCGGTTGCTGGCGGACGTGCACGAGCGGGTGGCGGTGGAGGCGTACCGGCGGGCCACGGCGACGCCCGAGCCCGGCGGCTCGGACCGGATCCACCGGGCCCTGGACCGGCTCTCGGAGGCGGCCGAGCTGACCGTCACCGGAAAGAGCCTGGTCGCGGAGCTCCGCTACGAACTGAAGACGGTCGACGCGTGACCGCGCCCGGCAGGCTCCAGCTCGCCGTGCAGTTGCGGCTGGCCGGGGTCCGCCCCGGCATGCGGCTCCTGGTGCACTCCTCCCTCGGTGGGACCGGGCTGCGCGCGGAGCTGCTGCGCGACGCGCTGACGGGCGTCCTCGGGCCGCGCGGCACCCTGGTGGTCCCGGCGTTCACCCCGGAGAACTCCAAGACCTCCACCGCCCACCTGGAGCGGATCCGCGGTCTGGACGAGGCCGGGGTGCGGAACTTCCGCGAGCGGATGTCCCCCTTCGACCCGGCGAGCACCCCGAGCCAGGGCATGGGTTCCCTGGCCGAGGCCGTCCGCACCGTGCCGGGCGCCGCGCGCAGCGCCCATCCGCAGACCTCGTTCGCGGCCCTCGGGGCGGACGCGGAGCGGCTGTGCTCGGGGCACCGCCTCGAGAGCCATCTGGGGGAAGAGTCACCCCTGGGAAAGCTGTGCTGGGAGGGCGGGCAGGTACTCATGATCAATGTGGGGTTTTCGGTCTGCACCGCTTTCCATCTCGCGGAGTACCGAATTCCGAAGCCCCCCTTGCGCATGTACGAGTGTGTGGTGAAGGTGAACCTTCCGGGGTCGCAAAGACACCGGCAGGAGGGGGAGTGGACCGCATACGAGGACGTCGCGCTGGACGACGGCGATTTCGCGGAGATCGGTGACGCGTTCCCGGATTCACGGGTGCGCAGGGGGCGGGTGGGAGGCGCGTCGACCATGCTCTTCTCCCTCCCGGATGCCGTCGATCACGCCCTTGACTGGATGACCGAAAACAGACGCTGATTGACTGAACGATGAGGGGATGTGGCGAAGCAGCTCCGGAATGATGTTTCTTCGCTTCGCATCTTCGGGACGGGGGTCGTGTGCCCGCATCAGGGGAGCCGTACTTTTTTCTCAGTTACGCACATACACCGAGGTTCGGGGCCGGGGGCCCCGACCCGGACATGTGGGTCGAGCGCCTTTTCCGTGATCTCTGCGGGCACGTGATGGCGCTGACGGACCTGCGCGCCGGGTACGACGTCGGCTTCATGGACCGGGAGATACGCAGCGGCGAGGGCTGGTCCGAACGGCTCGCCCGGGCACTCGCCAACTGCCGCGTCTTCGTTCCCCTGTTCTCGCCGCGGTACTTCGCCAGCGAGATGTGCGGGAAGGAGTGGTTCGCCTTCGCGCAGCGCGCCGTCCAGCACGGCGCGATGAGCAACAAACAGGCCGAGGCCATCGTGCCCGCGTTATGGGTGCCGGTGCCTCCGGAGCAACTCCCGGGCCCGGCCGAGCGGTTGCAGTTCAACCACAACACCTTCGGCGAGCGCTACGTCACCGACGGCCTGTACGGGCTGATCAAACTGCGCGGCTACGCCGACCAGTACGAGCAGGCCGTGTACGAGCTCGCCCGGCGCATCGTCCAGGTCGCCGAGACCGCCCACCTGGACCCCATCCGCCCGCTGGACTACCGCAACGTTCCGAGCGCCTTCGGCTCCAGCGGCAGCCCGGCCCGCACCCTGCACGTGACCGTGGCCGCCTCCTCCCGGCACGATCTGCCCGAGGGCCGCACCCCCGAGTACTACGGGGACACCGCCCTGGAGTGGAACCCGTACCATCCGGTCGCCCAGCGGCCGATCGCCTACGTCGCCGAGGACCTGGTCAAGAACCTCAACTACCAGACCACCATGTCCTCCTTCGACGACGAGGCCGGGCACCTCGACAGCAAGCAGCTGCCGACCCGGCCGGAGATCCTGATCGTCGACCGGTGGGCGGTGGAGGACGAGCAGCGGCGCCGGCGCCTGGCCGCCTTCGACCGGGAGCCACGGCCGTGGGTCAACGTGGTCGTGCCGTGGAACCGGTACGACCATCAGAGCCGGTCGAAGGAGAACGAGCTGGCCGACCGGCTGGAGACCACCATGCCCAAGACCATGAGCCAGGGCCGGGCCGCCTGCCGGGCCGCCGCGAACGGCGTGGCCAACGTGGAGACCCTCGGCCAGATCCTGCCGCAGGTGGTCGAGGCGGCCGCCCAGCAGTTCCTCAGACACGCACAGCCCTATCCGCCGAAGGGCGACACCTCCATCGAACGGCCCCGGTTGCTGGGGCCGATGGGGATGAACGGGCCGCCAGGGCCGCCATCGCCCCGGGTCCCCTTCCCGCCCGACTCCGATCGGCGCCGGACCGGGCCGGCGGGGGCCGGCCTCCACGACCACGACGACAACGACACCGACCGGGGGGACGCGGATGACAGCGAGCAGTGACAGCAGCGGCGACAGCGACAGCCGTGACGGACGCATCGTCACCTTCTATTCGTACAAGGGCGGCACGGGCCGCACCATGGCGCTGGCCAACACCGCCTGGATCCTGGCGGCCAACGGCAAGCGGGTCCTCGCCGTGGACTGGGACCTGGAGGCGCCCGGCCTGCACCGCTTCTTCCACCCCTTCCTGGACCCCTCCACGCTGGGGGCCACCACCGGGGTCATCGATCTGATCAGCGAGTACGCGTGGGCGGCGACCAGCCCGGTGCAGCGGCCCGACGACTGGCACAAGGACTACGCGCGGATACAGCCGCATGCCGTCTCGCTCACCCCGGAGACCCACGGCTGGGAGTTCCCGGACGGGGGCACCCTGGACTTCGTCTCGGCGGGCCGGCAGAACCGCGAGTACTCGGCGACCGTCTCCACCTTCGACTGGGACAACTTCTACGACCGGCTCGGCGGCGGGCTCTTCTTCGACGCCTTGCGCGCCGACATGAAGCGGAACTACGACTACGTCCTGATCGACAGCCGCACCGGCCTGTCCGACATCGCCGACATCTGCACCGTGCACCTGCCGGACGTCCTCGTGGACTGCTTCACCCTGTCCGACCAGTCCATCGACGGCGCCGCGTCCGTCGCCCGCCAGATCGACGAGCGGTTCAACGACCGCGGCATCAAGATCTACCCGGTCCCGATGCGCATCGACGAGGGCGAGAAGGAGAAGGCCGACGCCGGCCGGGCGCTGGCCCGGATCAAGTTCGACCGCTTCCCGAACGGCCTGGTCGGGGACGAGCTCACCTCCTACTGGGGCGCGGTGGAGATCCCGTACCGCCCCTACTACGCCTACGAGGAGACCCTGGCCACCTTCGGTGACGAGGCCGGGCTCACCAACTCCCTGCTCTCCGCCTTCGAACGGCTCACCGCCGTGGTCACCGAGGGCCACATCACCTCCATGCCGGTCATCGGCGAGGAGGTCCGGCTGCGCATCAGGGACGCCTTCACCCGGCGCCGCCCGGCCCTGCCCGCCGACCTGTTCCTGTCCTACGTCGCCGAGAACCGGATGTGGGCCGACTGGATCGAGTCGGTGCTCACCCGGGCCGGTTTCCGGGTCGTGCCGAAGGACGTCTCGGCCGAGCAGGCACCGGGAGCGGTCGCCGGGGACACCCTCGGGGGCGCGGGCATCAGCATCGACACGGCCGCCCGGACCGTGGTGCTGCTCTCCACCGCCTACCTCAAGTCGGCCCGGGCCGTGGACGTGTGGGAGCGCGCGGCCGCCGAGGACCCGACCGGGGGCCGGCGCCAGCTGGTGCCGCTGAGGGTGGGTGACGTACGGCTCTCCACGCCGTACATCGACCGCAACCCGGTGGACCTCTTCCGGCTCGACGAGGTGCACGCGACCACCGCCCTGCTGCGTGCGGTGGAGCGGCCCATGGCCCTGCCCGACAGCGTCAACAGTGCCTCGCAGCCCGGTCCCCGCTTCCCGGGGACCGTCCCGAAGATCTGGAACGCGCCGCCCCGCAACCCGGGGTTCACCGGGCGCAGCATCGTGCTGGAGCGGATGCGCGACCAGCTCGGCGGGGGCATGGCCGTGGTGCTCCCGCAGCCGCAGACCCTGTTCGGGCTCGGCGGCGTCGGCAAGACCCAGGTGGCACTGGAGTACGTGCACCGGTTCATGGCCGACTACGACCTGGTGTGGTGGATCTCCTCGGAGCAGACCGACGACGTGGTCGCGGCCCTCGCGGAGCTGGCGGTGCGGCTGGGCGCGCAGACCGGCGAGGACATGGCGGCCGCCTCGCAGGAGGCGATCGACCTGCTGCGGCGCGGGGTTCCCTCCTCCCGCTGGCTGCTGGTCTTCGACAACGCGGACGATCCCGAGACGCTCAAGCGGTTCTTCCCGCCGGGCGGGCCGGGCCACGTCCTGGTGACCTCCCGCAACCAGTCCTGGTCGCAGTACGGTGACGCGCTGCCGGTGGACGTGTTCCTGCGGGAGGAGTCCATCGAGCACCTCCAGCGCCGGGCCCCCGGGCTCAGCAAGGACGACGCCGAGCAGGTGGCGGTGGCGGTGGGCGACCTGCCGCTGGCCGTCGAGCAGGCGGGTGCCTGGATCGCGGAGACGGCGACGCCGGTGTCCGTGTACATCGAGCAGCTGGCGCAGCAGGCCGCCCGCGTCCTGGCCCTGAACCAGCCGCCCGGTTACCCGGAGCCGGTGGCCGCCACCTGGAACATCTCCATCGAGCGGCTGCAGTCCCGGTCCCCCGCGGCCGTCCGGCTGCTCCAGCTCTGTGCCTTCCTCGCGCCCGAGCCGATCTCCGCGAACCTGCTCTACAGCAAGGAGATGATCGACGCCCTCAAGCCCTACGACTCCTCGCTGCAGGAGAAGCTGGTGCTGGGCCGGGTGATCCGGGAGATCGGCCGGTTCGCGCTGGCCAAGGTCGACCAGGTCAGCAACAGCATCCAGGTGCACCGGCTGGTGCAGGCGGTGATCCGGGCCCAGCTGAGCGAGGAGGAGCAGCGCGAGGCGCGGCACGCGGTCCACCGGATCCTGGCGGGGGCCCGGCCGGACGACGACGAGCCGATCGACAATCCGGAGACGTGGCCGCGGTTCAACACCATCTGGTCGCACCTGACCCCGTCGGAGGCCCGGTACTGCAAGGAACCGGAGACGCGCCGGCTGCTGATCGACCGGGTGCGCTACTTGTGGAAGCGCGGCGACTTCAAGGCCGCGTACGCCCTCGGCGAGGAACTGCGCGAGGCGTGGAAGGAGATGCTGGGCAACAACGACCTGCAGTACCTGTACCTGCGCTTCCACCTGTCGAACATCCTGCGCTCGCAGGGCCGGTTCGTGGAGGCCAAGGAGCTGGACGAGGTCACGCTGGAGCGGCAGAAGGCGGTGCTCGGCCCCTCGCACCCGCACACGTACATGACCATGAGCGGTCTGGCCAACACGCTGGGCGCACTGGGTCATTACGGGCAGGCGATGGAGCTGGCGACCGACGCGCACGAGGGCTTCAGCCAGATCTTCCACGAGGCGCACCCGCGCACGCTGGCCGCCGCGAACAACCTGGCGCTGAACCTGCGGCTCGTGGGTCAGTACACCAGGGCCCGCGAGATCGACCAGGAGGTGCACGACCTGCGCACCGAGGTGCTGGGGCCGGAGCACCCGTACACCCTGTCCTCGGCGCAGAACCTGGCGCGCGACCTGCGCGAGGTGGGCCGGTACGAGGACTCGGTGCAGTTGCTGAGCCGGACGTACGACACCTACAAGCGGACGCTGGGACGCGCGTTCCCCGGCACCCTCTCGGCGGCGAAGAACCTGGCGGTGTCGCTGCGCCGGGCCGGCCAGCTGGAGGACGCCCTCCGGCTGACCACGGCCACCCGGGCCCGCTACCGGGCCAAGTACACCTCCGTCAACCCGGACCTGCTGTCCTGCGAGCTCAACCTGGCCTCGGACCTGTTCGCGACCGGGGACCCGGGCGGGGCGCGGGACCTGGCGCAGGAGGTGGTGGACGAGTACATGAAGGTGCCGGGCGAGCGGCACCCGTACACCTTGGCGGCCGTGAACAACCTGGCGGTCTTCCACTGGGGCACGGGCGCCGCGGAGACGGCGGAGGCGATGCTGCGCCAGACCATTCGGGGGATGCGGGACGTGCTCGGCGACAACCACCCGCACACCGTGTTCGCCCACCTCAACCTGGCCAACACGCGGGCCGACCTGGGCGATCCGGAAGGCGCTCTGGACCTGGAGCGGCTCGCGGTGATGCGGCTGCGCGAGGCGCTCGGGGCGCACCATCCCGAGACCCTGGCGAGCAGCTCCAACATGGCGGTCAGCCTGGACTCGATGGGCCGCAAGGAAGAGGCGGCCCGGTTGCGGGCGGAGGCGGTGTCCGAGCTGACCCGGCTGCTCGGCGAGGACCACAGCCTGACCCGGTACGCGCGCGACGAGCGGCGGGTCCACCGCGACCTGGAGCCTCTCGCCGTCTGATCCGACGGCGGGCGGCGGGAGCTCCGCGACCGCGGGGCCCCGCCGCCCGCCACCCGACAGCAGGGGGGCGCTGTGACCGACAGCATGACCTTTCGAAACGAGGACCTGCCGGCCCTCTTCCACCACACCGACCAGGCGGCGATCTCCCGGCAGCGGGAGTCGACCCAGGCCACCCGCGCCCAGTTGCTGCTGCTGGTCGCGGCCGCGGCGGCCGCGGCGCTGCCCGCCGGGCCGAAGCTGGGCTCGATGTACCTCTTCGGGCTGCTGAGCGTGCTCTCGTACGTGGGGGTGCTGGGGGTGGGCATGCGGGCGACGCGGCGCCGGGCCCGCCCGCAGTGGCAGCTCAACCGCAGTGCGGCGGAGTTCATCAAGTCCCTGGCCTGGCGGTACGCGGTGCACGGGGCGCCGTTCGGCAGTGAGGTCGCCGCGCCCGAGGCGACGTACCGCACCCGGTTGGAGGCGGGTCTGGCCGAGCTGCGGAAGATGGGCTGGGAGGATCCCCGGGCCGCGGGGACGGTGCCGGAGGGCGGGGAGATCACCGGCGCGATGCAGCGACTGCGCGGGATGGACTACCAGGCGCGGCGCGAGACGTACGTCCGGGACCGGCTGATCGAGCAGCGCAACTGGTACCGGCGGCGCACGGAGGTGTCCCGGCGGGCGACGAACCTGTGGTCGTGGACGATCGTGCTGCTGACCTGCCTGGCGTTGCTGTTCGCGCTGCTGGGGTCGTTCGGTTCGGGTCCCGGGCCGAGGCTGACCGCGCTGCTGAGCGCGGCGGCGGCGGCCGGGATCGCCTGGAACGAGGTGCGCCGCCACCATCCGCTGATCGAGGCGCACACGCTGATCGAGCAGGACCTGGCGGCAATGATGGTCGTGATGCAGACGACCATCACCGAATCGCAGTGGCCCTCGTCGGTGTACGAGACGGAGCGGTACGTGTCTCCGCAGCACACGGACTGGCTGGCCCGGCACAGCAGTTGAGGGCGGGAGGGCGTGACCGGGCCGTCCCTAGTCCCGGGTCACGCCCTCGCGCCAGATGACGGTGACCGGTTTGCCGAGCGCCCGCGCGTAGGCGACGATCTCGGCGGTGCCGCCGTGCCCGCGGGCGGGCTGCCCGTCCCAGACGGCGACGATCCGGTCACAGGAGTCGGCTATGTAGGTGCCGGCGGCGTAGTAGGCCTCGTCCGTGGAGCGGGCGAAGTCCATCCGGACCTCCTGGGTGGCCCTGTTCTTCAGGCCCCGGTAGCGGGCGAGGGCCTCGGCGCCCTCGAAGGCGTCCTCGTAGTCCCCGCTGGGGATCACCACGGTGAGGTCGGCACCGTTTTCGAGGGCGATGGCGGCGAACAGCTGGTCCGCTCCCTCGGCGAGGCTGGAGAAGGCCTCCAACGGTCCTTCGTGGCCGCCCAAGACTGCCCGCAGACCGTCCTCCACATGGCCGAGCACCGAGTCGGGAATGGCTCGGTGCCCGGTCACGCCGATGCGTTTCATGCAGAAACCAGCCTCCCCCGTGGACACGGCCGCCCCGAACATCCTCCCAGAAGGCGGGAGGACGTCCAGGGGTGCGACGGGGGCGCGTGAGTCATCGTCAGTAGACGCTGACCCCGTAGGCGCTGAGGGCTTCGACCACGGGCTGGAAGAAGGTCGTCCCGCCCGAGGAGCAGTTGCCGCTGCCGCCGGAGGTGAGGCCGACGGCGCGGGTGCCCGAGTAGAGCGGGCCGCCGCTGTCGCCGGGTTCGGCGCACACGTTGGTGCGGATCATGCCGTAGACGATGTCGCCGCCGCCGTAGTTGACGGTGGCGTTGAGCCCGGTGACCCGGCCGCTGTGGATGCCGGTGGTGGACCCGCGCCTGGTCACCGACATGTTGACCGTGGCGTTCACGGCGCTGGTGATGTCCTGGCTGCCGACGGTGCCGGGGGGCACCGGCGTGTTGCTGGCGTACTTGATGAGGCCGTAGTCGTTGGTCGGGAAGCTGGATCCGACCGTGGAGCCCACGACGGTGGTGCGGGCGGAGTTGCTCCACCAGGTGCCCGCGCCGTCGGTGCAGTGCCCGGCGGTCAGGGCGTAGTAGTTGCTGCCGCTGCGCACGTTGAAGCCCAGCGAACAGCGCCAGCTCGTGGCGTAGATGGCGTCGCCGCCGGAGACCAGCTTGGTGAGCTTTCCGGGGATGCGTTCGATGCGCAGCGCTCCGACGTCGGCTCCGGCCTCGCGCTTGATTCTGGCGATACCGGCGTCGGAGACCGTGGAGTCGGCGGAGACCACGAGGGTTCCGGTGGCGGGGTCGGTGTGCCAGGCGGTGCCCGCCACGTCGGCGCGCAGGACGGATGCGCCGGCCGAGGCGAGCTGGTCGGCGCTGAATCCGCCGTCCCGCGGGTCCGCGCTCGCAGCCGTGGGGACGGCGAGCGCTGCGGCGGCGGCCAGGCCGGTGGCCACCGCGAGCAGCCTGGTACGGGTCATGCGCTTGATCCTCACTTCTCGTCCTCCTGGAGAGGGTCGGGGGCACGGCGGTTGTGGGGGTGCCAGAGCCCGTGAGGCGCAGCCGGGGGCACGGCGGGCGCACGAACTTTGGCCGTGCCCCTGACAAGCGCTGTCGGGAGTGTCCTGTCGTCAGATACCGCTAGCAAGGGCGGCTTTCAGCCTCCGCTCGCCCGCCGCCACCTCGAAGGGCAGCGTGTTCCCGGGCGGCGGAAAAGGGCAGATGAAGTGGTCCGCGAAGGCGCAGGGAGGCAGCAGGGAGCGGTTGAAGTCCACCGCGATCGCGCCTCGCGCGTCGGGTATGCCGGGCTTCAGGAAGCGGAAGCGGTAGCTGGAGCGCCCGCCGGTGGCATCGCCGAAGACTGCCCAGAGGCTGCCGTCGTCGGCGTCGACGGCGACCTGGACGGCGTGCTCGGCTCCCCCGAAGGAGAAGACCAGCTCTCCGCCGAGGTCGAGGCCGCGCGCCCGCCCGTCGGCGTTTTCCACCTGGACGCTCCGGTCCTCGGCGTACGGCCGAAATCGCCCCGGCAGCACGAAGGCGGGGTCGTAGGGGGTGGCTTCGACGCCGGCGTGGGCCCGGCGGGCCTCGGAGTCGGGGTCGTAGACGCGGACGCCCCACTCCCCTTCGCGCCGGATCACCACGATCCGCAGCTCCCCGGCAGAGAGCCGGGAGTGCGCGGGCGGGGCCTCGTCGGCGGTCAGGACGACGTCACCCGTGAAGGGCTCGCCGTCCAGGCGCACGGAGTCCCCGGCGGTGGCGGTCAGCGCCGCGCCGCCCTCCGACCGGCGCCAGTGCCCCGGAACGGCCGGAATTCGACCTTCCGGGTAGTCGGCGAGCCAGAAGGTTCCGGTCAGCGCGAGGGGGCCGTAGGGCGCGGACACGGCTGCCGCCCTGCGTTCGTGCCATTGCCGCCACGCGGCGTGCGGGTCGTCTGCGTCGTCGCTCATCCCGCTCAACCCTTCCACACCGGTCCGGGCGGGAATCCCCGCGTACGCCGTCCGGACCTGTGAAATCTGAAAGGACCTCAGCAGTCGCAGCCGCAGCAGTCACAACTGCAGCAACCGTCGCCACCGCCACCGCCGCTCCCACCGCTGCCGCCGCCGCTGCCGCCGGAACCCTGGGTGCCGTTGCAGCAGTCGCAGCACTCACAGACGTCGCACCACGGGTCCCGCTTCTTCCGGGACCACGGCCCCTCGTGTTCGGTGCAGCACATCTGGCAGGTGCAGAACAGCCCGATGGCCACCGCGCAGCCGGCGAGCAGTCCGCGGCGCGGCCGCTGCGGGGGCGGCGCGCCCCCGAATCCGCCCGGGCCCGTGGGCGGCATCCCGGGGCCACCCGCTCCCCCACCGTACGGAGCCCCGCCGTACGGAGCCCCGCCGTACGGGTTCTGGCCGTACGGGTTCTGGCCCTGGCCACCGTACGGCTGGCCCGCGTACGGGTTGCCGCCCTGTCCGGCGGAGGCCGTCGCCGTGTGGCCGCAGGTGCCGGTGCCGAAGGCCCGGTCCACCGAGGTGCGCAGCTCGTGCACGAGCAGCCGGTGGGCGAGCCCCGCGTCCGTGAACTCGACCTCGCGCAGCGCGAGCTTGATGCCGTGGAGGGCGTCGTCGCAGAGCCTGCGGGCCTCGGTGAGCGGGGTCCCGGTGGCGGTGAGCGGGTTCCAGGCGCCCGCGACGGCGTCGGCGCCCTGGTCCTCCACCGCGTCCAGCAGGTGCGCGAGCCGACCGAAGTACCGGCCGGCCTCGGCCAGCGCGGCGGCGTTGCCTGGCCGTCCGGCCAGCTGCGCGGTATGCGCGAAGGCGGCGGCCGTCGCGGTCTCCGTCGGCTCGGTCACCACGAGCACGGGGGTGCCGAGGCCCGCGAGCGTCTCGATGCCCGCCTGCCGGTCCACGGCGTCGACGAGCACGGCGGTGTCGAAGCCGAGCGAGGCCCCGGTGCGGGCTCCGGCCCGGTCCCAGCCGCGGGCCACCTTGCGCGCGGCGGCGGCTATGGGAGCACGGGCCAACAGCCCGTCCCGGTCGGCCACGTGGTCGCGCACCTTGGCGGAGGCGAGCACCAGCGAGACGGCGGCGGCGAGCCGCGCCCCCTCGCCCTGGGCCACGGAGGCGGTGCGCATTCCGCGCAGCGGGCAGGGGCCCGCGGTGCGCCGGGCCTCGGGCGCGGTACCCGACTGAGCCTCCGTCAGAACGGAGACGAGCAGCCCGTCATAGTTCGTCACGATCCGGGCGAACTGTCCGTGATCGCCCCGAAGTGCCAGGCAGAGCCCGCACAGATGGGCCATCCACTCCGCCTTGAACCGCTCTCCCAGCCGGTGCGTGCAAGGTCTCACGATGCCGAACAAGCTGCTTCCCCCGTGTGTCGTACGCGTGCTTGCCGGGCATCGTATCGACCCGCGCGTTTCACCCGTACGTCCGCGTCGCTCACCCGTAAGGCCGCAGCGGTCGTATTTTCACTCAGTCAGCAGTGGTAACGGCCAGGATCCTTGGACGTGCAACGGATGTTCTGCACCAGTACCGTCACGAAACCCGTGCGCGGCGACTATCCACTTGGCGCGTTGTCAGCATCATGGACGAGCATAGGGGCAGCGGAGAGAAGACAGACTGACCGCGGTGAAAGGAGGCAGTCCATGGGTTCGGTGCGCAAGGCGAGTGCCTGGCTGGGTCTCGTGGAGGACAGCGACGACGATCGCTACTACGACGACGACTACGCGGAGGCCGCCCAGGGTTCGGTGGCAGGCCCCGGCGAGCAGTGGGTCACCGACCCCCGGGTCCGGGTGGCCTCCGAGTCGGCCGTGGAGCACGGCCGTCGCATCGCGACGGTCACCCCGGACGGTTTCCGTGACGCGCGGGGCATCGGCGAGCTGTTCCGCGACGGGGTCCCGGTGATCGTCAACCTGTCGTCGATGGACCCGGGTGACGCGAAGCGCGTCGTCGACTTCGCGGCCGGACTGACCTTCGGGCTGCGCGGTTCGATCGAGCGGGTGGCGACCAGGGTCTTCCTCCTGACCCCGGCCGACACCCAGATCGTCAGCGGCGAAGCGGGCGGCCGTTCACGCGACTTCTTCAACCAGAGCTGAGCCCGGGGGCACCTCTGGTGGGTCCCTCCCGGACGGAGTCCGGGGGAGGTAGCTGGGGGATCCTCACCGGAAGGCGTCCAGACCGGTGAGTGCCTTGCCCAGCACCAGCTGGTGCATCTCGACGGTGCCCTCGTAGGTGAGCACCGATTCGAGGTTGGTGGCGTGCCGCATGACGGGGTACTCGAGGGAGATCCCGTTGGCGCCGAGGATGGTCCGCGCGGTGCGACAGATTTCGATGGCCTCGCGGACGTTGTTGAGCTTGCCGAAGCTGATCTGCTCCGGCCGCAGGGTGCCCGCGTCCATGCGCCGGCCCAGGTGGTGGGCGAGCAGGATGCCCTTGTGGAGCTCCAGGGCCATGTCCGCCAACTTGGCCTGGGTGAGCTGGAAACCACCGATCGGCTTGCCGAACTGCTCCCGCGTCCTCGCGTAGTCGAGCGCGGACTCGAAACTGGCCCGCGCCGCGCCCATGGATCCCCAGATGATCCCGTAGCGCGCGTGGCTGAGGCAGCCGAGCGGCCCCTTGAGCCCGGTGACCAGCGGCAGCACCGCGTCGGCGGGCAGCCGTACGTCGTCCATCACCAGCTCGCTCGTGACGCTGGCCCGCAGCGACCACTTGTGCTTGATCTCCGGCGCGGAGAAACCGGGCGTGTCGGTGGGCACCGCGAAACCGCGGATCCCCTCGTCGGTCTGCGCCCACACCACGGCGACCGCCGCGACGGAACCGTTGGTGATCCACATCTTGCGGCCGTTCAGCACCCAGTCGGTGCCGTCGCGCTTGGCGTAGGTCCGCATCGCCGCGGGGTCCGACCCCACATCGGGCTCGGTCAGCCCGAAGCAGCCGATCAGCTCGCCGGCGGCCATGCCGGGCAGCCAGCGCTGCTTCTGCTCCTCGGAGCCGTACTTCCAGATCGCGTACATGGCGAGCGATCCCTGCACCGACACGAGCGAGCGGATCCCGGAGTCGGCGGCCTCCAGCTCCAGGCAGGCGAGCCCGTACTGCACGGCGCTGGCGCCGGCACACCCGTAGCCCTGGAGGGACATCCCGAGCGCTCCGATGCCACCGAGTTCCCGGGCCAGCTCGCGGATCCCGGGCAGCTCGCCGCTCTCGTACCACTGCGCGATGTTCGGCAGCACCCGGTCGGCGGCCCAGGCGCGGACGGTGTCCCGGACGGCGAGGTCCTCGGGTCCGAGGAGCTCGTCGAGCCCGAGCGGATCATGGGGCAGGAACGCGGACACGGGGCCTCCCGGCGGCCTGAGAAAGAACCTAGCAGCGCAAGTTTTGCGCTCGCCCGAAGCTATTCGCCCCGGCCGGGCAAATCCAGCCCCCACCCTTCCAGCCCCGCCGGAGCTCGAGGCGCGGAGCCCCCGGCAACGGCGCCGCACCCGGCGGCACCGGACGGCGTCAGCCCGCCTGCTCGACCGAGGCCGGGGCCGCCCGCACCTCACCCTTCGCCTGCGCGGGCAACCGCACCTCCGCCGCCTCGTCCTCCGCCGCCCCGCATTCCATCGCACGCGGCAGCTTCAACGCCATCACCGCGCCCGCGAACAACAGCACCGCGCTCACCAGCAACGTCACGTGCAGTCCGTGCACGAACGACTGCCGCGCCGCCGCGTGCAGCGACGCCCCCGCCGGCCCTCCGAGGTGCGCGGCGATCTGGTAGGCCTCGCCCAGAGAATTCGCCGCGCCCGCCGAATCCGCCGCCGACACCCCCGGTACGTCCATGAGCCCCGGCCGGTACGCCGCGTTCATCACACTGCCCAGCAGCGCGATGCCCATGCCCGCGCCCAGCTGGTACGAGGTCTCGCCGATCGAGGCCGCGCCGCCCGCGGTGGCCGCCGGGGCCTCGCTCAGCATCGACTCGTACGCGGCGAACAGCGTGGTCTGCAACCCGAAGCCGAGCAGGATGAAGCCGACGGTCAGCAGGAGCGGCCGGTCCTGCTGGCCCATGAGCGTCAGCAGCAGCACGGCGCAGGCGGTCAGGACGAAGCCCAGCGACACCATCAAGCGGGGCCCGACCCGGCCCAGGGTGTAGGAGCCGGTGGCGCCCGCGGCCATGGCGGCGAAGGTCAGCGGCAGCAGGCGCAGGCCGGTCTCCAGCGGGCTGAGGTGCAGCACCAGCTGGAGGTACTGGACGGCGATCAGCTCCAGGCCGACCAGGGCCAGCATGGCGAGGACGATGCAGCCGACCGAGGTGGAGAAGGCGGCGCGCGAGAACATCCGCATGTCGATCAGCGGGTGCTCGCGCCGCTTCTGCCGCCGTACGAAGAACACGAGCAGCGCCACGCCGATCAGCAGCGGGAGCAGCGCCTCGGCGTCGAGGAGCCGCCGCTCGGCGCCCAGCCGCTTGATCCCGAGCACCGTGCCGAGTACACCGGCGGCGGCCATCAGTGCGCCGAGCACGTCCCACGGCCCGTCGGCGGAGCCGCGGGACTCCGGCAGCAGCCAGCGGCCGAGCGGCAGGATCAGTGCCATCAGCGGGATGTTGATGAGGAAGACGGATCCCCACCAGAAGTGTTGGACGAGGAAGCCGCCGAGCACCGGGCCGCTGGCCGCGCCGATGGCGGCGACTGCGGTCCAGATGCCGATGGCGAGCGCCCGCTCGCGCCGGTCGGGGAAGACCTGCCGCAGGATCGACAGGGTGGCGGGCATGATCATGGCGCCGCCGATGCCGAGCAGGGCGCGCGCGGCGATGAGCACCTGGGCGTTGTCGGCGAGGGCCGCTATCGCGGAGGCCACGCCGAAGAGTCCGTAGCCGAGGAGGAGGATGCGGCGTCGGCCGACCCGGTCACCGAGGGTGCCGAAGAGGATGAGCAGCGAGGCGCAGACCAGTGGGTACGCGTCGACGATCCACAGGAGCTCGATCGAACCGGGGCGCAGGTCCTCGGTGACGGAGGGGACGGCGACGTGCAGGATCGTCGCGTCGAGCGCGACGAGGACCAGGCTGACGCAGAGCACCGCCAGGACGACCCAGCGGTTGCTCCCACCGGAGGCGGCGCCCAGCCGCTGCCAGGGGGAAGGGGTCCGGACCCCGGCCGCGTTCGTCCCCGACATGCATGTACCTCCCAGGTGATCCCTCGGGCTCGGCGGACCAGCGTCTTGTGGAGCCACGGGGGGTGGTGCGCTGTGCGGCGTCCAACGGGGTCCGGCATCGACACGCGAGTGAACGGTCAGCGTACGCGAGTTCGTCTGCCCCACACGTGGTCAAGCTCTCATCCCGGCGGAGGCCCCCGTGTGGCGTATGCCACTCCCTTCGCCGTCATCCTTCCCCCGTGTACACGCGCGCTCACGGCCCGTGGTTTCTGCGCCACCGCGCTTTCCGCCCCGGCTCCGGCCCTTGGGGGGGGGTACGGCCGCCGCCACCGATAATCGTGCCTGTGGAAGATCTTGGATTTCGCCGGGCCGCACCCGCACTGGCCGCCTGCGCGGCGGTGCGGCTGCTCGGGCTGACCGTGCTCGCGGTGTGGGGCGCGGCGGTCGGCAGCAGCCCGCACACGCTGCTGTCGGCCCGCTGGGACTCGCTCTGGTACGCCCGCATCGCCGCGGAGGGGTACGGGTACGAGGTGCTCCTCCCGAACGGGGACGTCCACTCGAACCTGGCGTTCTTCCCGCTGCTGCCGTGGCTGGAGCGGGTGGTGTCCGCCCCGACCGGGCTCTCGTACGGCTCCGCGGGTCTGGTGGTGTCGGTGGTCGCGGGGCTCGCCGCGGCCTGGGGGATCTTCGCGGTGGCCGATCTGGTCCACGGCCGCCGGGCCGGGGTGTTCGCGGTCGCGGTCTGGGCGGCGCTGCCGGTCGGCATCGTGCAGTCCATGGCGTACAGCGAGTCGCTGTTCACGGCCCTGGCCGCCTGGGCGCTCTACGGGGCCCTGCGCGGACGGTGGCTGACGGCGGGACTGCTGGCGGCCGGCGCCGGGCTGACCCGCCCGGTCGGCGCGGCGGTGGTCGCGGCGGTGTGGGTGGCCGCCGCGACGGCCTGGCGGCGCGGGGAGCGGTCCTGGCGGACGGTCGCGGGGGCGGTGCTGGCTCCGGCGGGCGCGGCGGCGTACGTGCTGTGGGTCGGCGCGCGCACCGGGGGCGGCCTGCTGGGCTACCTGGACGTGCAGGGCGGCTGGGGCAACGGCTTCGACGGCGGCTGGGCGTTCGCGCGGTTCGTCGGGGCGAAGCTGGCCTCGTCCGCGTTCCTCGCCGGGGTGGGGTTGATCGCGGGGGTCGTGCTGGTGCTCTGGCTGTACGGGAAGTGCGTCCGGCAGCGGCAGCCGGTGCCGCTGCTCGTGTACTGCGGGATCGTCGTGGCGCTGGCGCTGTGCGCGTCCGGGTACTTCGGCTCCAAGCCGCGGCTGCTGCTGCCGGCCTTCCCGCTGATGCTGCCGCCGGCGGTGGCGCTGGCGCGCTGGCGGACCGGGCGGGCGGCCTCGGTGGTGGGCGCGCTGGCGCTGGCCTCGGCGGTCTACGGGGCGTTCTGGCTGAACGGCTCGGGTCCTCCATAGGACCCCCACATCACGGAATGGATCATTCCGGTCCATCTTTCAGCAAAAGAAATGGCCCGCGCGGCAATAAAGTCCGGATAAGCGACCGAAACAATTCACCGAGGTCGCGGATCGAGAGGCGACCAACCACTGTCGAAATAGCGGGAATTAAGCCTCGCGTGAGACCAACTCCACATCACATGGTCATCACAAAGCGCTCGATTCGCCCGGGCCGACCAGCGGCGGGCGGTAACGTCGATTGAGTGCGTACCGACCAAATCCTGACCCGTCTGGAGCGGGTGTTCGCCCGGCTGGACCGGGAACCAGAGCGACCGGCTCATCTGCAAACCCCGCAGATGAGCCGGCACCGCGTCGTACTCCTGGGATCGACCCTCGCCTTCTATCTCGCAATCGTGGTCGCGGTACTGACCACTTCCTGGCTGGTCCGCCTGGACTGGCAGATCATGTTCTTCCGGCCCTACGAGCAGTGGCCGCAGCTGCACGCCTTCCTCGACTACCTGGTCGTACTGGGCCAGCGCGGACCCACCGCGGTCATGGTCGCCGCCTGGCTCGGCTGGCGCTCCTGGCGGCAGCACACCCTCCGCCCGCTGATCACCCTCGGCGTGGCGCTGCTGCTGCTCAACATCACCGTCGGGTCCGTCAAGCTCGGCCTCGGCCGGCTCGGTCCGCACTACGCCACGGAGATCGGATCCGCCGAACTCTTCGCCGGGGGCGATATATTCCCTTCCGGTCACACCGCCAACGCCGTGGTGACCTGGGGGATCCTGGCCTACCTGGCCTCCACCGGGGTCACCCGTCGGGTGTTGTCCGTGGTGTCCGCGGTCGTCTCGCTGAGCGTCGGCGCCACCACCGTGTACCTCGGCACCCACTGGGTCAGCGACGTCCTGCTCGGGTGGTCCGCGGGCCTGCTGATCCTGCTGGCCCTCCCCTGGTTCGAGCCGCTCATCGCCCGGACCGAGGCCTACGTCTTCGACGTGCGCGAGCTGCTGCGCCGCCGCGCCGAGACCGGACGGATGCCCGCGCCGGTCGTCTCCGCGCTCACCCCGCTGCTCTCGGCGGGCGGCAAGTGGCAGTTGCGGAGCCCCACCGAGGCCGCCACCGCCACCGCCGAGGAGCCGGTCCCGCAGCCCGTCACGACCACTGCGGCCGCGCCGACCACCGCCACCGCGCACTCCCCCACCGCCCGGCCCGCCGTGCACCCGGCCGGCCGCCCGCACGTGATCCGCTCCGAGCGGACACCGGTCACGCCGAACGGCAGCCGCCGCCCGGCGCACACCGAACGGGCCACCGCCCGGGGGGCCGCGGCCCGTCCGGTCGCCGGCGGCTGACCATCCCACCGCGGGGGCGGTACGCACCACCTCTCCCCGCGACACACGAAGGCGGGCCGGGTCCTCGGACCCGGCCCGCCTTCGCCGTTCGTCAGCGCCACGCCCGGACGTTCGTCCGTCCCGGGTCACGCTTGTGTCACAGAATATCAACAGCCGCAAATTGTTTACCGGTCCGCGACACGCCCGGGGTTCAGACGGTTTGGAATTTGTGTCGAACACGGCCGAATTCGTGTCCGGGATTGCCATGATCCGCTTGGACCAGACCAGTTGAATCCCCCTCAGCTCCCCTACATTCCCTTCACTTCTCCGGCCTCCACGGCCCTGCCCAAGAGATCCCGCGCGGCTCTGATCCGATCCGTCAGCTCCGGCGGCTCGACCACTTCGAACTCACAACCGAGCAGCATGACGTGAATCACCAGAACGTCCAGGTTCACCGCCCCGGTGCGCAGCAGACAGCTCTGCCCGTCGACGGGTTCCAGGACCCCGTCGCTGGGCCCGACGATCCGTGCCGCCTCCTGCGCCGAAACCTTCAGCCGCACCACCGCGCGGGTCGCGTACACCCGCTGCGACACGCCCTCGGAGACGTAGGCGGCGAGGTCCTCGGCGGGCGCCGGGCGCGGGGGGAACCGCGGTCCGTGCGGAGGCCTGGGCTCGATCCGGTCGGCGCGGAAGGTCCGCCACGCCTCCCGGTCCAGGTCCCAGGCGACCAGGTACCAGCGCCGCTCGGTGCACACCAGTCGGTGCGGCTCGACGGTGCGGCGGGTGACGTTCCCCTCGTGGTCGCGGTACCCGAAGCGCAGCCGCTCGCCGTCCCGGCAGACCGAGGCCAGCTCGGTCAGCACCGAAGGGTCCACGGTGGACCGCTGGGCGCCGCGCAGCATGGGCACGGTGAACTCGTTGAGCGCGGACACCCTGCGGCGCAGCCGCGACGGCAGCACCTGCTCCAGCTTCGCGAGGGCGCGTACGGAGGACTCCCCGATGCCCTCGATCCCGTTGCCGGCGGCGGTCCGCAGGCCCACGGCGACGGCCACGGCCTCCTCGTCGTCCAGCAGCAGCGGCGGCAGCTCGGCCCCCGCGCCCAACTGGTAGCCGCCGCCGGTCCCGGGACTGGCGTTCACCGGGTACCCGAGCTCCCGCAACCGGTCCACGTCGCGCCGGACCGTCCGCGCGGTGACCCCGAGGCGGTCCGCGAGATCGGCCCCGGTCCATTCGCGGTGGGCCTGCAGCAGGGACAGCAGGCGCAGCAGTCGTGCGGAGGTATCGAGCATCCCCAGAGTCTGCCAGCGCTCCGTGACCGGCCGGACCTCAGCAGAGCAGCGGTGGCGCCTCGGCGCCGCTGAGCTCTACGAGCGCGCAGAGGGTCTTCAGGGAGACCTTCCAGACCCCGTCCTCGAACACCACGGTCCCCTTGCTGCCGGGCAGCACCGTCTCGTCGCCGACCTTCAGGTCGTAGGTCACCTCGGCCCCGGTGGGCGAGGTGAAGGTGACGTCGGTGACCTTGACGGAGGTCTTGGCCGCTTCGGCACCGGCCGAGAAGCCGTCCAGCAGCACCTTGAGCAGGTCGCCGTGCTCCAACAGCTCGGCCTTCTCGTCGGTCGGGGTCTTCGGGTCGAAGAACGCGGTCCAGTTCTTCTCGATCTGCGCCTTGGCCGCCTCGGGGTCCGCGGGCCCGGGGGCGGCCGGTAGGACCAGGGCCGCGGTGGGCGGTGTGCCGGGGGCTCCCGCCGCCACTGCGGGCGAGGACCATCCCACGGCCGCCGGTAGGGCCAGCAGGACCGCGGCCGCCGTGCAGGCCGCGGCACGTGCGGGTGCGCGCGGGTGCGCGCGAGGGCGTCTGCTCAGGACCATCTGGCTCACCACCGGTGTCCGAGCCGTTCGGCTCGTCGTTTCCAGGGTCAGCGCCCTCAGGGCATCGCGCAACGCGCGGCCGGCCCGGGCGCCCCGGTCAGGGGCGCGGGGCCGGTGGCGGAGCGGTCGGAGCGGTGACCGGCACGGGCGCTGGCACGGACGCCGGCACGGGCACGGGCGGGACCTGCGGCGGGGCGGCGGGCTCCGCGGTGGGGACGACCAGCAGCATGCCCACCACGAGGGCCTCCGGCTCCGGCCCGATCCGCTCCCGGTTCGCCTCGTACAGGGCCCGCCACCCGCCCCGGACCCGGTGCTTGCGGGCGATCGACACCAGCGTGTCGCCGTCGCGCACCGCGTGCATCCGCCCGGCCAGCCCGTACCGCTTGGAACACACGGGCCACGCGCTCCAGCCCTGCGCGCCGAGGACGTCCTCCGCGACCCGGATCTGCTGCACGCGGCTCGCCAGATCGGCCCGCTTCGCGAACGCCAGCCCGCCGTACTCCTCCCACGTCGGTTGCCAGAACTGCAGCCCGCCGTAGAAGCCGTTGCCGGTGTTCACCGCCCAACGCCCGCCGCTCTCGCAGTCGGCCACGCAGTCCCAGGGCCACTCCCCGCCCGGTCCGCAGTCCCCCGGCCCGTCCCCGATCACACCGGGCGAGCCGGGGTGCGCCGCCCCGGCCGGCCCGGGCGCGGGTGGCGGCGGAGCCGCGGCCGCGGCTCCGCCGGGCAGTACGAGCGCCAGCACGGCGGCGAGCGCGACGGCGCCGCCGGAGACGGCCCGACAGGTCCGGTGAGGGGGCATCGGGTCACGCTACGCAGCCGCCCGCGACCCCCTTCGGCCCGCCACGCGGCAGGTCACCGCACCCCACCCGGTCGGCCGACCGCCACCACCGCCCCAAACGACCACACCTGGGCACCAACTGAGCACAAACAAAGAACAGTTGGCACGGAAGCGAAGCTAAGGTCGGACGGTTCACCCTTCCGGGGGCCAGGTTCGAATCCGTTCCCTCAAATGGCGTGACCCCCGCCGCCGCTCGGCCGTTGAGCCCGGCGAGCCGGGAGCCTCCCGGACCCGCACCTATGCCGAGGAGCCACCCCGTGCCGCGCATGCTCGACGTCAGTGATGAGGTACGTGCCGAGATCGGTGACGAAGAAGCCGACAGGCTGCTCGTCGGCGAAGACGCGCCGCGCAGTTACGACTGCACCTCCTGCCGCACCCCGGGCGACCCCGAGAACGACCGCACCAGCACGGTGCTGTTCGTCGGCGAGGAGACCGCCGTCCTCGCCTTCGCCCACGCCACCTGCATCCCCTCGCAGGTGGTCTCGGTCTCCGAGGAACAGCTCCAGGGCGCCGTCCGCAGCATCACCGGCGACAGCCCGGCCTCCGCCGGTGGCCCCGGCGCCGCCCCGCAGAACGTGCCCGGCGGCCAGGCCGTCCTCGGCATCACCAGCGGCCTGATCCTCATCGCCGGGGAGCTGCACCCCGCCCTGGTCGTCGAGCCGACCGCGCCCATCGCCCGCCCCGGCAGCGACGGCCCCGGCGACGACTTCCTGCCGCTCCTGATCGAGCAGGGGTTCATCCCGGTCACCGACACCTCCGAGGTCCCCACCCTCCTCGGCGGCTGGTCGGTCCTGCTCGCCGCGGGCCAGCTGCACGCCGTCCTGCAGCCGGGCAACGACGGCGCCGGCCAGGTCGCCTGGTGGCAGGCGCACCAGGCGCTGTCGGTCACCGACGGCTGGCGGGCCGCCGTCAACAAGACCCAGCGCGTGCTCATCTACGCCGCCCCGGTCGGCTCGATCGGCCAGCAGCCCCGTGAGGACCTGCTGCGCGACGCCCTGGACAAGGCCGCCGCCGCGGGCAAGCTCGTGGCCGCGGCGATGCCGCTGGCGGGTACGCCCGGCGCCTGATCCCGCCGGTACGAGAACGGCCGCCCAGCCCCCTGCCGTGGGGGTCGGGCGGCGTGCGCCGGGGGTGTGCGGTCCGTCCCGCACACCCCCGGCGATCTGTGTTTCCTCCCCTGTCACCCCGCATCCGCAGCGCGCCGGTTTCGTTGGCTGATACGTGCATGCATACGACTCCTCCCGCGCCCCGTCCTATCCGAGCACCGTCCCCTCGATGCGTCCCGCACGGGACCGGGACACCCCTCCGGCCGTCTCGCACACCCCGATCTACGACACGCTGTACTCGGAGTACCTGCGCGCCTTCCGGGCGCTGCCGGGCGACCGTACGGGCGAGGAGGACCACGGGTTCACGGCCTTCGCCTACGGGGGCTCGTACACGAGCGGCACCTCGTACGGCAGCGGTTGGAACGGCTCCGCCTGGCAGCGCGTCGACGGCTGGCAGCCCTCGTACACACCGCAGCCGCTGCCGGCGTACTCGTACGCGGGCAGCCCCGGATACGCCGACGGGCGACAGCACCAGACCGGGATGGCACACATCCCGGCGGCCCTACCGCCCGCCCCGCGCCGGGGCTATTGACCCCTCGGAGCATTGGGAGGCGTTCGACGGCCCACGGACGGCCCGGTACGGGGCCGGCTAACCACGGCTAGCCGGCCCCGTACCGACGGGCGACGAGGCGGACCTCCTGCACGGCGCCCGGCGGCTCCAGCAGCATCGTGCCGGCCTCCTGGCCCTGGTGGTGGACGCGCAGCCGGGGCCCGTCGGTCATCACGCGCAGCTCCGACCACGGGTGCCGCCACAGCAGGACGCAACGCTCCCACATCTGCATCCCGCTGCTGGTCACGCGCAGTTGGTAGCGCGGGCCCTCGTGCGGAGAGGGCGGGGTGTGTTCGGTGTACGGGGACCGGACGGTGTAGGTGCCGACCACGTTCTCCCCGGGCTCCAAGATCGCGTCGCGGGCGTCCTCCCGCAGGGCGATCCGGGCCCCCGACCAGCCGGCGAAGCCCGCCGTCACCACGGCCGCGGCAACCAGCACCCACCAGGGCAGGCCGGCCTTCACCCCCAGGGTGACGACCCCCGCCGCCCCGACGAGTGCAGCCACCGCGCCGGCGGCCGTCCCCCTGCGCCGACGGCGGCCGTCCCGGCCGCCTCCGTCGACTTCCCGGCCCTCGCCCATGTCCCCGCCCCGTGTCGTCTGACCTCCAGGAGAGCGTACGGGCGGCGGAGGCGGGTGCGGGAACCGGCCCTACGTCAACGGCATTGCGGCTAACCGGTCCGGGACTGCTTGTCGCTTGTCCTGACGGCCCGCAGACGGCCCGGGACAAGCGTCAAGCCCCCCGCCTGCGGAGAAGATGCAGGTGGGGGGCTTGATCAGGCTGGGACTACTTCTTCTTCTTGTACTGGGCGCCGCGCTTCTCGCGCACCCGCACCGAGATGTGGATCGGGGTGCCTTCGAAGCCGAACTCCTCGCGCAGGCGGCGCTCGATGAAGCGCCGGTAGCCGTGCTCGAGGAAGCCGGAGGCGAAGAGGACGAACCGCGGCGGCTTGCTGCCCGCCTGGGTACCGAACAGGATGCGGGGCTGCTTGCCGCCACGGATCGGGTGCGGGTGGGCGGCGACGACCTCACCGAGGAAGGCGTTCAGCCGGCCGGTGGGGACGCGCGTCTCCCAGCCCGCCAGCGCCGTCTCGATCGCCGGGACCAGCTTCTCCATGTGGCGGCCGGTGAGCGCCGAGACGTTCACCCGGGGCGCCCAGGCGACCTGCTGCATCTCGGTCTCGATCTCGCGCTCGAGGTAGTAGCGGCGCTCCTCGTCGAGCTCGTCCCACTTGTTGTACGCGATCACGATCGCGCGGCCCGCCTCGACGGCCATCGTGATGATGCGCTGGTCCTGGACGCTGATGGTCTCGGTGGTGTCGATCAGGATCACCGCGACCTCCGCCTTCTCGACGGCGGCGGCCGTGCGCAGGGAGGCGTAGTAGTCGGCGCCCTGCTGCAGGTGGACCTTCTTGCGGATACCGGCGGTGTCGACGAACTTCCAGGTGATGCCGCCGAGTTCGATCAGCTCGTCGACCGGGTCGCGGGTGGTGCCGGCCAGCTCGTTGACGACGACGCGGTCCTCCTTCGCCACCTTGTTGAGCAGCGAGGACTTGCCGACGTTCGGGCGGCCGATCAGCGCGATGCGGCGCGGGCCGCCGGGGGCGGCGCCGCCGAAGGTCTGCTCGGGGGCCTCGGGCAGGGCCTCCAGGACGGCGTCGAGCATGTCACCGGTGCCGCGGCCGTGCAGCGAGGAGACCGGGTGCGGCATGCCGAGGCCGAGCGACCACAGGGAGGCCGCGTCGGACTCGCCGCTCTGGCCGTCGACCTTGTTGGCGCAGAGCACGACGGGCTTGCCCGCCTTGCGCAGCAGCCGTACGACGGCCTCGTCGGTGTCGGTGGCGCCGACCTTGGAGTCGACGACGAAGACGACCGCGTCGGCGGCCTCGATGGCGTACTCGGCCTGGGCGGCGACGGAGGCGTCGATGCCGAGGACGTCCTGCTCCCAGCCGCCGGTGTCGACGACCTTGAAGCGGCGGCCGGCCCATTCGGCCTCGTACGTGACGCGGTCGCGGGTGACGCCGGGCTTGTCCTCGACGACCGCCTCGCGGCGGCCGATGATCCGGTTCACCAGGGTCGACTTGCCGACGTTCGGGCGGCCGACGACGGCGAGGACGGGAAGCGGGCCGTGACCGGCCTCCTCGATCGCGCCTTCGACCTCTTCGAGGTCGAAGCCCTCTTCCGCGGCGAGCTCCATGAACTCCGCGTACTCGGCATCGCCAAGTGCTCCGTGGTCGTGCTGGTCGTTCATGAAGTCCGTTCCTCGTCGTTCGTGGTGATCGGTGGTACCCGCGCAGCGCGGTTCCACTACTGGTTTCAAGTCTCGCTCAGCGCCCGGTGAGGCGCTTGGCGTCGGCCAGGTGGGCGGTCAGCCGGTCCTGGATGCGTACGGTGGCCTCGTCCAGTGCGGTACGGGTACGGCGGCCACTGCCGTCACCCGCGTCGAAGGCCGAGCCGAAGACGACGTCGACCCGGCTCTTGAGGGCGGGCAGGCCCTTGACGACCCGCCCCGGGGTGTCTCCGCTGCCCAGGACGGCCACGGGGACGATGGGGGCGCCGCTGCGGACCGCGAAGTACGCGAGGCCCGCGCGCAGCGAGGCGAAGTCGCCCTCGCCCCGGGTGCCCTCGGGAAATATCCCCAGGGCCCCTCCATTGTCGAGCACGCCGAGGGCGCGGCCTATCGCCGTCCGGTCGGGGCCGCCGCGGTCGACCTTGACCTGCCCGATCCCTTCGAGGAAGGGGCCGAGCGGGCCCACGTACGCTTCCTTCTTGATCAGGAAGTGCAGCGGCCTGGGCGCGGTGCCCATGACCATGGGGCCGTCGATGTTGTGCGAGTGGTTCACGGCGAGGATGACGGGGCCCGAGGCGGGCACCTTCCAGGCCCCCAGTACGCGCGGCTTCCAGAGCCCGTACATGAGCCCGATGCCGATGCGCCTGCCGACCGCCGCACCCTTGAGGGAGGGCGCTTGGCTCACTTGCGGCCCACCCGCTTCTCTTCCACCAGCGTCACGACGCACTCGATCACCTGGTCGAGCGTGAGTTCGGTGGTGTCCACCTCGACGGCGTCGTCGGCCTTGGCCAGCGGGGAGGTCTTGCGGCCGGAGTCGGCCGCGTCGCGCTTGATCAGCGCTTCCTTGGTGGCCGCGAGGTCGGTGGCCTCCTTGCCGCGGAGCTCGCCGCTGCGCCGGGCGGCGCGCGCCTCGGCGGAAGCCGTCAGGAAGATCTTGAGGTCGGCGTCGGGCAGGACGGTGGTGCCGATGTCCCGGCCCTCGACGACGATCCCGTCGGCCTCCTGGGCCGCCTCGGCGGCGATGGAGCGCTGCAGGTCGGTGATCAGGGTGCGCACCTCGGGGACGGCGCTGACCGCGCTGACCTTCGAGGTGACCTCCTGGGTCCGGATGGGACCGGCGGCGTCGAGGCCGTCCACGGTGATGGTGGGGGCGGCCGGGTCGGTGCCGGACACGATGGTGGGCTTGCCGGCCGCGATCGCGATGGCCTGCGGGTCGTCGGTGTCGACGCCGTTGGTGATCATCCACCAGGTGATGGCCCGGTACTGGGCGCCGGTGTCCAGGTAGCGCAGCCCGAGCTTGGCGGCCACGGCCTTGGAGGTGCTGGACTTGCCCGTGCCGGAGGGACCGTCGATGGCGACGATCACGGCGGACGGAGCTGCGGTTTCCACGGTGCGGGCACCTTCCTGGTTGCGCGTACGTGTCCGGGCGCGGCAAAGCGCCCCTCCCCAAGGTTACCGGCCCCGGGCGGCCCCCGTCCCCGCCGTATCTTCCGGGGGCCGGCCGGCCCCCGGGGCGCGCCCCCGCCCGCCGCCCGGCCGCCCCGCTACTGCTGCCGCAGCGCCCAGCCCCGCTCGCGCAGCTCGGCGGTCAGGCCGGCCACCGCCCGCGGCTCCACCATGAGCTGGACGAGGCCGGCCTGCTGACCCGTCGCGTGCTCGATCCGTACGTCCTCGATGTTGACCCCGGCCCGTCCCGCGTCGGCGAAGATCCGTGCCAGCTCGCCGGGCTGGTCGCTGATGAGCACGGCCACCGTCTCGTAGACCGTGGGCGCCGCGCCGTGCTTGCCCGGCACCCGGACCCGGCCCGCGTTGCCGCGACGCAGCACGTCCTCGATGCCCGCGGCGCCGCCGCGCCGCTTCTCCACGTCGGCGGACTGCAGGCCCCGCAGTGCCTCCACGGTCTCTTCCAGGTCGGCGGCGATCCCGGCGAGGACGTCGGCCACCGGTCCCGGGTTGGCCGACAGGATCTCCACCCACATCCGCGGGTCGGAGGCCGCGATCCGGGTCACGTCGCGGATGCCCTGCCCGCACAGCCGGACCGCGGTCTCGTCGGCCTCCTCCAGCCGGGCCGCGACCATGCTGGAGACCAGCTGGGGGGTGTGCGAGACGAGCGCCACCGCGCGGTCGTGGGCGTCCGCGTCCATCACCACCGGTACGGCCCGGGACAGGGCCACCAGCTCCAGCGCGAGGTTGAGCACCTCGTGGTCGGTGTCCCGGGTGGGGGTCAGCACCCACGGGCGGCCCTCGAAGAGGTCCGCGGTGGCGGCGAGCGGACCCGACTGCTCCTTGCCGGCCATCGGGTGCGTCCCGATGTACGCGGTGACGTCCACGCCGAGCGCCGCCAGCTCCCGGCGCGGTCCGCCCTTGACGCTGGCCACGTCCACGTAGGCGCGCGCGACCCGGCGCCCGATCAGGTCGGCCAGGGTGGCGGCCACGTGGGCCGGCGGTACGGCGACGATCGCGAGGTCGACCTGCTCCTTCGGGGCCTCGTCCGTGCCGGCCCCGAGGGCGGCCGCCGTACGGGCCCGGTCCGGGTCGTGGTCGGCGAGGTGGACGGTGATCCCCCGGGCGGACAGGGCGAGCGCCGCGGAGGTGCCGATCAGTCCGGTTCCGATGACGACGGCGGTTCTCACGAGGTACTCCCAGGGGCGAAAAGGCGAGCTGACGGACTGTCCGGCCAGGGTATCCAGCACCTGCGGCACGAGGGCCCGACCGCCCATCCCGTGGGACGGCGGCCGGGCCCTGGTGCGGCGCTCTCGGTCGGTCAGAACTTCTGCGCCCGGATGATCTCCTCCAGCGAACCGGTCGGAAGCTGTCCTTCCGGGCTCAGTTTGTCGACGGCCGTCGGCAGCGCCTGCGCGATCTGGTCAGCGGCCTCCTGCGGGCTGACGCCGGCCTGCGCGGCCGCCTTCTGCAGGGCCTCGTCGGGCAGCGCCCCGGCGATCTGGGCGCCGCTGACCGCCTGGTTGTCACCGGTGCCGATCCAGGATTGGGCCTGGTCGGCGAGGCCCGACTTGGTCAGCATGTCCATCAGCCCGCCGAGCGGGTTGCTCCCGCCGGCCTGGGAACCGCCGACCCCGCCCATGAGGGCGCCGAGCAGCGCACCGAGGACGTTGCCGGCGGCGCCGGCACCCCCGCCGGCGCTCCCGCCTTGACCGCCGCTCCCGCCCAGGAGACCGCCGAGAAGGGAGCCGAGGTCGTTACCCGCCATCGTCGTGCCTTTCGCAGAGGGACCGGGGCGCGCGGACAGCGCCGCACCCGGCTTCGAGACACGGACAATGTCACTCATAGCGGACCGTGCCGCCACCTGGCGCACACGTCCGTGCCCCCTGCGGTAGAACCATCCTCATGATCTTCCACATCGTCCCGCTCGCCGACTGGGCCGTCTCCCCCGAGCTCCCTTACGCCCCGCCCTCGCTGGAGGCCGAGGGGTTCGTCCACTGTTCCGCGGACCGTCCCACGGCACTCGCGATCGTCGACGCGCACTACCGGTCGGTACCCGGGATCCTGCTCGCGGTGGAGCTCGACGAGGGCGTGCTGACCGCCGAGGTCCGCCGGGAGAGTGATTCCGGCGGCCGATACCCGCATGTTCACGGCCCGCTGAACCGGGAAGCCGTGATCCACGTGTGGGAGGTCGTACGCACACCCGGCAGCCCTGCCTCACTGGCCCCATGGGAACCGGGCCGATGAACCGGCGCGGCAGGCTTCACCTGAGGCCCGCCGCAGGCCAGGATGCTGACGCCATCCGGCCACGAAGCGAGGAGAGACTCATGAGCGACCTCACGCACACCGCCCGGCGCACGGTACTGACGATCGGCGCGGCCGCCCTGGCCGGCGGCGCGATCACCGCCTGCGGCAGCGACGGCGGTGAAAAGGCCGCCCCGGGGGAACCGAACGAGGTTCCCGCCCAGCCCGCCGAGCCCGCCGCCCCGGCTCCCGCCACCTCGGCGGACACGGGCGCCGCGGCCGGCAAGGCCCTCACCAAGAAGGCGGACATTCCGGTGGGCGGCGGCAAGGTCTTCAAGGAGGAGAAGGTCGTGGTCACCCAGCCCAAGGCCGGCACCTTCAAATGCTTCACGGCGGTCTGCCCCCACCAGGGCTGCCTGGTCAACAAGGTGGAGGACGGCAGCATCGACTGCCCGTGCCACAACAGCAAGTTCGCGGTCGCCGACGGCGCGGTGACCAAGGGCCCGGCCACCAAGGGGCTGGCGGAGAAGAAGATCAAGGTCGCGACGGACGGCAATATCTCGCTCGCATAGCGGCAGGTCAGACGCCTAAGCTCCCCGGATGGACGATCTGACGCTGGTACGGGACCACACCGTCTACCGGTGCGTGATGGGCTCCCGGGCGTTCGGACTGGCGACGGAGGCGAGCGACACCGACCTGCGCGGTGTCTACCTCGCCCCGACGCCGCTGTTCTGGCGGTTCGAGAAGCCCCCCACCCACGTGGAGGGCCCGCGGGACGAGGAGTTCTCCTGGGAGCTGGAGCGCTTCTGCGAACTGGCCCTGCGGGCCAACCCGAACATCCT
The DNA here is from genome assembly GCF_036178145.1 of Streptomyces sp. NBC_00273. Taxonomy (NCBI): domain Bacteria; kingdom Bacillati; phylum Actinomycetota; class Actinomycetes; order Kitasatosporales; family Streptomycetaceae; genus Streptomyces; species Streptomyces sp. NBC_00273. The sequence goes on along the minus strand of NZ_CP108067.1, from coordinate 7,314,929 downwards.
GGAGTGCTTGCACTCCCCCCTGGTGCACGAGGTCACCCCGGTCGGCGAGGAACTCCTCTCCCTCCGCGGGGCCTTCCTCTCCCGCCGGGCCCACACCAGCTTCAGCCGGTACGCGGCCTCCCAGCGCGGCAAGCTCCTCGCCGACGTCCGGGTCCACGGCGCACCGCGCTGGAAGCACGCCATGCACCTGCTGCGCCTCCTGCTGTCCTGCCGTGACCTGCTGCGCACCGGACGGCTGACCATCGACGCCGGCCCGCACCGCGACCGCCTGCTCGCGGTCCGCCGCGGCGAGCTGACCTGGGAGGAGGTCGACGCCTGGATGGCCCGCCTCCAGGAGGAGACGGAGCGCGCCCTGGACTCGACCGTGCTGCCGGCGGAGCCGGACCACGCCCGGGTGCAGGACTTCCTGGTCCGCACCCGCCGCGCGTCAGCCGCGTAGCACGCGCCGCCGTACGACGAACGCGTCGAGCGCGTCGTACGCCGTCGGTTGCTCGGGCAGCGCGGAAGCGGCCTGAGCCGCGTCGAGCACGGCGTGCAGCGCCTCGAGGTCCGCGCGCACGCCGCCGACGGGCGGGCCCTCGTAGCCCCCGTGTTCGGCGGCCACCTTGGCCTCGACGAGGGCGGCGAGGTACGGGGGCGCTTCCGGCACCTCGGCCAGCAGGGTCGGCAGGTGCGCCTGCACCTCGGCCGACCGCATGAGGTGGATGCCGGTGAGCAGCGCCCGGAACGCGTAGAGCAGCGGTTTGAGTTCGGCGGACTTCTCGAAGAGCCGCCACTGGGTGCCCGCGAACCCCCGGTAGTGGTGGGCGTGGTGGGAGGTCAACACGCCCGGGGCCAGCGCGATCAGTTCCTCGTGCGCCGCCGTCGTGTGGACCACGAGCGGGGAGAGCAGCTGCTCCAGGACGTAGCCGTTGCGGTTCAGCATCAGGCGGACGAACTTGCGCAGGTCGTGCGTGACGAGGTCCATCTCCACGTCGTCCCGGTCCCACATGCGGGTCCGGGTCTCCTCCGGCTCGCGCAGGCCCAGCAGGTCCTGCGCCGGGAGCAGGTGGGCGCCGCGCAGGTCGATGTCGGAGTCCCGGGACGGGAAGCCGTACAGGTGCGCGCCGGAGACCGTGGCGAAGAGCAGCGGGTCGGGCTGCTCCGCCACGACGGGGGTCAGGTCGATGCTCAGTGCGTCCAGCACGGGTCACGCGTCCCAGAGGGTGCCGAAGGCCAGGAGTTCGTCCCGGTACTCGATGCGGCCCTCCCACTCGCGGGGCCATACGTCGGCGCCGAGGTGGGCTCCGGCAAAGGCGCCCGCGAGGCAGGCGATGGAATCGGAGTCGCCGCGCGTACAGGCGGCCCGGCGCAGCGCGGTCAGCGGCTCGTCGGGGAAGAGCAGGAAGCAGTGCAGGGCGGTGGCGAGGGCCTCCTCGGCTATCCAGCCGTCGCCCGTGGCCAGGCACGGGTCGGTCTCCGGGGAGGGGGACCGCAGGGCGGCCGCGAGCCGGTCCAGCACGGCCAGGCACTCGTCCCAGCCCCGGGCGATGAAGGACTCCGCAGAGGCGTCGGACGCGGTCCGCATCCACAGGTCACCCAGCCAGCGCTCGTGGTAGCGGGTGCGGTTCTCCAGGGCGTACGAGCGCAGCCGCCCGACGAGCCCGGTCACCTCGGCGCCCTCGGCCAGCAGGTACACGGCCCGGGCGGTCAGGTCGGAGGCGGCGAGCGCCGTCGGGTGCCCGTGGGTGAGGGCCGACTGGAGCTGCGCGGCGCCCGCCCGCTCCTCCTCGGTCCAGTCCGGCACCAGCCCGACCGGGACCACCCGCATGTTGGCGCCGCAGCCCTTGGAGCCGATCTGGCTGGCGTCGCGCCAGTCCCGGTCCGGGGCGTCGAGCAGCCGGCAGGCCGTCATGCAGGTGCGGCCCGGGGCCCGGTTGTTCTCCGGGGAGTGGTACCAGTCGACGAACTCCTCGCGGACCGGCCGGGTCAGGCGCAGCGGGCCCACCGGGCCGCGCCCGGCCGCCGTGCGCATGCCGCGGGCCAGGGCGAGGGTCATCTGGGTGTCGTCCGTGACGATCGCCGGGCGCGGCAGGCTCATCTCGCGCCAGGGGCCCGTCTTGGCCAGGATCGAGGGCACGTCGTTGAACTCGGTCGGGAAGCCGAGGGCGTCGCCCAGGGCCAGGCCGATCATGGCGCCGGTCGCGGCTCGTTTGGTCATCGGGTGGATCCTTCCGGTCGCAGCAGGGGTGGGTGGAGGGTGGTCGCCGGACCGGGCCGGTAGAGGGCGGCCGGTTTGCCGCGGCCGCCGGTCAGCCGGGCCGCGCCCGGCACGGCCTCGACGAACCCCGGCGTCGCCAGGACCTTGCGGCGGAAGTTGGGACGGTCGAGGCTGGTGTTCCAGACGGTCTCGTAGACGGACTGGAGCTCGCCGAGGGTGAACTCGGGCGGGCAGAAGCCGGTGGCCAGGCAGGTGTACTCCAGCTTGGCGCCGATCCGCTCGCGTGCGTCCGCCAGGATCACCGCGTGGTCGAAGGCCAGTTCCGAGACCTCGTCCAACGCGGTCCAGCGGGCGTGCGCCGCGTCCCCGCCGCCCCCGGCCGCCGGCTCCGGCAGGTCCGGGACGAGGGCGGTGAAGGCCACCGACACCACCCGCATCCGGGGGTCGCGGTCCGGTTCGCTGTACGTGCGCAGCTGCTCCAGGTGGAGTTCGGCCACGAGCCGGTCCGGCAGGCCGGTCTCCTCGGCCAGCTCGCGCCGGGCGGCGGTCTCGGCGGACTCCCGCGGCAGGACGAACCCGCCCGGCAGCGCCCAGGCACCGGCGTACGGTTCCTGGCCGCGCCGGATCAGCAGGACGTGCAGGGCTCCGCCGCGCACGGTGAAGACGGCCAGGTCGACGGTCACCGCGAACGGCTCGAAGGCGTACGGGTCATAGCCGGCGGTCATCGGTTCTCCGGAAGGGGGTCGGTGAAGTGCCAGCCCTCGGCCAGCAGCGCGTCCACGGCCCGGACGGCCGCCTCCAGCCGGACCGCCCGGTCGCCGCGCACGACGAGGAAACGCCTCCCGGTGCGCTCCAGTTCCGCCCGGAACCGCTCGGTCATCCAGGGCCGCAGGTGCTCCCCGTCCCGCAGTCCGTCGTCCTCGAAGGGCACGTCGGCGTGGTCGGTGAGCAGGTACAGGTCCCGCCGGGTGAGGTCCGCGATCCGCTCGACCTCCGCGTTGCGGCCGCCCATGTACCGCTCGTGCCAGATCCCGGTCGCGAACGAGTCGGTGTCGCAGAACAGCACCGGGGAGCCGAGCCGGGCCGCGTGCTCCTCGTCCGCGTCCTGGTGGCGCGCGATGACCGGGAACTCCTGCGAGGTGAAGGAGACGTCCGCCCAGGAGGCGGCCGGGTCGGCGGCGCGGGCCGCCGCCAGCTTCTCCTCGCTGTACCGGCGCCCGTACTCGGCGACCCAGCCCGTCTTGGCCCATACGCCGCCGCGCCGCCGGTAGTGGTCCGCCAGGGCCCGCGACAGCGTGGTGGTCCCGGTGGACTCCGCGCCGAGGACGACGACCCGTCGGGTCAGGGCGGCCCGCACGGCCGGCCCGAGGAACTCCCAGGAGCCGGCCGGGTCCCTGCGCACCGCCGTACCGGACACCGGGAACAGCGTCCGTTCCCGGTCCACCAGGACCTCCTCGGCGCCGAACCGCCGGGCGAGCTCGCTCCCGTACTCCTCCGAGGTGAACACGGCGTCCACCCGCCCGGGCACCGCGCCGCGGAAGACGGCCATGTGCGCCTCCCAGATCTCCGGGTCGTGCAGGTCGACCGGGATGTCGTCCACCGCGCCGACGACCTCGGCCCCGGGGTGCGCCTCGCGCATCCAGGCGACGCGGTCGGCGAGCGGGACCGACTCCACCGAGGCCGCGCACACCAGTACCGTCAGCCGCTCGCACTGGTCCTGGGCGGTGCGCACGAGGTGGTGGTGCCCGGCGTGCGGCGGGTAGAACTTGCCGAGGACCAGGCCGTGCCCGTGGCGCCTCATGCCGTCGCCTCCGCCGCCGTACGGGTCTCCCGCGCGGGCAGGGTGCGCCGCCAGCCGAGGAGTCCGACCACGCACAGGGCGAGGAAGCCCACGTAGAGCGCGGAGGTCAGGTAGAGGCCCTTGTGGGCGTAGAGCGGGATGTAGACGAGGTCGGCGGCGATCCACAGCCACCAGGACTCCACGAGCTTGCGGCACTGTCCGTACGTGGCGACGAGCGAGAGCCCGGTGGTAGCTGCGTCCCAGAAGGGGACGGTGGAGTCGGTGGCCCGGCCCAGCAGCAGGGTGAGCGCGAGCACCCCCACCGCCCCCGCCGCGGCGAGCCCGGCCCATTCGGTGCGCGTGGTGCGGCGCACCGGCAGGGCCTCGGCGGATCCTGGTCCACCCCCGTGGGTCCAGGACCACCAGCCGTAGGCGGCGAGGGCGATGAAGACGATCTGGAGCCCGGCGTCGGCGTAGAGGCCGGCCTGGGCGAAGAGCACGATGAAGAAGACGTTGTTGGCGATCCCGATCGGCCAGTTGGCCACGTGCTGCCGGGCGACCAGCCAGACGCACAGGGCGCCGGTGGCGAAGCCGAGCACCTCGGTCCAGCTCATGCTCCAACTCATGGCGACCCCCTCACTGTTTAATGGTCAGACTGACTATAAACAGTGGCGCGGGTCCCCGACAAGCAGAAAACCCGCGGCGCCCTGGGGCACCGCGGGTTTTCTGCGATCGGACCGGCCGCCTGCGCGGCGACCGGTCTGCGTACTAGAGGCCGACCTCGCGCATCAGCATGCCGACCTCGGTGTTGGTCAGGCGGCGCAGCCAGCCGGACTTCTGGTCGCCCAGCTCGATCGGACCGAAGGAGGTCCGGACGAGCTTCTCGACCGGGAAGCCGGCCTCCGCCATCATGCGGCGGACGATGTGCTTGCGGCCCTCGTGGAGGGTGACCTCGACCAGGTAGTTCTTGCCGACCTGGTCGACGACGCGGAAGTGGTCGGCGCGGGCGTAGCCGTCCTCCAGCTCGATGCCGTCCTTGAGCCGCTTGCCGATCTCGCGCGGCAGCGGGCCGGTGATGGCCGCCACGTACGTCTTCTTCACGCCGTACTTGGGGTGCGTGAGGCGGTGGGCCAGCTCACCGTGGTTGGTGAGCAGGATGATGCCCTCGGTCTCGGTGTCGAGCCGGCCGACGTGGAAGAGACGGGTCTCGCGGTTGGTGACGTAGTCGCCGAGGCACTGACGGCCGTCCGGGTCCTCCATGGTGGAGACGACACCGGCGGGCTTGTTCAGAGCGAAGAACAGGTACGACTGGGTGGCGACCGTCAGGCCGTCCACCTTGATCTCGTCCTTCGGCAGGACGCGCTTGCCCTGCTCCAGCACGATCTCGCCGTTGACCTCGACGCGGGCCTGCTCGATGAGCTCCTCGCAGGCGCGGCGCGAACCCATGCCGGCGCGGGCGAGCACCTTCTGCAGACGCTCACCCTCCTCCTCGGCACCCGGGAAGGTCTTCGGGGTCTTGACCACGGGCTTGTCGGCGTACCGGTCGCGCACGCGCTCCTCGATCCGCGCGTCCAGCTCGCGGGGGCGGGACTGGCCGCTCCGGCTGCCGGGGCCGCTGCGCGGGCCGCCGGCGCCGCCGATGCCGGGGGTCTTGGAGGTCCGGGGACCGCCCTTGGCGCCACCGCGCGCCGCGGCGCCGCGGGCACCGCCGCCGCCCGCCTTGGGGCCGCTGCGTCCGCTGCGCTCGCCCTCGGGGCCGACGTCGTAGCGGCGCTCCTCGGGACGCGGGTTGCGGATGCGGGGGGCCGGCTGGTCGCGGTCGCGCGAGTCGGAGCCGCCCTGGTAGCCGCCGGAGCTGCCGCCGCGGGAGCCGCCCTGGTAACCGCCCGAGCTGCCACCGCGGGAGCCGCCGGAGCTGCCGCCGCGCGAACCGCCCTGGTAACCGCCCGAGCTACCGCCGCGGGAGCCGCCGGAGCTGCCGCCGCGGGAGCCGCCCTGGTAACCGCCCGAGCTACCGCCACGGGAGCCGCCGGAGCCGCTGCCACCGCCGGAGCCGCTCCCGCGGTAGCCACCGCCGCCACTGGAGGAGCCGCCGCGGGCGTTACCGCGCCCGCCGCCTCCGCCGCCGCCGCTGTTCCTGTTGCCGCCACCGTTGCCGTTGCCGCTGCTTCGCATCAAAGTTCCGTCGTCTTGTCGTCTTCATCGGTGTCCGGTGCGTCCGGATCGAACGACGGCACACCTTCTTGCGTCTCGGCTTCGATCGCGTCCGCCTCGGGGAGGAAGGGCGCGAGCTCCGGGAGCTCGTCCAGGCCGCGCAGGCCCATCCGCTCCAGAAAGTAGTTCGTCGTCCTGTACAGGATCGCACCTGTTTCGGGTTCCGTCCCCGCCTCCTCCACCAGACCCCGCTGGAGGAGGGTCCGCATGACCCCGTCGCAGTTGACTCCGCGGACCGCGGAAACCCGCGACCGGCTCACCGGCTGCCGGTACGCGACGACCGCCAGGGTCTCCAGGGCCGCCTGGGTGAGCCGGGCCTGCTGGCCGTCCAGTACGAAGCCCTCCACGGCCGGCGCGTAGGCGGCCCGGGTGTAGAACCGCCAGCCGCCGGCGACCAGCCGCAGCTCGAAGCCCCGGCGCGCGGCCGTGTACTCGTCGGCGAGCTCCCGCAGCGCCTGACCGACCTCGCGCGGGGTGCGCTCCAGCACCTTGGCCAGGTGCGCCTCGGTGGCTGGCTCGTCCACGACCATGAGCACGGCCTCCAGGGCCGGCTTCAGCTCCAGCGCCGCCACCGCGCTCACGTCGCCGTTCAATCCTTCGCCTCCACGATCTGGTCGAACTCGTCGGTCACGGTCGGCATGCCGTCGCCGTCCCCGCCGCTCCAGCGCACGGTGAGGGTCGCCAGCGCCTCCTCCTGGTCGAGGACGACCGCCTTCTCCCGGTAGAGCTCCAGCAGGGCCAGGAAGCGCGCGACGACGGTGAGGGTGTCCCCGGCGTCCTCGGTGAGCTCCTGGAACGTGGCCTCCCCGCGCGCCTTCAGCATCCGCACCACCAGCCCGGCCTGCTCGCGCACGCTGACCAGGGGGGCGTGGATGTGGTCCACGTACACCTGGGGCTTGGCCCTGGGCTGCATGGCCTTCACGGCCAGCCGGGCGAACCCCTCCGGCCCGATGCTGATGACGACCTCGGGCAGCAGGTCCGCGTGGTGCGGCTCCAGCCCGACCGTCCGCGGGTACCGCCTGCCCTCGGCCTCGGCGCGCCGCTCGAAGATCTCGGCGATCTGTTTGTACGCGCGGTACTGGAGCAGGCGCGCGAAGAGCAGGTCCCGGGCCTCCAGCAGGGCGAGGTCGGCCTCGTCCTCGACCTCGGCGACCGGCAGCAGCCGGGCGGCCTTCAGGTCGAGGAGGGTGGCGGCGACGACGAGGAACTCGGTGGTCTGGTCGAGGTCCCAGTCCGGCCCCATGGCCCGGATGTGCGCCATGAACTCGTCGGTGACCTTGGACAGCGCGACCTCGGTGACGTCGAGCTTGTGCCGCGAGATCAGTTGGAGCAGCAGGTCGAAGGGGCCCTCGAAGTTGGCGAGCCGCAGGGTGAACCGGCCGTCGCCGCTCGCGGGGGGCGCGGTGTCGGTGCCCTGGCCAGGATCACCGGCCGCCGCCTCGCGGGCCCGCGGGGCGTGCGGGTGCGGAGCATCGGCCGAGCCCTCGGCGTCCCGGGCTTCGGCGTCAGGGACCTCGGCTTCCCGGGCTTCGGCGTGCGGGGCCGGACCGGGCTCAGGATGCTCCTGCTGCCCGTCTGCGGGCCCGGGGGAACGTTCCGGCTCGGTACCGCCAGCTGTCGGCGCGGGGCGCGCAGCGGGCGCCTCAGGGGCTTCGAGCCCCGCTCCTGCGTCGTGCCCGTCCGATCGCCCGGCCGCGTCGGGGGCGCCGGGGCCGCGCCCCAGGACGCGCCGGGTCGGTCGGCCGGATTCGGCGGGGAGGGGCATCGATGTCCAGGAGGTGCATGGGGGGCGGCGTGGAGGACCGGGCGCCGTGGCCGCGGCCACCAGCAGCCTACGGGCTCCCCCGCACTCCCCGGTGGACCAGCGCCCGGCACGGCGCCGCACCGCAGGACCGGCGTTCCCCCGCCCGTACGGGCCCCATGCGGGCGGCTCCCCGCGACGGGGCGGAGCTCCGGGGGGCGGGCCGCAGATCGTCCGGAGGCCCGGTCGCCGGGCGGACGCCTGCCGGGGCCCGGCTCCGGGAGCGCGCGCCGCGGGCCGAGCGGCGCGCAGGCGGCCCGGACCTGGCCCCGGGCGGCGGGAAGGCGGGCCGCAGGTCGAGCCAGGGCACGTGCGCGGCCCGGACGGGCCCGGCACCGGGAGAGCGGGCCCGAAGGGCGGTCAGCGGCCGCGCAGGCGCCGTACGAGGATGCTCGCGTCGCCGCGGGACTCCAGATCGGCGAGGACGACCGCGACCGCCTCGCGGACGATGCGGCCCCGGTCCACCGCCAGTCCGTGCTCCCCGCGCAGCACCAGCCGCGCGTGTTCCAGGTCCATGAGCTCCTCGGCGGAGACGTAGACCGTGATCTTCTCGTCGTGGCGCTCGCGGCCGCTGGGGCGCCGGTTCGCGCCCCGGCCCTGCCCCTTGCTCCGGCGGCCCGCGCCGGCCGGGGCCGACCCCACGCCGCCGGCCGGTCCGACAGAACCTTCCTGCGGTCGCCTGGGCTGCCCCACGACGGGCCCGCCGGTGTCCGCGGCCTCCCGGCCACGGCCCTCGCTCGCCGTGCCCTCGGCCGAAGTGGCCGAGTGTTCTGCGGCGGGCGTCTCCTCGACCCCGCGCCGCGGCGAGGACGGCTGGAGCGCCATCCCCCCGGTCGTGCGGAACAGTTCGTCGGCTCCGGGCAGACTCACTCGGCGTGACACCGGGCGAGCACCTCCCTGGCCAGCTGGCGGTAGGCGGCGGCGCCGACGGAGTTGGACGCGTACGTCGTGATCGGCTCACCGGCGACCGTGGTCTCCGGGAAGCGCACCGTGCGGCCGATGACCGTGTGGTAGACGTGGTCGTCGAAGGCCTCGACGACGCGCGCCAGCACCTCGCGGCTGTGCACCGTACGGGAGTCGTACATCGTGGCGAGGATGCCGTCGAGCTCCAGCTCGGGGTTGAGCCGCTCCTGCACCTTCTCGATGGTCTCGGTCAGCAGTGCCACGCCGCGCAGCGCGAAGAACTCGCACTCCAGCGGGACGATGACCTTGTGAGCCGCCGTCAGGGCGTTCACGGTCAGCAGACCGAGCGAGGGCTGACAGTCGATCACGATGTAGTCGTAGTCGGCCATCAGGGGCTTCAGGGCCCGCTGCAGGGTCGACTCGCGCGCGACCTCGCTGACCAACTGCACCTCGGCAGCGGACAGGTCGATGTTGCTCGGCAGCAGGTCCATGTTGGGGACCGCCGTCTTGAGCAGCACCTCGTCGGCCGACATGCCCCGCTCCATGAGCAGGTTGTAGACCGTCAGGTCGAGTTCCATCGGGTTTACGCCGAGACCCACGGACAGCGCGCCCTGCGGGTCGAAGTCGACGAGCAGCACGCGGCGCCCGTACTCGGCGAGCGCGGCACCCAGGTTGATGGTCGACGTGGTCTTGCCCACGCCGCCCTTCTGGTTGCACATCGCGATGATCTTCGCCGGACCGTGGTCGGTCAGCGGACCCGGGATCGGGAAGTACGGGAGCGGGCGTCCGGTCGGGCCGATCCGCTCACGGCGCTGACGGGCAGCGTCGGGGGCGAGAGTGGCCGCGTACTCGGGGTCCGGTTCGTACTCCGCGTCGGGGTCGTAGAAGTGCCCCTCGGGCACATTGTCGTAGTCGGCGAAACCCACGGGCTTTTCGCCGCTCAGGTCGCCGGCCCTGGAGTTCACGTCTAGGCCGTCCATGCTCTTTTGGGGCGTCGTCATGTGCTGGTGGTTTGCGAAGGTGCGTACTGCGACGGAGCCGACAGCTTCGAGCCCGGTAGGGCCCTGGCCCCGCTCAGGCATCCCTGCTCGACCACCCCCAGGAGCAAATGTCGACTCATTCACAAGTCGTCTTACCTCCTCGGACGTGACCAGGACACTTATCGATAGGTCAGCGTGGCACCATGCCGACGGTTGGCGACTCTATGGCGTGTCACCGCCCAGCGGCAACACAATCCGCCGGACCCGGCACGATGTGTCGGCAACCGAACACCGCTCTGTCAAGGGCGCACGAGCTGTCGCTACGAAGTTTCGCGGGTGTGCGAAAGGGTTAAAGGGTTACGTTCGAGGCGAGTTGAGCGGGGTCTTGGGGCACCGCGCAAACGCGTCCGGCCGGACCTTGCGGGCAAGGTCCGGCCGGATACGTGAGATTGACGTCAGTCGTTGACGTGTCAGCCGAGCAGCGTGCTCAGCTCGAGGGTCTCGAGGCCGTGGGCCTCGGCGACGGGACCGTAAACGACCTGGCCGTCATGGGTGTTGAGGCCGAGCCCGAGCGCGGGGTCACGACGCAGCGCCTCGACCCAGCCGAGGTTCGCGAGCTGCACGATGTAGGGCAGCGTGGCGTTCGTCAGCGCGTAGGTGGAGGTGTTCGGAACCGCGCCCGGCATGTTGGCGACGCAGTAGAAGACCGAGTTGTGGACCTGGAAGGTCGGCTCGGCGTGAGTGGTCGGACGGGAGTCCTCGAAGCAGCCGCCCTGGTCGATCGCAATGTCGACAAGGACACTTCCGGGCTTCATCTTGGCGACGAGCTCGTTGGTGACCAGCTTCGGGGCCTTCGCACCCGGGATCAGCACCGCGCCGATGACGAGGTCGGCCTCGACGACGGCCTTCTCCAGCTCGTAGGCGTTGGAGACGATCGTCTTGATCTTCGTGCCGAAGATCTTGTCGGCCTCGCGGAGCTTGTTGATGTCGCGGTCCAGCAGGGTCACGTGGAAGCCCATGCCGATGGCGATCTGCGCGGCGTTCCAGCCGGAGACGCCGCCGCCGATGACGACGCACTCGCCGGCGTGGGTGCCGGGGACGCCGCCCGGGAGGACGCCGCGGCCGCCGGCCGAGCGCATCAGGTGGTAGGCGCCGACCTGCGGGGCCAGACGGCCCGCGACCTCGGACATCGGGGCGAGCAGCGGCAGCGCGCGGTTGGCGAGCTCGACCGTCTCGTACGCGATGGCGGTGGTGCCGGACTCCAGCAGGGCGTCCGTGCACTCGCGGGAGGCCGCCAGGTGCAGGTAGGTGAAGAGCGTCTGGTCCTTGCGGAGGCGGTGGTACTCCTCCGCGATGGGCTCCTTGACCTTGAGCAGCAGGTCGGCGGTGGCCCAGACCTCGTCGGCGGTACCGAGGATCTCGGCGCCGGCCGAGACGTACTCGGCGTCCGTGATCGAGGAGCCCACACCGGCGTTCTGCTCGATGAAGACCTGGTGGCCGTTGCGGACCAGCTCATGCACGCCGGCGGGCGTGATGGCGACCCGGAACTCGTTGTTCTTGACCTCGCGGGGGATGCCGACCTTCATCGTCGATCACGGTCCTTGGCTCAGGGGATATTACGGGGCACTTCCATACATACCCGCCCACAAGAACGCGCAACGGGATGCACCACGGGATGCCGCGGTGAACCCAGTCTAATGAAGGATGAGTCGCTGTCTAGCCTTGCAAACCAATAATCTCAGTCGGAAGCACTACGGATTTCGCAGGCTGCGGGGTCATCTCCCAGCAATCTGTCGGCTGCGGAGCGGTGCAGCCTGGCAGCTGCGGGGTCCCCCAGCCTGTCCAGCGTGTCGGCCAGTCGGACCTGCAGTGCGGCCTGAAGTCGCTGGTCGCCCGCCCTACGGGCCAGCTCCACCGCCTCTCGGCAGGTGTGCAGCGATTCCTCGGGCCGACCGGCGTACTCCTGGACCCGCGCCATCTCGCTCAACGCCTTTGCCTGACCGGGCACATCGGCCAGCTTCCGGTAGCCCGCGGCGGCCGCCCGCCAGCTGCGCAGCGCGTCCCCGTACCGCCCCGCGTAGGTGTGGACGTTCCCGAGCCGCCCGTAGAGCCGGGCCTCGTCCGCGCGCTCGCCCCGTGCGAGGGCCTGCGAGAGCGCCCGGCCGAACCAGTCGGAGGCCCGGTGCCAGTCCGCCAGTTCCTGGTAAGCGCCTCCTACGGATTCCATCGCGCGGCCCGTCGCGTACGGATCGTTCGCCGCCCGTCCGGCGTCCAGCGCGGCCCGGTAGCGCTCCAGGGCCTCGTGGGTACGGCCGGTCGATGCGTCCAGGTCGGCCAGGTTCAGCAGCGCGGCGGCCTGCTCCCGGTGCAGGCCGCGGCGCTCGGCCACGTCCAGGACCAGCCGGTGCAGCCCGTACAGCTCGGGGGCGGCCCCGGCCGTGCCCCGGTGGTCCGCCAGCGCCCGCACGAGGGCCGCGACCAGCCGGCGGGCCAGGGTGTCCAGCCCTCCGTCGGCCACGGCCAGGGAGGCGGCCGCGGTGAGCGCGGGCAGCCGGGTGTCCAGCCAGGTGGTGGCGGCCCGCCGGTCGGGAAACCGCAGGGCGCGCGGCAGGCCGTCCAGCAGCTCGCGGAGGTCGTCGTCGACGGCGGCGTCCACCCCGGGCTCCTCGGCCTCGGCCATGGCCCGGCAGGAGTGCAGCAGCCGTACGGTGCGCTCCAGCATCCGGGCCCGGGCCAGCTGGACCTCGGCGGGGCGTTCCTTGGCCTCCAGGAGGGCCTGGAGCAGCGGCGCGAGGCAGCCGGGCAGCAGGAAGAGGCCGTCGCGGGAGGGGCGGACGAGGCCCAGCCCGGCGAAGTCGTCCAGGGTGGACTGGGCGGCGGCCACCGAGCAGCCGGCGAGGGCGGAGGCGGTGTGCGAGTCGACGATGCCGGCCGGGGCGAGCGGCAGGAGCCGCAGGGTCCGCTGGGCGGGCTGCGGCAAGGACTCGTAGACCAGCCGGAAACCGCGGGCGAGCGGGCCGCCGGTGGTGGCGGGCATGTCGTGGAGCTGCTTGGCCACGTCGGCGACGGCGGCCTTGGGGTGGGCGGCGAGCCACCCGCCGACGAGGACGAGCGCGGCGGGCTGGCCCCCGCACTCCTCGGCGAGGGCCTCGGCGGCGCGGGGGTCGGCGGTGACCCGGGTGTCGCCGATGCGCTGGGCGAGCAGTTCCACGGCGGAGGGGGTGTCGAGTCCGCCGAGGGTGCAGGGCCGCACGTCGGGGATCCCGGTGAGCGGCCCCTCGGCGGTGACCACGACGAGGCACTCGGGGGTGTCCGGCAGCAGGGCGTCCACCTGCTGCGGATCGGCGGCGTCGTCGACCAGGATGATCGCCCGGCGGCCTTCGAGGGCGGTGCGCAGCGCGGAGCTCAGCTCGTCCTCACCGGCCCCGGGCGGGGTGGGCAGCCCCAGTCCTTCCAGCAGGCTCCGGACGGCCCGCTCGGTGGCCACGGTCTCCCCGCCGGGGGCGGTGAGCCGGGTGCGGAGCACTCCGTCGGGGTACTCCTCGGCGACCTCGTGCACGAAGGCCTCGGCGAGGGCGGTGCGCCCGGAGCCCGGTCGCCCGGCGACCAGCAGGACCCGGGCCCGTGGCGCCTTGGCCTTGCGGCCGGAGAGGGTGTCGAGCCCGGTCCGCGCGATGTCCTCGCGCAGCTCCTTGAGCTCACGCCGCCGCCCGACGAAATCCGCCACGGATCCGCTCCTCTCCCTGCCACCGGATTGCGAGCGTAGTTCACGCAGAGCGACGACCCGGGTGGAGCGTGGCGGACAAATCCCCCGATCGGATCAGCAGATGGACCTATTTTTCACGCGCCGCTCGCGCGGCGCGCGCGGCAGGGACTCCGCGGACGTGCCCTACGCCTCGTACGGGCGGGCCGGCCAGGGGGCGAGGGCCGGGCGCAGGGCCTCGATGCCGCCCTCGGAGGCGAGGGTCGCCGCGAGGGCCAGTACCCCGGTCACCAGCCCGGGGTTGTGCAGTTCGCCCGCCAGGACCCCGCGGACCAGGTCCGCGAGCGGGACCCGGGCGATCTCCATGTCCGCCTCCTCCTCGGAGACCTCGTACCGCTGCCCCTCGGCCTCTGCCAGGTCCCGTGCGAGGAAGATCCGGACGGCCTCGTCGGATCCGCCGGGCGAGGTGAAGAAGTCGGCCAGCACCCGCCATTCGCCCGCCTTGGCGTGCGCCTCCTCGTACAGCTCCCGCTGGGCCGCGTGCAGGGGGTTCTCGCCGGGTACGTCCAGCAGCCCGGCCGGGAGCTCCCACAGCCGGTGCCGCACCGGGTGGCGGAACTGCTTGAGGACCAGCACCCGCTGCTCCTCGTCGAGGGCGAGGACGCACACCGAGCCCGGGTGCACCTGGTAGTCCCGGCGCACCACCGAGCTGTCGGGCATCCGGACCTGGTCCGAGCGGACGGCCGTCTTGGCGCCCTCGAACGGGGTCCGTGAGGCGACGACCTCCCACGACTCCGGTGTGTCCACGATGTCGTTGCCCATGGCCATGGCCGATACCTTCCCCGAGAACGCGACAGCCGGGGCACGATCCGTGCCCCGGCTGCCTACGTTATGCGGTCAGGCCCTCACTTCGCGGACTGCTGCCGCTCCACGGCCGCCTTCACCAGGCCGGCGAACAGCGGGTGCGGGCGCGTCGGGCGCGAGCGCAGCTCCGGGTGGGCCTGGGTGGCCACCAGGTAGGGGTGCACCTCGCGCGGGTACTCGACGTACTCGACGAGCTTGTTGTCCGGGGAGGTGCCGGAGAAGACGAGGCCCGCCTTCTTCTCCAGTTCGCCGCGGTAGGCGTTGTTGACCTCGTAGCGGTGGCGGTGGCGCTCGTCCACGTAGGCCTCGTCGCCGTAGACCTCGCGCACGATGGAGCCCTCGGCGAGCTTCGCCGGGTACATGCCCAGGCGCATGGTGCCGCCCAGGTCGCCCGCGCCCTCGACGAAGGCCAGCTGCTCCTCCATGGTCGAGATGACCGGGTGCGGGGTGGAGGCGTCGAACTCGGTGGAGTTGGCGTCCTCGATGCCCGCGAGGTTGCGCGCGGCCTCGATGACCACGCACTGCAGGCCCAGGCACAGGCCGAGCAGCGGGATCTTGTTCTCGCGGGCGTACGTGATCGCGCCGACCTTGCCGTTGACGCCGCGGTCGCCGAAGCCGCCGGGCACGCAGATCGCGTCCACGTCGCCGAGCACCGCCGCGGCACCGGCCGGGGTCTTGCAGTCGTCGGAGGTGACCCACTTGATCTGGACCCGGGCCTTGTTGGCGAAACCGCCGGCGCGCAGCGCCTCGGTCACCGACAGGTAGGCGTCGGGCAGGTCGATGTACTTGCCGACGAGCGCGACCTTGACCTCGTGGTCGGGGTTGTGGACCCGGTCGAGCAGGTCCTCCCACACCGTCCAGTCGACGTCGCGGAAGGGCAGGTCGAGCTTGCGCACGACGTACGCGTCCAGGCCCTCGGTGTGCAGCACCTTCGGGATGTCGTAGATCGACTTGGCGTCGATCGCCGCGACCACGGCCGCCTCGTCCACGTCGCACATCAGCGAGATCTTGCGCTTGATGGAGGTGGGGACGTCACGGTCGGCGCGCAGCACGATGGCGTCGGGCTGGATGCCGATGTTGCGCAGCGCCGCGACCGAGTGCTGGGTCGGCTTGGTCTTGAGCTCACCGGAGGGGCCGATGTAGGGGAGCAGCGAGATGTGCACGACGAAGACGTTGTCGCGGCCGACCTCGTGGCGGACCTGGCGGACGGTCTCCAGGAACGGCAGCGACTCGATGTCGCCGACGGTGCCGCCGACCTCGGTGATGACGACGTCGACGTCGTCGGTCGCCATGCGGCGGATGCGGTGCTTGATCTCGTTGGTGATGTGCGGGATGACCTGCACGGTGTCACCGAGGTACTCGCCGCGGCGCTCCTTGGCGATGACCGTGTTGTAGACCTGGCCGGTGGTGACGTTGGCCGAGCCGTCGAGGTCGACGTCGAGGAAGCGCTCGTAGTGGCCGATGTCCAGGTCGGTCTCGGCGCCGTCGTTGGTGACGAAC
The DNA here is from genome assembly GCF_036178145.1 of Streptomyces sp. NBC_00273. Lineage (NCBI taxonomy): Bacteria > Bacillati > Actinomycetota > Actinomycetes > Kitasatosporales > Streptomycetaceae > Streptomyces > Streptomyces sp. NBC_00273. The sequence continues at coordinate 7,298,984 of NZ_CP108067.1, read as the reverse complement.
ACCTCGCCGTGCTGGAACGGGTTCATCGTGCCGGGGTCGACGTTCAGGTACGGGTCGAGCTTCTGCATCGTGACCCGCAGACCGCGCGCCTTCAGCAGCGCACCCAGGCTGGAGGCCGTCAGGCCCTTGCCGAGGGAGGAAGCGACACCCCCGGTGACGAAGATGTGCTTGGTCGTCATGGATTTGGGCGGCATCGCCAAGAGGGGGCTCCCGTGGTCGCGAAGTGAGGTGCGTCCGGCGCCGGCCACCGTCGATCCGGAAGGGTCTCAGGGGGCGCCGAAGCTGCGGTTTCGGGGCTCCTGATTCGCACAGGCAGACCACCGGTCCACGGGGTACCAGCCTATCAGCGCCCGGAGCGGTCCGCCTCCGGGCACGCGGCGCACGCGCCCGGCACGGGGGCGGCGAAGTGCGCCGGGGCGGCATCGCCGCTGCTCACCCGTTCGGCCCAACCGCATTCTCCACAGGATCACGGAGATCACTAGGGTGCCGTCATATCCTGCTCGGATATTGCACACATCACCGCCGGGCAGTCCGTCAGACGGCCTAACCGAGCCGATATACGGAATCATGGGCTCACGCGGAGATCCCTGCACACAGGAGACCGCGCAACCGCGCAATGCAAGCGCCCTTCGGGGCGGACGTGGCCGTTCGACTGGAGATGCACGTGTCCGGGCGCATCGAGGATTACGCACTGATCGGGGACATGCAGACCGCAGCACTGGTCTGCCGGGACGGAGCCGTGGACTGGCTGTGCCTGCCACGCTTCGACTCGCATGCCGTGTTCGCGAGCATTCTCGGCACCGAGGATCACGGGTTCTGGCGGATCGGCCCGTCGTTCCCGGCGGGCACCGAGGCTCCGCGTGCGACCCGCCGCCGCTACCGCGGCGACTCGCTGGTGCTGGAATCGGAGTGGGACACCCCGCGCGGCAAGGTCCGCGTGATCGACTTCATGCCGCCCCGAGAGGATCACGCGCCACAGCTGATCCGCATCGTGGAGGGCATCAGCGGGCGCGTGCCGATGCGCTCGGCCCTGCGGATGCGCTTCAGCTACGGGCGGGTCGTGCCGTGGGTGCACCGGGTCGACGGGCGCACCGTGGCCGTGGCCGGCCCCGACTCCGTCTGGCTGGACGCCGACGCGCAGACCTACGGCGAGGACCTGACGACGTACTCCGACTTCACCGTCGGCCCCGGCGACCGGCGGGCCTTCAGCATCAGCTGGCAGGCCTCGCACCGCGACGCGCCCGAGACCCCCGACGCCGAAGCGGCCCTGGAATCGACCACCGACTTCTGGCGCGAGTGGGTCGACCAGTGCACCTACCACGGGCCCTACCGGGAGGCCGTGATCCGCTCGCTGATCACCCTCAAGGCCCTCACGTACGGCCCCACGGGCGGGATCGTCGCCGCACCCACCACCTCCCTCCCCGAGGAGATCGGCGGAGTCCGGAACTGGGACTACCGCTACACCTGGCTGCGGGACGCGGCCATCACCCTCTCCTCGCTGCTGCGCACCGGATACCGCGAGGAGGCCCGCGCCTGGCGCGAGTGGCTGCTGCGCGCGGTCGCCGGCGACCCGGAGAACCTGCAGATCATGTACGGGATCGCGGGCGAGCGGGAGCTCGGCGAGACCGAGCTGGACTGGCTGCCCGGTTACGAGGGCTCCCGCCCGGTCCGCGTCGGCAACGGCGCCGCGGGCCAGCTCCAACTCGACGTGTACGGCGAGGTCACCGAGGCCCTGCACCTGGGCCACATGACCGGGCTCGCCCGCAGCGACTACGCCTCGCTGCTCCAGCTCAAGCTGATCCGCTACCTGGAGACCCACTGGGACCAGCCTGACGAGGGCATCTGGGAGGTGCGCGGCCCGCGCCGCCACTTCGTGCACTCGAAGGTGATGGCCTGGGTGGCCGTGGACCGCACGATCAAGCTGATCGAGAGCGGGGACGCGGACGGCCCGCTGGAGCGGTGGCGCGAGCTGCGCGACGAGATCCACCAGGACGTGTGCGAGAAGGGCTACGACAAGGAGCGCAACACCTTCACCCAGTCGTACGGGTCGAAGGAACTGGACGCCTCCCTGCTGCTGATCCCGCAGATGGGCTTCCTGCCGCCGGACGACAAGCGGGTCATCGGCACCATCGAGGCGATCCAGCGGGAGCTGTCCACGCCCGACGGTTTCATCCTGCGCTACCCGACGGCCGGCGAGGAGGCCGGCGTGGACGGCCTGGAGGGCGACGAGGGGGCCTTCCTGGCCTGCTCGTTCTGGATGGCCGACGACCTGGCGATGATCGGCCGGGTGGACGAGGCGCGGCGGCTGTTCGAACGGCTGCTGTCGCTCCGCAACGACCTGGGCCTGCTCGCGGAGGAGTGGGACCCGCGGCTCCAGCGACAGGTCGGGAACTTCCCGCAGGCCTTCAGCCACGTTCCGCTGATCGACACGGCCCTGCGGCTGACGGCCAGCGGAGCGTACGGCGGCTGATACCGGTCGACCCGCCGGGGCCGCGGACTTTCTCGCCGCGCCCCGGTGATCGTCCGCGTCTACGCTGGAAGTGTCCTATGCCCTCCCTCCGGTGGAAGGGGCAGCCATGGCTCCCCTGTCGAAGGCGGGCGCGGCCCTGACCGCGCTCCGCGAGGATCTGTCAGGCGAGGTCTTCGCTCCGGAGGATCCGGGGTACGACGAGGCCCGGACCCTCTTCAACGCCATGATCGACCGCAGACCCGCCGTCATCGCCCAGTGCGAGAGCACGGCCGACGTGGTGACCGCGGTGCGGTTCGCGAGGGAACTGGACCTGAACATCGCCGTGCGCGGCGGCGGGCACAGCGTGGCCGGGATGTCCCTCAACGACGGCGGCCTCGTCGTGGACCTGCGGCGGATGCACGAGGTGACGGTCCATCCGGCGGCCGGGGCGGCGCACGTCGGGGGCGGGGCCACGATGAGCCACCTGGACCGGGCCTGCCAGCCCTACGGACTGGCGACGACCGGCGGCCGTGCCTCCACCACCGGCGTCGGCGGCTACGTGCTGGGCGGCGGCAGCGGCTGGCTGGACCGGAAGTTCGGCCTGGCCGTGGACAACCTGCTGGGCGCGGAGCTGGTCACCGCCGAGGGCGAGCTCGTCCACGCGACCGCCGAGGAGCACCCGGAGCTGTTCTGGGGGTTGCACGGCGGCGGCGGCAACTTCGGCATCGCCACCTCCCTGACCCTGCGGCTGTACGAACTGCCCGCCATGTCGATCGCGTTCCTGCTGTACCTGCCGGAGCGCGGGCCCGAGGTGGTCCGTACGTACCGGGACGTCATCGAGGCCGCGCCGCCCGAGGCCTCGGGCGCCGCCCTCTACCTCACCGGCCCGCCCGAGGAGTTCGTCCCCCAGCACCTGGTCGGGCGGCTGCTGGCCGGGGCGCTGCTGACGTACGCGGGCCCCGAGGACGAGATGCGGGCGTTGGCCGAGCCGCTGCTGGCGATCCCCCACGAGTCGGAGATCGTCACGGCCATCCCGTACGCCGACCTCCAATGCATGATCGACGACCCGCCGGGCATGCGGAACTACTGGTCGGCCGAGTACCTCACCGGCTGCCCCGACGCGTTCGTGGACGTCTTCTGCGCCCGCGCCGAGGCCATGCCGGTACCGACCGGCACCCAGCACCTGGTCTTCCCGCAGGGCGGCGCCGTGGCCTCCGGCCCGGCCGACTACCCGGTGCCGTACCGCGACTCGCCGTGGGCGGTGCACCCGTTCGGGATCTGGGAGGACGCGGCCGACGACGAGCGCTGCCGGCAGTGGGTCAAGGACGTCCGCGCCGACGCCCGGCCGTGGAGCACCGGCGCGGTCTACCTCAACTTCACCGGGGACGAGGGCGTGGAGCGGGTCGTCTCGGGCCTCGGGGCCGAGAACATGCAGCGGCTGGGCGCGCTCAAGCGCCAGTACGACCCCGACAACATCTTCCGCTTCAACCACAACATCCAGCCCGCCTGACGATGGAGACGGGTCGGCCGGTAGCGTCCCGCGATATGGAAAACCAGGGCGGGATCACGGTTCAGCGGGCGCTGGAACTGCCGGGGCTGCGCGGCGGACTGCCGGAGGTGGTGGCCTGCGCCGACCGCCTGGGCCGGACCGTCCGCTGGGTGCACGCGGGCGAGGTGCCGAACATCGCCTCCCTGCTCAAGGGCGGTGAGTTGCTGCTGACCACGGGCCTGGGCCTCGGCACCCGGCCGGCCGAGCAGCGTGCCTTCGTCCGCCGCCTCGCGGACCGCGGGATCGCCGCGCTCGTGGTCGAACTGGGCCCGCGCTTCACCCGGCTGCCGGCGACCCTGGTGGAGACCGCGCGGTCGGCGGGGCTGCCCCTGGTCCAGCTCCACCGGGAGGTCCCCTTCGTGGCGGTCACGGAGGAGGTCCACACCGAGATCGTCAACCACCACTACGCCCTGCTCCAGCGGGCCGAGGAGGTCCACCGGCGCTGTACGGAGGCCCTGCTGGGCGGTGGGGGCATCCCCCAGGTCCTGCGGATCCTGGCCGACTTCACGGGGAACCCCGTCTTCCTGGAGACCCCCGACGGTCAACTCCTGTACGCGGCCGGCAGCGCGGCCGGGGACACGGGCGCGGACCCGCTCCAGGTGTGGGAGGGCCTGCGGGGCCAGCGCGAGGCCGAACCCGCCACGAACACGGTGGTGGTCGACGTACCGGGCGGCGGCCACGGCACCGGCTCGGTCCGGGCCCGGCTCGTCCTGGTCGGCGTCTCGGCCCCGCTGCTCCCGGTGCACCGGATGGCGGCCGAACGCACGGCGGGCGTCCTGGCCGTCGTGCTGATGCAGGCCCGCCAGGAGGAGGAGCTGGCGGCGCGCGGCCGCGGCGACTTCCTGACGGACCTGGCGGAGGGCCGCATCTCGGCGGAGGACGCACCGGGACAGGCCCGGGTCCTGGGCTTCAAGCCGGGCGGCGGTCCGCTGCTGCCGGTGGTGATGCGGCTGGCCGCGGACCTCGGACCGTCCGGGAACTGGGCCGTCCTGGCCCGTGCGGTGCTGGAGGAGCTGTCGTCCGTCGGGGTCCCGGTCCTGCTGGGCGTCCGCCCGGTCGAGGGCCGGGTGCCGCTGCTGGTCTCCCTGCGCGCGGAGTCGGAGCGCACGGCGGTGGCGGACCGGGTCTCGGCCGCGCTGCGGGCGGGCGTCGAACGCGCGGGCCTGGACCGGGCCGACGCCCCGCCGGCCGTGGTCGTCGGCGTGGCGGGCGGTTGGGCGGCGGCCTCGGCGGGCCTGCGCCACGCCGCGGAGACCGCGACGGCGGCACACGGCCTACCGGCGCGCCCCTGGTACGACGCGCGCCGCCTGGACATCGACCTGCTGCTGTGGCGGCTGCGCGAACACCCCGACCTGGCCGCCTTCGTGGACCGGGCGATCGGGCCGCTCCGCACGCACGACACGACGTCGCGGCCGCCGCTCCTGCCCACGTTGGAGACGTACCTGGCCCACGCGGGCCGCAAGGCGGAGACGGCGCGCGAGCTCCATCTGAACCGGCAGACGCTGTACAACCGGCTGGCCCGCATCTCGGAACTCCTGGGCACGGACCTGGACGACCCCGAGACGGTCCTCTCCCTGAGCCTGGCCCTCCGCGCCCGCCGCCACACGGCTTCCTGACGCGCCGCTCGCACGGGACCGGTGCCCTGCGGGGCAGTCCCCTACCCGCCCTTCCACCGTTCCCCGGGCTCTGCCCGGACCCGCGCCTCAATCGCCGGCGGGGCTTGATTTGAGCCCCGCCGGGAGGCTAGCGGCGGGTTCGTTCCATCAGTTCGTCGTAGACCGACAGGACCTGCGCGACCGTGTCGTCCTCCGACGGCCACGTCGCGGCCTGGACGCGTCCCGCGAGCGCCAGCGCGGCCCGGCGGTCCGGGTCGGCCAGCAGGCCGGTCACGGCCGAGGCGAGCGGGCCCGCCTCCCCCGGCGGGACCAGTACCGCACCGTCCCCCACCAGCTCCGCAACACCGCCCACCGCCGTGGCCACCAGTGGCACGCCCACCCGCAGCGCCTCCTGCGCCAGGAGCGCCCGCGCCTCCCACCGGCTCGGCAGGACCGCCAGGTCCGCCGCCGCCAGCAGCTGCGCCGCGTCCCGGCGGCGCCCCAACAGCCGTACCGGGAGCCCCTCCGCCTCGATCCGCCGGGCGAGCTCCGCCCGTAGCGGCCCCTCCCCCGCAATGACCAGGAGCGGCGTCGGGTCCAGACCGCGCCACTCCCGTGCCGCGTCGAGCAGTACGGAGTAGCCGCGGTGCGGCACCAGGCTGCCGACGGCGATCAGCAGCGGCCGTTCCACCGCGCCCAGTTCCGCCCGCACCTTGCCGGGGTCGGCCGCCGCCTCCGGACCCGTCGGGCCCACCGGTAGGGCCACCGGGGCCAGCCGCGCGTCCCTGGCGCCCCGCAGCCGTGCGGCGTCCACCTGGTCCGAGGAGGCCCCGAGCACCACCGCCGCGGCCCGCGCCACGTGTCGTTCCAGCATCCGGCCCAGGCGCCCGAGCGCACCGGCCGCCGCGGGGCCCTCGCCGTGCCAGGTCACCACCAGCGGCACCCGGCGCCCCCGTATGGCCAGGGCGGCGCGCATTCCGGCGCGCACGCCGTGCGCGTGCACGAGGTCCGCCCCGGCGCAGGCGGCCCGCAACACGCTGACCGCGTCGGGCGCGAACTGCGCCCCGGCGCCGGTGAAGTCGTACTCCCCCTCCGCCTGGACGGGCGCGCACACCGTGACCCGTACCCCGCGCGCGGCGAGGCCGGTCGCGAGCGAGCGCACGTGCGCGCTGCTGCTCGCGCCCGCACCGCCGCCCAGTACTTGCACGGTGCGCAGCGGCGGCCGGCCGTAGGGCTGGGCCGGCAGGGAGGTGGAAACCGGGGAGCTGCTCACGGGCCGAAGCTCCAGGGTGAGGGAGTCAGAGACGTCGCCAAGGATGCCAGTCCGCACGCGCGTTCCGGGACCATACGGGTGCGGATCCCGTACGAGATGGTGCAGGACGCCCTTCATCCTCACCCACACGGGCTATCTCCGGGCCGGCGCGGGCGCGGCGAAGGCCCGGAACGCGCCGTGCGTTCCGGACCTTCGCCGGGGCGCCTCACGCGTCCGCGCGCGCCGCCGCCAGCAGTTCCTCGGCGTGGGCCCGCGCCGAGACCGAGTCCTCGTGGCCGGCCAGCATGCGCGACAGCTCGCGGATCCGGTCCTCGCCCTCCAGGACGGTGACCCCGCTCCGGGTGACCGATCCGTCGTTGGTCTTCTCGACGAGCAGCTGTCGGTCCGCGAAGGCCGCCACCTGCGGCAGGTGCGTGACGACCACGACCTGCGCCGACTTGGCCAGCTTCGCCAGCCGCCGGCCGACCTCGACCGCCGCCTTGCCGCCGACGCCCGCGTCGACCTCGTCGAAGAGGTAGGTGGGCACCGGGTCGGAGCCCGCGAAGACGACCTCGACGGCCAGCATCACCCGGGACAGCTCACCGCCCGAGGCGCCCTTGGCGATCGGCCGCGGCTGGGCGCCGGGGTGCGGGGCCAGCAGCAGCTCGACCTCGTCCGCGCCCGAAGGGCCGTAGGCGACCGGGCGGCCGTCCACGTCCACTCCGTCGGGGTCCTCGGCCTGCCGGACGTCGATGGTCACGCGCGCGTGCGGCATCGCCAGCGAGGCCAGCTCCGCCGTCACCGCGGAGGCGAAGCGCGTCGCGGCCTCCACCCGGGCGTCCGTCAACGCCTGTGCCAGCAGGGACAGTTCGCCGCGCAGTCCGTCGTGCTCGGCGGTCAGCTCGGCGATCCGCTCGTCGTCGCCGTCCAGTTCCAGTAGCCGTGCCGCGCCCTGTTCGGCCCACTCCAGCACGGCGTCCACGGTGCCCGCGGAGCCGTACTTGCGGGTGAGCTGCGTCAGGGCGGCCCGCCGCTCCTCCACCGCGGCCAGCCGCAGCGGATCGGCGTCCAGGTCGTCGGCGTAGCCCGCCAGTTCCCCCGCCACGTCGGACAGCAGGATGCCGAGCTCCCCGATCCGCTCGGCGAGCGCGCCGAGGGCCGGGTCGTGGGACCGTACGGATTCCAGGGCCCGGTGTGCGCCCGCGACGAGCATGTTCGCGTCGATGGCCTCCGGGTCCTCGGGGTTGCCCGCGAGCGCGGCGTGCGCCAGCTGCGCCGCCGAGGCCAGTGATTCGGCGTGCCCGAGCCGCTCCGCCTCGGCCGCGAGTTCGGCGTCCTCGCCGGCCACCGGTTCCACGGCCGCGATCTCGTCCAGCCCGAAGCGCAGCAGGTCCGCCTCCTGGGCCCGCTCCCGGGCCCGAGTGGTGATCTCCTCCAACTCGACGGCGACGGCACGGAGCCTGCGGTAGGCCGAGCCGTACTTCTCCAGTGGGACGGCGACGGCGTCCCCGGCGTACCGGTCGAGCGCCTGCCGCTGCCGGGCGGGGCGCAGCAGCCCCTGCTGGTCAGTCTGCCCGTGTACGGCGACCAGGTCGTCGGCGAGCTCGGCGAGCAGGCCGACGGGCACGGAGCGGCCGCCGACGTGGGCGCGCGAGCGCCCCTCGGCGGACACGGTCCGGCTGATCAGCAGGGCGCCGTCGTCGAGCTCGGCCCCGGCCTCCTCGGCGCGTACGGCGGCGGGGGCGTCGGGGCGCATGACGATGCGGCCCTCGACCACCGCGGCCTTGGCCCCGATCCGCACCAGGGCCGGGTCGGCGCGACCGCCGAGCAGCAGCCCGAGGCTGGTGACGACCATCGTCTTGCCCGCGCCGGTCTCGCCGGTCACCGCGGTGAATCCGGGCGACAGCTCGACCACCGCGTCGTCGATGACCCCGAGCGACCGTATCCGCATCTCCTCAAGCACGGGACGACGATACCGAGGTTTCATGGGTGCCATGTGACGTCACCCGCCCCGAGCTCTCCGAACGCACGTGCTATTAATGCTCTCTCGGCCGAACTCCCCATCGTGCGACGGGGATAGGCGCCCGGAACCGGTTCGGACTCAATTCGGCTTGCGGGCGACGAGTGCGGCATTCGCGCCCGCCGCGTCCAGCGGCAGGACCGTGACCGGCCCGAATCCGGCGTCGGCCAGCCAGCCGCGGTACTCGGCGTAGGTGTAGTTGTGCCCGGACCGGGTCTCGACCAGCATGTTGAGGCCCATCAGGGCCGCCGGGGCGGGCCCGCGCTCGTCGTCGTCGAGGACCAGCTCGCAGATGATCACGGCGCCGCCCGGGGGCAGCGCGGCGAAGCACTTGTCCAGCAGCCGCCGCCCGGTCCCCTCGTCCCAGTCGTGCAGGATCATGCTCAGCAGGATGACGTCGTGCCCTTCGGGCAGTCGCTCGTCGTGCAGGAAGTCGCCGTCACGCGCCTCGATCACCTCCGAGAGCCCGAGGCCGGCCACCTTCTCCCGGGCCATCGCGGCGACCCGGGGCAGGTCGAGGACGGTGGCGCGCAGATGGGGGTGGTGGCGGAGGCGGCCGGACTGGTGCGGGGTGCGGCGGGGGACGCCGCCGCACCCGGCATCACGATGAACGTGCTGGACGCCGACACCGTCGACCACGTGGTGACCATCGGCTTCGCCCCGGGTGACCCGGTCGCCGCCCGGCGGGCCCACCGCACCCTGGACGAGCTGCACACGGCCTTCGCCGCGCGGGGCTGGCTGCCGTACCGGCCGGACGTCGACCATCCCCTGCCCGCCCCGCACAGCGTCTTGCACCGGCGGCTGCGCGACGCCCTCGACCCGCACGGCGTGTTCGCCCGGGGCCGCTTCGAAGGGCCGCGGTCACCCGCCGCCCCCTGATCCCGTCAGTGCGGCGCGCCGCGCCACCCCGACACCGGCAGCGCGAACTTGGCGACGAGCCGGTCCGTGAAGGACGCGTGGTGCAGCCGGGCGAGCCGCACCGGCACCGCACCGCGCCGCACCTCGACCCGTGCCCCGGCGGGCAGCTCCACCGTGCGCCGCCCGTCGCACCACAGCACGCCGTGCGGAGTGCCGTTCTGCACCTCCACCGCCAGCACCGAGGTCGGCGAGGTCACCAGCGGCTTCGCGAACAGCGCGTGCGCGCTGATCGGCACCATGAGCAGCGCCTCGACCTCCGGCCAGACCACCGGCCCGCCCGCTGAGAAGGCGTAGGCCGTGGAGCCCGTAGGAGTCGCGCAGACGATCCCGTCGCAGCCGAAACCGGTCACCGGGCGCCCGTCGATCTCCAGGACCACCTCCAGCATCCGCTCCGGGGACACCTTCTGGACCGCGGCCTCGTTCAGCGCCCAGTCCCGATGGACCACGTCGCCGTTCGTCCGCACGATCACGTCGAGCGTCATCCGCTCCTCGACCTCGTACGAGCGCGTCACCACCCGGTCCACGACCTTGTCCAGGTCGTCGCGCTCGGCCTCGGCGAGGAACCCCACCCGGCCCAGGTTGACGCCCAGCATCGGCACCCCCGAGGCGCGGGCGAACTCCGCGCCCCGCAGCAGGGTCCCGTCCCCGCCGAGGACGATGAGCAGCTCACACCCGTCGAGCACCCCCGGGGTGGACTCGGTGACCAGCTCCACCTCGGGGGGCAGCGGCAGGTCCACCGCCTCGTGCTCCATGACGCGGACGCCCAGTCCGCACCTCAATAGACCCTGCACGACCAGCTCGGCGCTGCGGATGGCCGCAGGCCGCCCGGTGTGCGCGAGCAGGAAGACCGTCCGCCCTTCCCCTGAAATACGTGAACCCGCTGTACCCGCCGAACCCGCTGAATCTGTCACTGCGGCCCCTCCGCTACTGCATGGTCAACATCCGCCGGGTCGAGGGCCGGTGCCCCCGCCCGGAGCCACAGAAAGTACTCGACGTTCCCCGACGGCCCCGGCAGCGGACTCGCCGTCACCCCGAGGACGCCCAGCCCCAGCTTCGCGGCCTGCGCCGCGACGTCGCGTACGGCCTCGGCCCGCAACTCCGGGCTGCGCACCACGCCGCCGCTGCCCAGCCGGTCCTTGCCGACCTCGAACTGCGGCTTGACCATCAGCACCAGGTCCGCGTCCGGCGCGCAGCAGCGCACCAGCGCCGGCAGCACCAGACCGATGGAAATGAACGAGAGGTCACCGACGACCAGGTCGACCGGGACCCCGTCGAGCTGTTCCACCGTCAGCTCGCGCACGTTCGTACGGTCCTTGACCGTGACCCGGTCGTCGCTCTGCAGCGACCAGGCCAGCTGCCCGTAGCCGACGTCGACGGCCATCACGTGGGCCACGCCCGAGCGCAGCAGCACGTCGGTGAACCCGCCGGTGGAGGCGCCGGCGTCCAGCGCGCGGCGGCCCTCGACGGCCAACCCCTGCGGCTGGAAGGCCGCCAGCGCGCCGGCCAGCTTGTGGCCGCCCCGCGAGACGTAGTCGGGGTCGCTGTCGTCCTTGCGGACCACCAGGGCCGCGCTGGTCTCCACCTGGGTGGCCGCCTTGGTCGCGGTGGTGCCGCCCACGGTCACCCGGCCCGCGGCGATCAGCTGCGCGGCGTGCTCGCGCGAGCGGGCCATGCTGCGGCGTACCAGTTCGGCGTCCAGGCGGCGGCGTGCCACTCCTGCCACGTTCGGTTCAGCTCCTGTTTTCGTACGGTCCGGGGACGGGCGGTGCGTCCAGCGCGGTCAGCGCCTCGCGCAGCCCCCGGTGGACATCCTCGTACACCTCGACGTGTCCGTCCGCCTCGAGGTGGTCCGCGTCCGCCAGCCGCGCCAGGTGCGCGTCGACGCCGGCGTGGCCGGTGGGCGTGCGCACGATGCCCAGCGCCACGGGCCCGGCGGGCCCGACAGGTTCTGCGGCGGCATCGACTCGGGGGTCGGCGGCTTCGTCGGTCATGCCCCGACGCTACCTCGAAGCGCCCCGCGACCACGCATGGCTCTGCGGTACGGTCGTGATCACGATGGCTACGATCCAGGAGTGCCGCGAAGCACTCGACAACCTCTCCGGCAATCTCGCACGGGCCGACGGCGGCGTACGCGGCGCGGCCGCGTTCGACCGCTCCCTGAGCTGCCACATCACCGACCTGGACCAGACGTTCACGGGCCGCCTCGACGCGGGCCGGATCCGGGTGGACGCGGTCGCCCCGGGCCCGCCCGCGGCGAAGGCCGAGATCAGGCTCGCGATGACGGGCGACGACCTCGTGGCCCTGGTCGCGGGCGAGCTGAAGTTCGCAAAGGCCTGGACCTCGGGCCGCGTCCGCCTGGAAGCAGGCTTCCGCGACCTGCTCCGCCTCAAGAGCATGCTCTAGCCCCCACCCAGCCCCGCCGACACCCTCCAGCCCCGCCGGCACCCTCCAGCCCCGCCGGCGTTTGAGGCGCGGGGTCTGGGGCGGAGCCCCAGCTCTTTCAGCCCCGCCAGGGGATACCTCCCAGCGGTAGCTGGGGGAGTTTGAGGCGCGGGGGTCCGGGGACAGCGCCCCCGGCAACGGCGCCGCACCCGGCCTCCGCCACGGCCCGGCCGGAGGCTACTCCGCCCGGGCCACCACACGGGCCTTGCGCGCCGCCGGAACCACCAGCGGCGTCCCCGTCTCCGGATCCGGAATCACCTGGCAGCGCAACCCGAACACCTTCTCCACGAGCTCCGCCGTCACCACCTCGGCCGGCGGCCCCTCCGCGACGGCCTCCCCGCCCCGCATCGCGATCAGGTGCGTGGCGTACCGGGCCGCATGGTTCAGATCGTGCAACACCGCCACCAGCGTCCGCCCCTGCGTCTCGTGCAGCTCCGCGCACAGGTCCAGCACGTCGATCTGGTGCTGGATGTCCAGGTACGTCGTCGGCTCGTCGAGCAGCAGCAACGGCGTCTGCTGGGCCAGCGCCATCGCGATCCACACGCGCTGCCGCTGCCCGCCCGACAGCTCGTCCACGGCCCGGTCGGCGAGCTCGGCGACCCCGGTCGAGGCCATCGACTCGTTCACGACCCGCTCGTCCTCGGCCGACCACTGCCGCAGCAGCCCCTGGTGCGGGTACCGGCCGCGCGAAACCAGGTCGGCCACCGTGATGCCGTCGGGCGCGATCGAGGACTGCGGGAGCAGGCCCAGGGTCTTGGCGACCTTCTTCGCGGGCATCGACCCGATGGCCTGCCCGTCCAGCAGCACCCGTCCGGCGGACGGCTTCAGCATCCGCGACAGGGCCCGCAGCAGCGTGGACTTGCCGCACGCGTTGGGGCCGACGATCACCGTGAAGGAGTTGTCGGGGATCTCCACCGACAGGTTCTCGGCGATGACCCGCTGGTCGTAGCCGAGGGTCACGTTCTCCGCGGTCAGCCGCTGCACTTGGGTACTCCTCATCAGGTTCATATACGTCCCGCCTTGCGCTCGGTGACGAGCAGCCAGAGCAGGTAGACACCGCCGACGAGGCCGGTCACCACGCCCACCGGCAGCTGGTCGGAGCCGAAGGCCCGCTGCGACGCCCAGTCGGACACCATCAGCAGCACCGAGCCCATCAGGGCGGCGTTCACCAGGTTCCCGCCGGGCGAGCGGGTCAGCCGCCGGGCCAGCTGCGGCGCGGCCAGCGCGACGAAGCTGATCGGCCCCGCCGCAGCGCTCGCCGCGGTGGTGAGCAGGACCGCCGCGAGCATCAGCAGCATCCGCGTCCGCTCCACCCGCACCCCGAGCGCGTACGCGGCGTCGTCGCCCATCTCCATCATCCGCAGGGCCCGGCCCTGCCCGAGGACCAGCGGGAAGAGCACCGCGCACACCGCGAGCAGCGGCCACACCTGCGCCCAGTCCCGGCCGGCCAGCGAGCCGGTCAACCAGACCATGGCACGGGTGGCCTCGATCAGCTGGGCCTTCGTGATCAGGTACTGGATCACGGCGATCAGGACGGCGGAGGCGCCGATGCCGACCAGCACCAGCCGGTAGCCCTGGATGCCCTGCTTGTAGGCGAGCAGGTAGACGAGGACTCCGGCCAGCAGACCGCCGACCAGTGCGCCGACGGCCACTTCGGTGGCGCCGCCCTTGAACAGGATGATGACGACGAGAGCGCCGACCGCCGAGCCGTAGCCGAAGCCGAGCATGTCCGGGGAGCCCAGCGGGTTGCGGGAGACGGACTGGAAGACGGCTCCGGAGATGCCGAGCGCCGCGCCGACGAGCAGCGCGACCAGGACCCGCGGCAGCCGCAGGTCGTTGACGATGAAGTCGGTGGCGGGGGTGCCGTTGCCGAGCAGGGTCTGTACGACGTCCCACGGCGCGATCTCGAAGTCGCCGGTGCCGATGAGCAAGACGGCCATCGCGAGCGCCGCAACGGTCAGCAGCACCCCGACGGTCAGGGCGCGCCGCTCGACGCGCAACGAGAGCCCGCCGGGCAGGCGCAGCGGACGGGGGCCGGACCGACGGCCCTTGCGGGGGGTGTCGGGCGCGGTCACGGTCGTGGTCGCGGTCGCGGTCACAGCTGGGCCATCCTCTTGCGCCGAACCAGGTAGATGAAGACCGGGCCGCCGATGAGCGCGGTCACGACGCCGACCTGCAGTTCGGCGGGCCGGGTGACGACGCGGCCGATGATGTCGGAGCCGAGCAGCAGGGCCGGCGACAGAACGGCCGAGTACGCGAGCACCCAGCGCATGTCGGGACCGGTGAAGGCCCGGACAAGGTGCGGGACCATCAGCCCGATGAACACGATGGGACCGCAGGCGGCGGTCGCCGCACCGCACAGCAGGGTGATGGCGACCATGGCGCCGATCCGGGTCCGCGTCAGGTGGGCGCCCAGCGCGCGCGCCGTGTCGTCGCCCATCGCCATCGCGTTGAGCGGCCGGCCCAGTACCAGCGCGAGCACCGCGCCGACGAGCAGGAAGGGGGCCACCTGCCGGACGGTGTCCATGTTGGCCGAGGCCAGCGAACCCACCGTCCAGAAGCGCAGCTTGTCCAGCGCCTTGCTGTCCATCAGCTGCACGGCGTTGATGTAGCCGACGAGCGCCGCGCTGGCCGCCGTACCGGCGAGCGCGAGGCGCACCGGGGTCGCGCTGCGGCTACCGCCGAGCACGTACACGAGGACCGAGACGAAGGCGGCTCCGAGGAAGGCCCACCACACGAACTCGTTCAGCGAACTCGCGCCGAAGAAGCTGATCGCGGAGACCACGGCGGCCGCGGCACCCGCGTTGACGCCGAGGATTCCGGGCTCGGCCAGCGGGTTGCGGGTCAGCGCCTGCATCACGGCACCGGACAGGCCGAGTCCGAGCCCGACCATCAGCCCGAGCAGGGTGCGCGGGATCCGCAGATCCCGCACCACCACGTCGGAGGGCGTACCCGCGTAGGCGAACAGGCCGTGCCAGACCTCGTCCAGGGACATCTGCTTGGCGCCCACGGCGATGCTCACGACGGCGATCAGTGCCAGCACCGCGAGAGCGGCGAGCAGACCGGCGGCGCGCGCGGCATGGCGCGGGCGGGCTACGGCGGCGTCGGCGCCCTCGTCGGGCGCCGCGCTCCGTTCGGGTTCAGGGGGACTCTCGACCAACACGCAGGTTAGGCTAACCTACCTTCCGCACGGGCGGATCCCCCGGACGGCCCTTAAAGACCCAGCCTGGCCAGCGCCTTCGCCGCATCGAGGGTGCAGACCCCGTCCCCGGCCACCGTCCAGGCCGCCGCGCACAGCGCCCGCAGCCCGTCGAGCGGATCCCCCGCTTCCCCGGCTTCCCCGCCCAGTCCGGCCTCTCCGGCCTCGCGCAGCTCCAGCACGCCGCCGTTCGTCGCGACCGCCGTCCAGCCACCGCAGCGGAACCCCTCGGCGAACGGCTCCACCTCCGGCTGCCCGGCCAGCAACCCCCGCAGATCCCGGTCCACATAGGTCGGGCGGTGCCGGGGCTCGGCCCGCAGCAGCTGCTCCGCGTCCGTGACCCCGGTCAGCACCAGCAGCGAGTCCACCTCCCCGTTGAAGGCGCCCTCGATGTCCGTGTCCAGCCGGTCCCCCACCACCAGCGGCCGCTCCGCCCCGGTGCGCAGCACCGTCTCCCGATGCATCGGGGGCAGCGGCTTGCCCGCCACCTGCGGCTCCGCACCCGTGGCGATCCGTACGACCTCCACCGCGGCCCCGTTGCCCGGCGCGATCCCCCGCGCACCCGGAATCGTCAGGTCGGTGTTCGACGCGAACCACGGCACCCCGCGGTTGATCGCGTACGAGGCTTCGGCGAACCGCCCCCACGGCAGGTCGGGACCCCCGTACCCCTGGACGACCGCCGCGAGCCCCTCCTCCTCGGCCGACTCCACCGGCACCAGACCCCGCTCGCGCAGCGCGACCCGCAGTCCGTCCCCACCGATCACCAGCACCTTCGACCCCGGCTCCACCTGCTCCGCGATCAGCCGGGCCACCGCCTGCGCCGAGGTGATCACCTCGGCCGCCTCGGTCGGAATGCCCAGCTCGCCCAGGTGTTCCGCGACCGCGTCCGGCGTCCGCAGCGCGTTGTTCGTGACGTACGCGAGGTGCATCCCGTCCGCGCGGGCCGTGGCCAGGGACTCCACCGCGTGCGCGATGGCCACGCCGCCCGCGTACACCACCCCGTCCAGATCCAGCAGGGCGGTGTCGTACGCCTGGTGCAGGCTCTGCTCACTCGCCGCGGGACTGGTCCTGCTCTGCCGGGTCATCCTGTCCGCTCCTCTTGGGGCCACTCCCAGCGGTAGCTGGGGGGAGATCGACCTTGTCCGATTCCGTACTGCCCCGATCATCCCGCATGGCGAGACGCGTTTTACCATGCACCAATGACCACATCTGGTACTGCGGAGCACGGGCTGCGCCTGATCCCGTTCCACGGCCTGCGCTACGTCCCCGAGCGTGTCGGCAGCCTCGCCGCCGTCACCTCGCCGCCGTACGACGTGGTCGTGCGTCCCGACGGAGTCGACCACCTCGAATCCGCCGACCCGCACAACATCGTCCGCCTGATCCTCCCGCAGGCGGGTACCCCGGCCGCGCGCAACGAGCAGGCCGCGCGCACCCTGCACGACTGGCTCGCCCAGGGCATCCTCAGCGCCGACCCCGAGCCCGCGCTCTACGTGTACGAGCAGCGCCGGGCCGGCCTGCTCCAGCGCGGCCTCATCGGCGCCCTCGCCCTGTCCACCGCCGACGCCGGCATCGTCCTGCCGCACGAGGACGTCATGCCGGACGTGGTCACCGACCGGGCCGGTCTGATGCGGGCCACTTCCGCCAACCTCGAGCCCCTCCTGCTCACCTACCGGGGCGACGACCCCGGCACGGGAGCGGCCGCGGTCGTCGAACGGACCGCCCAGCTCGCCCCGCTCCTGTCGACCACCACCGAGGACGGCTTCCAGCACCGTCTGTGGGCCATCACGGATCCGGCCGAGCTCGCCACCGTGATGGCGGACCTCAGCCACCGGCAGGCGCTCATCGCCGACGGCCACCACCGCTGGGCGACGTACCTGCGCCTCCAGGAGGAGCACGACTCCCCCACCGCCTGGGACTTCGGCCTGGTCCTCCTCGTGGACACCGCCCGCTATCCGCTGCAGGTCCGCGCCATCCACCGGATGCTGCGCCGCCTCCCGGTGGCGGACGCCCTCGCTGCCCTCGACGGTCACTTCCGCGTCCGCCCGGTCGCCGGACCGCTCCCGCTGGCCCTGGACACCCTCGCGGACGCCTCGGAACGCGGCAACGCCTTCCTGATCGCCGGCGACGGCGCCTTCCACCTGGTCACCGACCCCGACCTGGCGCTCCTCGACACCACGGTGCGCCACGACCGCCCCGAGGCCTGGCGCCGGTTGGACGCCACCGTCCTGCACGCGACCCTGCTCGACGCCCTCTGGCACGTCCCGGACGCGCCGGACCAGATCACGTACATCCACGACGCCGCGTCCACGGTGGCCATGGCCGAGCGGCACGGCGGCACGGCGGTCCTGCTGCATCCCGTACGCGAGGAAGTCGTACGGGACCTGGCCCGCCAGGGCGTCACCATGCCCCGCAAGTCCACGTCCTTCGGCCCGAAACCGGCCACCGGCCTGGTCCTGCGCGGCTTGGGCTGACCATTTCCGGACATGAAGAAGGGCGGTACCCCGGTCGGGGTACCGCCCTTCTTCATGTCACCGTGCCTCAGGCCTTGTCGCCCTGGGCATCGGCGTCGGCGTCGGCCTCGGACTGCTCCAGCGGCTCGTACTCCTCGTCGTCCTCGTCGTAGTACTCGGCGACGTCGGAGGCGCGCTCGGCCGCGGCGATCTCCGCCGCGTCCTCGTCGTCCTCATCGTCGTCGTCCTCGTCCTCGGCGAGGTCGGACAGGTCGGTCGAGGCGTCGACGAACTCGACACCGTCGAGCTCGGCGAGACGGTCGGAGGCGTCGGTGGCCCCGTCCTTGTCCGCTTCGAGGGTCTTGCCGAACCACTCGCGCGCCTCGTCCTCACGTCCGGCCGCCAGCAGGGCGTCGGCGTAGGCGTACCGCAGGCGTGCCGTCCAGGGCTGGACCGAGTTGGAGGCCAGTTCCGGGCTCTGCAGGGTCACGATGGCCGCTTCGAGCTGCCCCTGGTCCCGCCGGGCACCGGCCGCGACCAGACGCATCTCGACCTGACCGGCCTTGTCCAGCTTCTGCACCTCGGGCTCGCCGGCCATGGCCAGCGCCCGCTCCGGACGGCCGAGGCCGCGCTCGCAGTCGGCCATGACGGGCCACAGCTCGACCGAGCCGGTCATGCGCTTGGCGGCGCGGAACTCGGCGAGGGCCTCGCTGTACTTCTGCGTGGCGTACGCGGCGAAGCCGGCGGCCTCGCGGACAGCGGCGACGCGGGAGGCCAGCCGCAGGGCGATGCGCGAGTACGCGTACGCCTGCTCGGGCTCCTCGTCGATCAGCCGCGCGACCATGACGAGGTTCTTGGAGACCTCTTCGGCCAGGCCCTTGGGCAGGCTCAGCAGCTCCTGACGCACATCGGCGTCGATCTCGAAGCCGGTGACGTCCTCGTCGATCGGAAGCCGCTTGACCGGGTCCCGGTCACGGTCCGCGCGGAAGTCGCGGTCGCCGCCGCGGTCATCGCGACCACGGTAGCCACCACGGTCACCACCGCGATCGTCACGGCCACCACGGTAACCACCGCGGTCGCCGCCGCGGTCGTCACGACGGGGGTACGACGGGCGGTCGCCACCGCGGTCGTCGCGGCGCGGGTAGGACGGACGGTCGCCGCCACGGTCGTCACGACCGCCACGGAACCCACCACGGTCGTCATCACGACGGGGGTACGACGGACGGTCGCCACCGCGGTCGTCACGGCGGAAGCCGCCGCCACCACCGGAGGGACGCCCACCACGGTCGTCATCACGGCGCGGGTACGAGGGACGGTCGCCGCCACGGTCATCGCGACCGCCACGGAACCCACCACGGTCATCGTCACGACGCGGGTACGACGGACGGTCGCCACCGCGGTCATCACGGCGCGGGTACGACGGACGGTCGCCGCCACGGTCGTCACGACCGCCACGGAACCCACCACGGTCATCGTCACGACGGGGGTACGAGGGACGGTCCCCACCACGGTCATCGCGACGGGGGTACGACGGACGGTCGCCGCCACGGTCATCGCGACCGCCACGGAACCCACCACGGTCGTCATCACGACGCGGGTACGACGGACGGTCGCCACCGCGGTCGTCACGGCGCGGGTACGACGGACGGTCGCCGCCACGGTCGTCACGGCGGAAGCCGCCGCCACCACCGGAGGGACGCCCACCACGGTCGTCATCACGACGGGGGTAGGACGGACGGTCGCCACCGCGGTCATCGCGACGCGGGTAAGACAAACGGTCGCCGCCACGGTCGTCACGACCGCCACGGAACCCACCACGGTCATCGTCACGGCGCGGGTAGGACGGACGGTCCCCACCACGGTCATCGCGGCGCGGGAAGCTGGGGCGGTCGCCACCGCGGTCATCGCGACGGAAACCGCCACCGCCACCACCGGAGGGACGGCCACCACGGTCGTCATCGCGGCGCGGGTACGAGGGACGGTCCCCACCACGGTCATCGCGGCGCGGGAAGCTGGGGCGGTCGCCACCGCGGTCATCGCGACGGAAACCGCCACCGCCACCACCGGAGGGACGGCCACCACGGTCGTCATCGCGGCGCGGGTACGAGGGACGGTCGCCACCGCGGTCGTCACGGCGGAAACCGCCACCGCCACCACCGGAGGGACGGCCACCACGGTCATCGCGACGGAAACCGCCACCGCTGCTGGACGGCCGGCCACTGGCACCACGGTCGTCACGACGGAACGGGGGACGGTCGCCGCCACGGTCGTCACGGCCCCCGCGGTAGCCGCCCCTGTCACCGCCGTCGTTGCGACGAGGCTCGCGCTCCGGACGATCGTCGGGAGAGTTGGACATGGGTGTGACTCCTGTCTTCGGGGTACCGCTAGTCATTCTCGCGCAACCAACCCATGGCCGCGCTTCGGCGTAAAGAGGTGAAAAACAAAAAAGGACCCTTGGTCCAGCGTTGAACGCTGGACCAAGGGTCCTTTGAAAGATTGTTCGGCGGCGTCCTACTCTCCCACAGGGTCCCCCCTGCAGTACCATCGGCGCTGAAAGGCTTAGCTTCCGGGTTCGGAATGTAACCGGGCGTTTCCCTAACGCTATGACCACCGAAACCCTATCGGTTTCGAGCGAACAAGCACACTTTGTAGTTATGTTCTAGCTCTAGAAACCAGCAACTGTTCGTTGCTTCAGAACTAACACAGTGGACGCGAGCAACTGAGGACAAGCCCTCGGCCTATTAGTACCAGTCAGCTTCACCCGTTACCGGGCTTCCACATCTGGCCTATCAACCCAGTCGTCTACTGGGAGCCTTACCCTCTCAAGGAGGTGGGAATACTCATCTTGAAGCAGGCTTCCCGCTTAGATGCTTTCAGCGGTTATCCCTCCCGAACGTAGCCAACCAGCCATGCCCTTGGCAGGACAACTGGCACACCAGAGGTTCGTCCGTCCCGGTCCTCTCGTACTAGGGACAGCCCTTCTCAATATTCCTACGCGCACAGCGGATAGGGACCGAACTGTCTCACGACGTTCTAAACCCAGCTCGCGTACCGCTTTAATGGGCGAACAGCCCAACCCTTGGGACCGACTCCAGCCCCAGGATGCGACGAGCCGACATCGAGGTGCCAAACCATCCCGTCGATATGGACTCTTGGGGAAGATCAGCCTGTTATCCCCGGGGTACCTTTTATCCGTTGAGCGACGGCGCTTCCACAAGCCACCGCCGGATCACTAGTCCCGACTTTCGTCCCTGCTCGACCCGTCGGTCTCACAGTCAAGCTCCCTTGTGCACTTACACTCAACACCTGATTGCCAACCAGGCTGAGGGAACCTTTGGGCGCCTCCGTTACCCTTTGGGAGGCAACCGCCCCAGTTAAACTACCCATCAGACACTGTCCCTGATCCGGATCACGGACCGAGGTTAGACATCCAGCACGACCAGAGTGGTATTTCAACGGCGACTCCACAACCACTGGCGTGGCTGCTTCAAAGTCTCCCACCTATCCTACACAAGCCGAACCGAACACCAATATCAAACTGTAGTAAAGGTCCCGGGGTCTTTCCGTCCTGCTGCGCGAAACGAGCATCTTTACTCGTAGTGCAATTTCACCGGGCCTATGGTTGAGACAGTCGAGAAGTCGTTACGCCATTCGTGCAGGTCGGAACTTACCCGACAAGGAATTTCGCTACCTTAGGATGGTTATAGTTACCACCGCCGTTTACTGGCGCTTAAGTTCTCAGCTTCGCAACCCCGAAAGGTCACTAACCGGTCCCCTTAACGTTCCAGCACCGGGCAGGCGTCAGTCCGTATACATCGCCTTACGGCTTCGCACGGACCTGTGTTTTTAGTAAACAGTCGCTTCTCGCTGGTCTCTGCGGCCACCCCCAGCTCAAGCAGCAAGTGCTATCACCAGTGATGGCCCCCCTTCTCCCGAAGTTACGGGGGCATTTTGCCGAGTTCCTTAACCATAGTTCACCCGAACGCCTCGGTATTCTCTACCTGACCACCTGAGTCGGTTTAGGGTACGGGCCGCCATGAAACTCGCTAGAGGCTTTTCTCGACAGCATAGGATCATCCACTTCACCACAATCGGCTCGGCATCAGGTCTCAGCCTTAATGAGGGACGGATTTGCCTACCCCTCGGCCTACACCCTTACCCCGGGACTACCACCGCCCGGGCTGGACTACCTTCCTGCGTCACCCCATCGCTTACCTACTACAAGTCTGGTTCGTCGGCTCCACCACTTTCCTTTCCCCGAAGGGTCCGGAACGGCTTCACGGACTTAGCATCGCCTGATTCGATATTGGGCGTTTCAAAGCGGGTACCGGAATATCAACCGGTTGTCCATCGACTACGCCTGTCGGCCTCGCCTTAGGTCCCGACTTACCCTGGGCAGATCAGCTTGACCCAGGAACCCTTAGTCAATCGGCGCACACGTTTCTCACGTGTGTATCGCTACTCATGCCTGCATTCTCACTCGTGAACCGTCCACAACTAGCTTCCGCTGCTGCTTCACCCGGCACACGACGCTCCCCTACCCATCACAGCGGGCGTTGGCCCTATTGCTGCAATGACACGACTTCGGCGGTACGCTTGAGCCCCGCTACATTGTCGGCGCGGAATCACTTGACCAGTGAGCTATTACGCACTCTTTCAAGGGTGGCTGCTTCTAAGCCAACCTCCTGGTTGTCTCTGCGACTCCACATCCTTTCCCACTTAGCGTACGCTTAGGGGCCTTAGTCGATGCTCTGGGCTGTTTCCCTCTCGACCATGGAGCTTATCCCCCACAGTCTCACTGCCGTGCTCTCACTTACCGGCATTCGGAGTTTGGCTAAGGTCAGTAACCCGGTAGGGCCCATCGCCTATCCAGTGCTCTACCTCCGGCAAGAAACACACGACGCTGCACCTAAATGCATTTCGGGGAGAACCAGCTATCACGGAGTTTGATTGGCCTTTCACCCCTAACCACAGGTCATCCCCCAGGTTTTCAACCCTGGTGGGTTCGGTCCTCCACGAAGTCTTACCTCCGCTTCAACCTGCCCATGGCTAGATCACTCCGCTTCGGGTCTAGAGCGTGCAACTCAATCGCCCTATTCGGACTCGCTTTCGCTACGGCTTCCCCACACGGGTTAACCTCGCTACACACCGCTAACTCGCAGGCTCATTCTTCAAAAGGCACGCAGTCACGACCCATTGGGTAAACCCAATGAGCGACGCTCCCACGGCTTGTAGGCACACGGTTTCAGGTACTATTTCACTCCGCTCCCGCGGTACTTTTCACCATTCCCTCACGGTACTATCCGCTATCGGTCACCAGGGAATATTTAGGCTTAGCGGGTGGTCCCGCCAGATTCACACGGGATTTCTCGGGCCCCGTGCTACTTGGGAGATGAGCAAGCAAGCCGCTGATGTTTCGTCTACGGGGGTCTTACCCTCTACGCCGGACCTTTCGCATGTCCTTCGACTACATCAACGGTTTCTGACTCGCCGACCGGCCGGCAGACCGATCAAGCTCATTCCCACAACCCCGCATGCGCAACCCCTGCCGGGTATCACACGCATACGGTTTGGCCTCATCCGGTTTCGCTCGCCACTACTCCCGGAATCACGGTTGTTTTCTCTTCCTGAGGGTACTGAGATGTTTCACTTCCCCTCGTTCCCTCCACACTGCCTATGTGTTCAGCAGTGGGTGACAGCCCATGACGACTGCCGGGTTTCCCCATTCGGACACCCCCGGATCAAAGCTCAGTTGGCAGCTCCCCGGGGCCTATCGCGGCCTCTCACGTCCTTCATCGGTTCCTGGTGCCAAGGCATCCACCGTGCGCCCTTAAAAACTTGGCCACAGATGCTCGCGTCCACTGTGTAGTTCTCAAACAACGACCAGCCACCCATCACACACTCCCTAAGGAATGCTTCACTGGGGCCGGCACTGAAGACATGACCTTACGGCCGTACCTTCAGGACCCAACAACGTGCCAAGCATCTCCGTTCATCCGTCTCCTCTTTCCACGCCGAAGCAGTACTCGAGAACCATCAGACCGAAGATGCCAACTAATCAACGTTCCACCCATGAGCTGACCGTGCAGAACGTTTGTCTGCAATCGGTA